>NZ_CP026363.1:4141666-4478333 GCF_004117055.1 Brevibacillus agri
GCCTTTTTGATTGAAAAGCATGTCGCGGTAGTGCTTTTCGTTGAAATCCTTTGTCCAGAGCGTGTCGTTCACTTTCGGCAACTGGTTGTGCTCCCGATCGGGAAATTCAACGAGCGCGATCACGATGTTATCGGTATGTACTCGTTTGGAGGCGCGCAGTTCGCTTTCATCCTGATCCTCGACCTCTGCCACCCGCTTTGCCGCCTCCGACAAAGCTGCCTGCTGGGACTTCTCCGCTTTTTTCCCGAAGGACGAGGAGTTGTCGATGCCATGCGGCACTTTTTTGTCCTTGAGATAATCGAACAAAGCTTCATTGATTTCTTCCTGATCGTCGTCCTCATCAATAATGCCTTGCTCAATCAGCCCTTTTACCAATCGGTCAATATTGACTGTGGACAAGTCCACCTCCAAGGTATGCTTGTCCTCCTTCGACTTGGCCAGTCCCGCAGCAGGTGCAGCCGCAAATGCGCTCAGCACAAGCGATGACGAAAATAAAATAGATAATAGCTTCTTGCCTTTCTTCACTGCCGTTCACCCTCTTTTTCTATCTACTTGGTTTGGCCGGACTATGATTTTACCCCCAGTTCCGACTATTCACAATTATTACACGTTTTTAGATCATAGCCAAAAATTTTCTTTCGACAGAAAATCGTTCCTGCGCAAAACCATTTTTTCGCCTAAGCAATCTGACCCAGAATGACAAACTCCACGCTTTTTCCATGTTTTATGCGAATCCTTGTCTGATAGCGGGGGAAGAAAAATTTCTCACAAGGCGTCTACGGCCAAAAGTCCTATGAAAATATTGTAGAATTTTGTCGATTTATAGCGAAAAATACTTTCTGGCTGAACCCCTTCCACTGTGTCTCGTTCATGTCGCCTACAAGAAAAAGCCGTCGCTAATGGACGGCTTTTCTTCTTCGCCAAAAGGCGAGACGTCATTTATTTTGCAGGCAAAATCACCGTGAACCGCGTCATTCCATGCTCCGAGACGATCTCGATGCTCCCGTTATGTTTGCTGACCACCGCCTGGACGATCGGCAATCCCGCTCCCCGCGCGTTTGAGCGCGTTGCCGGCTTGGTCGTATAGCCTACCGTGAAAATGTGCGCACGCTGCTCGGGCGAAATCTCCGCGCCCGTGTTCTCCACCTCGAAGACGTACTGCTTGTCCTCCCGGCGGCAGGCGATCCGAATCCGCTTTTCCCCATCCGCCATCTCTGCGGCATCTATCGCGTTGTCGATCAGATTGGACATAATTTTCACCAGGTCAATAGACGGAATGCCCTCAAACGGATCCGGGCACTCGGCGAACTGCATGACGATCTGCTTCGATTTGGCCTGCTCCCATTTTGTATGGAACAAAACCATCAACGCCGGATTGGCGATCCGCACCGTCAGATCGAGCAACTTCGTCTCCTTCAACAGCGACTGGATGTAATCGCGCGCCTTGTCGAAATAGCCGCATTCAATCAGTCCGTACAACACTTGCATATGGTTGACGAAATCATGTCGAATCGAGCGTATGGAGCTGATGACAGAGCGCAGCTCGTCCTGGTAATGCTCCTCCGTCTCTCCCACCGCCACGCGAATTTCCCGCTGGTACCAACGCGAAAGGCCCAGAATCAAAACGATCAGCACGACCACAAACAGTCCGTGAAACACGAAGACGGGCACGCTGTTGCGCACGACGTCCTTGCCTATGCCCTCGACCATCGCCATGTCGGTATCGACGCCGACGATGCCGGCGAGCCGGCCGTCCTTGCCCAGAAGCGGTGCCCCTGCCGACATGTAGACGCCGTAGTGGGGATCGCGAATGATGTCCGAATAATACGTCTCCCCCGCGCGAATTTTGGCAATCTGCTCCGCATTCACATAACAGGGGTCGCCAATCTGAAACTGGATGCCGGAATCGGGCGGATGGGCGGCGACCATGACTTTGCCGCCGCTTCCATCCGGATTGATTTGCAGCAAGTACAAGTACAGGACCCCGAACTGCTCCCGCACCTGGCTGAGCTGGGAGGTGAGCCGCTCGTACGCCGGATTTTCCTTTACGGGATGCTGCAAAAATTGCTCGTAGGACGCGACGTCGATTCGGCTGGCCGCCGCTGTCCACCTGCATCCCCCGTCACACCAGGCATACTCTGGTACAGCATAGATTGCAATATATTTCGCAATATTTTTATAATGGAGAGACTGCGAATTACCAATCTCTTTCTACGGGAAAAAGGAGTGGAGCCAATGCAAGACAAATTGTTTGCCCGTTTACAGGAAATTTACCCCGAGCTTGTGTCATTCAGACGCGATCTGCATATGTACCCCGAGCTTTCCTTCAAAGAGGAGAATACGGCCAAAAAGGTAGCGGACAAGCTGGCTTCCTTTGGCATTGAAGTCAAAACAGGTGTCGGCGGCATGGGCGTCGTCGGCTATCTCAAGGGCGGCAAACCGGGAAAAACAGTCGCCCTGCGCGCCGACTTTGACGCCCTGCCGATTCAGGATGAAAAAGACGTCGAGTACAAATCGCGCATTCCAGGCGTGATGCACGCGTGTGGGCACGACATTCATACAGCAGGGCTTTTGGGTGTCGCGCAAGTGTTGAGCGAATATCGTGACGAAATTCCAGGAACGGTCGTGTTCCTGCATCAATTTGCCGAAGAGCTGCCGCCGGGCGGCGCCAAGGCCATGGTCGAAGCAGGCTGCCTGGAAGGCGTCGACGTAGTGTTCGGCGCGCACGTAGCCTCTGACCTGCCAGTCGGCAAGGTCGGGATTGCGACGGGCTATGTAACGGCGGCGGCGGACAGCTTCGAAATCATTTTGTACGGAAAAGGCGGCCACGGCGCTTCCCCGCACAACTCGATCGACCCGATCGTGCTCGGCAGCCAGATCGTGATGAACTTGCAACAAATAGCAAGCCGTCAGATTGATCCGCTCAAGCAGGTCGTTCTGTCCGTCTGCTCGTTCCTCGGAGGCGGCGAAGCCTACAACGTCATCCCCGACCAAGTGCGCCTCAAAGGAACCGTGCGCACGTATGACGAGGAAGTGCGCGTCGCAGTCGAGCATTCCATGCGCCGCATCGTAGAGGCGAGCTGCCAGGCTGTCGGCGCGACGTGCGAAATCACGTACGAGCGCGGCTACCCTGCCACCTGGAACGACGAAGTGGAAACGACGCATGTCGAGGCAGAAGCCAAGCGTCTCTTCGGCGACGAGAACGTCATCAAGATGCCGCCGATCATGGGCGGAGAAGACTTTGCCTACTTCGCGCAGGAGCGGCCAGCCACTTTCTTCATGACAGGCGGCCGCAACCCGGAGATCAAGGCGACCTATCCGCACCACCACCCGAAATTCGATGTGGATGAGCGCTCCATGCTCCAGACCGGACAGTTGTTCATCGGAGCCTTGCTCGCCTACCAGGCGCGTCAGCAAGGCTAAGGCAGGGCAAACCATTCAGGCTCGTTTTGCCGATCCCAAACGCTCAAAAGCTGCCTGGCACGAATTGCGCCGGGAACGTTTTGCACAGAAAAAGGCAGGAGCTTTCCGCTCCCTGCTTTTTTGGCTTGCGTCTATACCTCGTGCCCGATAATCCAGTCCAGCCGCCTGCTCTGCACGTCGGCAGGTATCGTTTTCAACAGCAGGCTGCGAAAGGCGACCGCCAGCGGATTTTCCCATTGCGTCACATAGCCGATCAGCCGCGAGCTGCGCACGATGGCATGCACCCGTTTTTTTCGCAGCCCTTCGTATTCGCGCAAAGCTGTGGAAAAATCAGCGGCGCCTCCCGCTTTTGCCAGGCAGCGCGCCAGCACGAGCGCATCCTCCAGCCCCTGGCCTGCTCCCTGGCCCAGATTCGGCAGCATAGGATGCGCAGCGTCTCCGATCAGCGTTACAAGCCCTGCTCCCCACTGCTTCAGCGGACGGCGGTCGTATATGTCATGGCGCAAAATCGCTTCCTCTGGCGTAGCCGCAATGACAGCCTGCACAGGCTCGTACCAGCCTTCGAACCTGCGCATAGCCGCGAGCTTTCGGGCGATCGGCGAATCTTGTTCGCCCTCTGGCGCGTTGACCGCCGCAAACCAGAAAATTCGGTTGCCGCCGATGTGCGAAAAGCCAAACCGGGCTCCTCTCCCCCACGCTTCGAACCCTCCGTGCGTTTCCACCGGATAGCGCTGGTCTTCGTAGCGGGCTATGCCGCGAATCGCCGTGTAGCCGGAGTAGCACATTTTCCCCTCGCCAAAAAGCTGCTTGCGAACGCGCGAATGGATGCCGTCCGCGCCAATCAGGACGTCTGCTTCCGCTGTCGTGCCATCCGCAAAAGCCGCCTGCACGCCGCCCTTTTCCTGCGCAAAGGAAACGAGCTTTTTGTCCAGAACGAGATCGTGCGCCGCCACTTTCGCAAGCATGGCCTGCTGCAAATCAGCGCGGTGGATCAAGTAGCTGTCCGCCCCGCAGCGCTTTGCTTGCTGCTCAAAAGCCATCTCGACCAGCACGTTTCCTCGCCAGTCGCGTATTTTCGCCTCGCGAACAGGGGAACCAAGCTCGCGAACGCGCGCCCCCGCCCCGAGCTTATCCAGTGCTTTCATCGCATTGGCTGCGAGCACGATGCCAGCGCCGATGGCTTTTTGCTCCTTGGCCTGCTCGTACAACATCACCTGCCAGCCCGCCTGCTTCAATGCGATGGCAGCCGCCAGCCCGCTCACCCCGGCTCCGGCGATTATAGCCCTTCTGCCCATTTGCATGCCGCTCCTCATCGTGTCTGTTCCTGTCGGAAAGACTTTTTCCAAATAATAACACACCATGCTCGCCCGGGATACGAAAAAGCCGCCTTCTCCCTCGCACAGAAAAGCGGCTTTCGCTTGCTTCGTTTCCTTTTAAAAAAGATTCATGCTCAAATACCGTTCGCCCGTATCCGGCGCGATGCAGACGACCCGCTTGCCTGCTCCCAGCCTTTTCGCGACAGCAACCGCAGCAAACACCGATGCTCCAGACGACGGACCTACCAAAATCCCTTCCAGCGCCGCCAGTTTGCGCATGCTGTCCAGCGCGTCCTCGTCCGCGATCTGGATGATCTCGTCGTAGATGCCCGTATTCAAAATGCGCGGAATAAAGCCCGGACTGGTGCCGACCAGCTTGTGCGGTCCAGGCTTGCCGCCGGACAAAACCGGGGAGCCTTTTGGCTCGACGACGGCGATGTACAGCTCCGGAAGCTGCTCGCGCAACGCTTCGCCTGTCCCCGTAATCGTTCCGCCAGTGCCAGCGGTTGCGACAAAAGCGTCGAGCTGTCCGTTCGTCTGCGCCAAAATTTCGCGGGCAGTCGTGACCCGGTGGATATCGGGATTCGCCTTGTTTTCAAACTGTTGCGGGATGAAGCTGCGCGGAATCTCCTGCTGCAGCTCCTTGGCCTTGGCAATCGCTCCCGGCATCCGCTGCTCGCTTGGCGTCAGCACGACCTCTGCCCCGTACGCTTTTAAGATGTTGATCCGCTCTTTGGACATGTTGTCCGGCATGACCAATATCGCCCGGTACCCTTTGGCCGCGGCGTTCATCGCCAAGCCGATCCCGGTGTTCCCGCTGGTCGGCTCGATAATCGTGTCCCCTGGCCGGATCAGGCCCTCCTGCTCGGCTACGGCAATCAGGTTGTAAGCAGCCCGGTCTTTGACGCTTCCCGACGGGTTGAATTTTTCCAGCTTCACCCATACTTCTGCCGCTCCTTCGGGGACCATCCGGTTCAGGCGAACGAGAGGCGTGTTTCCGATCAGCTCCGTAATACTTTCGTAGACGCTCATAAAAAACCTCCCGACCAAAGCCACAAAGGCTGATTTATACGATTAAGAATAATACAATAAAACCGATCTGAAAATAACAAAATCTCATTCGCTCCAGAGACTTGGCTGCTGCATCGAGCCATTGCCGAAACCTTGCTATCTAAAGCGAACGCGTCTTGCTTTCCCTCTTCGTCCGAAGTCGTGCCAGGTTGTCCTTCTACCGGATAAACCTCTAGTCCATTCTTTTTTTGCACAATCTGCACAAAAAAGCTCAGCCTCCCGCCGCATCGAGCCGTCCGGAAGCTGAGCCTGTCTTTTTCCGCTATCGGTGTATCAGTGCTAGTAGCCGTACTTGGACCTCGTCTGTTCGAGCACGGCTGCCGCCTGCTGGTAGAGCTTGTTTGCGGAAGCTTTGACGCCCGCCTGCTCTTTTTCCAGCGTGCCGAGCCGCTGCTTCGCCTGCGCGATCGCATCGGAGCCTGTCTTGACCGCGTCCGTCAACGCTTTTTCCCGCTTCTCTGCATCTGTCACGCTCGCCTTGATTTCCTCCCACACCGCCTGCGCGTCTTTCATATCCGTCTCCAGCACCGCGATGATGTCCTGCATGCTCTTTTTCTTTTGCGCAATCGTGCTGTCCATGGCGTTCATCCCGTCGACCAGCACCTTCATGCTGCCGAGCGTCCCGGCCATCACGTCGTATTCCATTTTGCTCAGGCTAGGCTGTTTCGCGTATGTAATCAGCTCGTCCAAAAGACCTTGCAGCTCGACGACCTGGTCTTTGGAAAACTGCAGCTCCTCTGCGAACTGGATTTCCTGCAAATATTGGGCGCTCTCCAGCATATCGGCCGTAAGCCTCCCCGTCTGCTCGACCTTTTTAGCGAACTCGACGCGCGCTGCTTCCTTGGCCCGTTGCTCTTCCACTTCTTTTTTCTTCTGGGCGGCTTCCTGCTCGACGCTGTTCGTCCACGCCGCCAGCTTGTCGTCGTACGTCTGCTTGTTGCTGGCTGCGAGCTTGGTTTCCGCCGGCTCGCCTTGCGCAAGCGGCCCCTGGAACAGCAGCCCGTCTGCGCTCACCTTGGCCTGGAGCTTTTGGCCCGTCGTCTTCTCTTGAAGGGTAAGCGTATCTTTTTCCATCGTCCCCGTCCAGACGCTTGTCTCCGTCTGCAAGCGCGGAATCGTATCCTCGACGAGCAGCTTGGACAACGTTACTTCAACGTTGACCTGGTCATTTTCCGCTGTTACTTTTGCGTACGCCATCCGGCTGTTGTCTTCGTACAAATACCCTTCTGCCAGCGCAATCGGCCCCAGCAAGCGATAGCCCCAAAAGCCCAACGCAATGACAACCAGTAGCGCGATTCCCAGTAATAGACGTTTGTTTTTCCCCTGCATGCTGCGACCCCTCATCCGCTTTTTTCTGTTTCCTTTGGCCTGTTTTTTGCCGAAACGTGCCACAACTTCATCATACATGAACCGCATTCCGAAACCATATGAGTCGAAAGGCCAATTCCTGTGCAGTATGGCGGATTCATTTGAACGCCGTCAGCCCAAAAAGCTATACTTGGAGTATATCATGACAGGAGGCCCGATTGATTTGGAACCCAACTACGTGAAAAAGCAGGTGATCTTGCAGCCGTTAAAAGCCAATTTGCTTGCCTGCGTGTGCTTCCTGCTGTTCGTTCCGGCAGCTTTGTTCGCGTTTCTTTATCAGACGACACTCGCCTTTACGCTCTCGTTTGGCGACTTCTTCCTGTTTTTTCTCGCGGTCGCAGTTGGCGTAATCGTCCATGAACTACTGCACGGAGTCGGCTTCCTGCTCAGCCGCCAGGTGTCTGTCGCAGATATTCGCTTTGGCGTGGTGTGGCGCAAGCTCGTTTTGTACGCTTGCTGCCTGAAGCCGATCTCCATCGGCAGCTATCGGTTTGCCGTCCTGCTTCCGAACTTGCTGCTCGGCGTGCTGCCGCTTTTCCTGGCGTACTTCTTCCATTCGATCTTTTGGTACTTATGGAGCATCGCGATGCTGCTCGGCGGGTTTGGCGACCTGTACATCCTGTGGACGCTTCGCGCTTTTCCCAAGCAAACGAAAATTGCCGACTCGCCAGACAGCATCGGTTATGTTGCCTATGTTCCGGACCCGAAACAGTTGTAAGGAAAATCTGGCAGGTTACGATTACTTGTCTGAGGCGAGAACCCTTGGAGATTCTGTCATGCCATCCCGCAGAAAGCGCGAGCGCCTTCCCGCCAAGCCCCCCTCGTCAAGCGTGCCTATGCAAAAGAACCACAGCAAAAAGCCGACGTCTCTGGCAAAACGTCGGCTTCCTTTTATTCCTTCGCGCTTCATCCTCGCTTAGACGGCCACTTTTTTGCGCGCGGCCGGAAAATACATCCCCGCTGCTCCCAGCACGCCCGCTTCCGCTCCCATCGTGCTCAACTGAATCGTCGCCTGGCTCGCCATGCGCGAGATGCAGCGCTGGCGGATTACCCGCTGCGCTTCTTCGAGCAGGATCTGTCCGTTGTTCATGACTCCGCCGCCGAACACGATCACCTGCGGATTGAACAGGTGGATCAAGTTGGTCAGGCCGACGCCGAGGTAGTAGCCAGCCTGCCGCAGCAAGTCGATGCTGAGCGCATCCCCGCTCTGTGCCTGCTCGCCGATCTCCTTGGCCGTAATGCGGCTGAGCTCGCCCGTGGTGCAAGTGCGCAAGGAGCTGGCCGTACCGGATTGCAACTGCTCCTGCGCCATTTTGGCGAGCGCAAGCCCGGAGACGTAGTTTTCCAGGCAGCCTCTGTTCCCGCAGGCGCAGAGCGGTCCTTCCGGGTCAAGCGATATGTGCCCGAACTCTCCCGCGCTGTCGCCGATTCCGGTAATCAGGCGGCCGCCGCTGATGATGCCGGCTCCCACGCCCGTGCTGACCGTCACGTAAATGAGATCATCCGTGCCACTGGCGCTGCCAAAAGCCCATTCCGCCACCGCTGCCGCATTGGCGTCGTTGATGAGCTGCACCGGAACGCCAAACCGTTCGTGCAGCCTGTCGCCGATTGCCACGTCGCTCCAGTTCAGATTGCTCGCAAAGATGACCATGTGCCGATGCGTATCAATAATTCCGGCAGTAGCGATTCCGATTCCGCGTATTTGCGCGAGGCCGACACCGCTGTCCGCAAGCACGGACTGCACCAGATCGCCAATTCGCAAAATGACAGCATCAGCCTCGTCCTCCTTTTGCGTCGGCGCATTCGCTTGGCTCAGGATGCAGCCATTCTGGTCGACGATAGCAGCGATGATTTTCGTGCCTCCCAGATCAATTCCGATGGCATATGGTTTGTCTTGGGTCATCCTTTGACTCACATCCTCGCTGTCTGTTCTCTATTGAAAAATGGCGTCAAGCGCCTGGGAGCACTGCGCGAGCAGCAGCTTTGGCTTGTGGGCAAACGGCGAGATTTCCGGGATGACATAGCCGCTGTACTCCACCTCGCGCAGCGCCTCCACCACGCGATCCCACGGGATGTCGCCAGCCAAAAGCGGCACGAATCCGGTAATGTTGCCCGTCGACGTCTTGAAATCTTTGACGTGAATGGCGCGGATTCTTTTCCCCAAAATCCGGATCCACTGCTCGGGAAACCCGAACTGCAGCACGTTGCCGACATCGAAATAAGCGCCTACCCACGGGCTATTCACTTCGTCGATCAGTCCGGCCATTTCCAGCGGACTGAGCAGGAACTTGTTCCAGACGTTTTCGATGCCGATGTGCACCTGCTTGGCCGCTGCCGTTTGCGCCAGCCGCACGAGCGCCTCGCGTGCGCGCTCATACGCCTTGTCGTACGAAACCTCCGCCGTCACCAGTCCAGGCACCACGAGCACCGTCCGGGCGCCAAAAATGCTCGCCGCCTCGATCATTTTCTCGACGACCCGAATGCCTTTTTCGCGAACTGCTTCGTCATTGTGCGTAAGCGGGTACTTCCACAAAAGCGCCGTCGAGACGCTCGGCAGTTCCAGCCCATGCTCGCGGGCCTTTTGCGCGAGCAGCCGTAACTCTTCCTCCGTCATCTCCAGATGCAAGCAAGCGTCCCCTTCGTCGAGATTCAGCTCGACGCCCGCGTACCCGTACGCTTTTGCCTGCCGGAAAATGTCCTCTGCTCCGGTTTCCTTCGGGAAGCACCAGGCGTTGATTCCTTTTTGAAAAAACATGCTGTTCACTCCCTTATTCATCGTGCGAAATCGTGACAGGTGTGCCTGACTTCGCAGACTGATTGGCCGCCAACGTAACCGCCAGCGTCTTTTTCGCCGAGGCATACGGTGACAGGACCAGGCTCGCATCCCCTGTTTCGATTGCCGTGACAAACGCCCGGTCTTGCTTCCTGTACATGTCCACCGTTGCTTCTGTCGTGCGCGTTCCCGCCTCGTCCGTGATCGTCAGCTTTCGGCCGTCGATCTGGACGCGGAAATGCTTCCCGAGAATTTCCACCCCTGTGCGGTGATCGGCCTGGATGAAGCACGTATCGAGCTGCCCGATCGCCCCTGTTGCAAACGACAGGCTGACCGCCGATACATCGGGAATGTCGATGCCGTCGATGTCTTGCGAGGCCATAAGCGCCATCTGGGCGTACACTTTTTCCACGTCCCCGGCCAAAAAGCGCATCATGTCGAGCGTATGCGTCGCCTGCTCAACAAGCTGGCCCCCGGATTTGCCCATCTGTCGCCACCACGGCGTCTCCACAAATTTGGTCAAATAATGGCCGCGCACCAGCGCGATTTGCTTGTCAGCCAAATAGTCGCGGGCCTGCTGCACGATGTCCAGATAGCGCAGGCAATAGCCTGTCGCGCTGATAATTCCTGCTTTCTCGATCGCCGCCTGCTTCCTCTTGACTGTCTCCAGATCCAGTCCGATCGGCTTTTCCACGAACAGGTGAATGCCTCTGGCCGCAGCCTGCTCCTCGATTTCTTCATGGGCAAAAGGCGGAACGCAGACAAACAGCGCATCGAGCTGTTCATGCGCGAGCAGCTCCCGCCAGGACGTGTAGCCCGCAGCCCCGATCTGCTCTGCCGTAGACGCCGCCGCTTCCTTGTTCACGTCGCAGACGGCTGTGACTCTCACCCGTTCGTCAGCGAGCAAGCCTTTCAGGTGATGCTGTCCAATCCCGCCAACGCCAATCATTCCGATCTGTATGCTCACTCTCGTTCACCGTCCCAGCTAGCGTATGACTACCGGCTGCTTCTGCTCAGCCGACTGGTAGGCAGCAAGCGCGACTTCCACCGCCCGCATGCCGTCCTCTCCCGTTACCGATGGCGCTTTTTTCTCCCGGACGCTCGCGACAAAGTCGCTCACCAACTGGCTGTCCATGTCGTCGCCCCAGTTCACCCACTTCAAGCCTTTGTCGTTGCTGTACACGTCGAGCTTTTGCGAAAAGGCGTCGAGCGAAATCGTGCCTTCCGTGCCGATAATCTCCATCGTGACGTCGCCCCAGACCGGAAACGTCTTGTTGCGGGACCAACTGCAATCGAGCGTGGCAAACACGCCGTTTTCAAATTCGAGCGTCAAAATGCCGCAGTCGTCAATCGGAGTAGCGGAAAACTTGCTGTCTACCTCCGCGTACACCTCGCGCACTTCTGCGCCCATGAACCAGCGCATCAAATCGACGACGTGCACCGTATGGTCGATGACTGCGCCGCCGCCGGATTGGGCCGGATCGACGAACCAGCCGCCCGGATTTTGCCCCCGGTTCGTCCCGCGGATCGCCATGATGCGGCCGATCTTGCCTTGCTCCACGAGCTGTTTGGCCCGCACGACCGCCGGATGGAACCGGACCGGGAACGCCGTCTGCAAAATGACGCCTTGCTCGCGGCACACGTCGATCATTTCCTCGGCCGCCGCCAGCGTGGTCGCGAGCGGCTTTTCGCACAGGATATGCTTGCCTGCCTTCGCCGCTGCTACGGTATGCTCATGATGCTTCGCATTTTCCGAAGTGATGATGACCGCGTCGATGTCCGTTTTCAAAAGCTCGCGATAATCGCGGTAAAACGGTACGCCCCACTTCTCTGCCGCCGCCTTGCCGCGCGCTTCGTCCTCGTCGGCAACCCCGACCAATTGTACGCCCGCAAGCTTCCCGACAGCATTCGCGTAGCTGTACGCATGCATATGTGCGACACTGATGATTCCCAGTTTCATATGTGGTCCCCTCCTACACTAGCGTTACGGGCTTGCCCGTTTCGATTGACTCAAGCGCGGCTCGCGCGATTTCCACTGCCTTCACGGCATCCTCGACCGTCACGCGCGGCTCGCGGTCGTTTTCGATGCAGTCGATGAAGTGCTTCAACTCGCGGAAATACGGATTTTCCCGCAACGGACTCTCCGGCACCGCCACTCCGCTCATGCCCGCCTGCTTCGCGCGGTTGACCGCGATCAGCGGCTTTTCCTTCGCGCTGTCGTACTGAATGATGCCTTCGCTGCCAGCCAGCTCCATTTTCATCGAGAAGCCTTCATGCGCCCACGAGCCTTCCACGTGCGCGATCATCCCGTTTTGAAACCGCAGCGTCACCAGCGCGTAATCCATCCGCGCGAATCCGCGCCCGAGCAAGCTTTTCGCATAGACGCGCTCCACGTCGCCGAAGCACCAGCGCAAAAAGTCAAAGTCGTGAATAATCATGTCCAGCACGAGGCCGCCGCTGTTTTTGTAGTCGGCATACCAGTCGTTCCACGCGGTCGGAAAAATCCCGCCCCGGAACGTCCGCGCCACGCCGACATTGCCAATCGCGCCGTCCTGCACCAGTTGACGGGACTTCTCGTACTCGGGGAAAAAGCGCAGGACGTGGCCGACGAACAGCTTGACGTTTTTCTCGCGGCAGTAGTCTACGATGGACTCTGCTTCTTCCTTGTTGCGCGCCAGCGGCTTTTCGCAGATGATGTGCTTGCCGGCGTCGGCTGCTTTTTGCACGTACGTCTTGTGCAGGTAGGTCGGCAGGCACACGTCAATGATGTCTACCCGCGCGAGCTTTTCCATCGCTTCCTCATAGCTTGCGAACCACTCTGTCTTCGTCTCGGCCGCCAGCTCGCGACCGCGTTCTGCACGAATGTCGACAATGCCGACCAGCTCAACGTTTTCCATAGCAGCGTAAGAGCGTGCGTGAACAGTTCCCATCGTACCTGCTCCGATTACCAGAACATGATGCATATTGGTTTTTCACTCCTTCTGGGGAAAATGGCTATTTGGACCCGGTTAGGGTAATTCCCTCGACAAAATGCTTTTGCAAGAAAATAAAGACAATAATCATCGGCCAAATGGCAAGAACGGAGCCGGCCATCAAAATCGGATAGTTCGTCATGTTCGTATGTTCTCCGGTCAGATAAGCCAATCCTGCGGACAAGGTCATTTTATCCGGCGTACTGTTGACGATCAGCGGCCACATCAGGTCGTTCCAGGACCAGAGGGCGACGAAAATCGCCAGTGCGATCAGCCCGGGCTTGGCCAGCGGCAGCATGATCCGCCAGTAAATCTGGAAGTGGTTGCAGCCGTCCAGCTTCGCCGCTTCCTCCAGCTCTTTTGGCAAGGACATGAAAAACTGGCGCAACAGAAACGTTCCGAATGCGCTGAACAGTCCCGGCACAATCAACGCCGTGAGCGTATTCAGCCAGCCCAGCTCCTTCATGATGAGAAACTGCGGGAGCAAAAACACTTGCCCCGGCACCATCAAGACGGACAAAAACACGATGAACAAGGCGTTTCTCCCCGGAAACTCGATGCGGGCGAACGCGTACGCCGCAAGCGAACACAAGAACACTTGCCCGACGACTTTCACCACGGTAGTCAAGATCGTATTCCAGTAAAAATCGTAAAAAGGCAGCATCTCGAAAATATGCGTGTAGTTCTCCCATTGCAGCGCCGTCGGCCAGATGACAGGCGGCACCTGCGTCGACTCGCCCAGCGTTTTCAGCGAGGTGAGCACCATCCAGACAAACGGCGCGACCATCACCAGAGCGCCAGCGATCAAAACAAGATGAATCAATACGTTTTTGGCTGCTCGATTACGTCCTGTTCGGACACTCATCCCTCATTCCTCCCATCCCGTCATGCTCGCTTAATCGTAGTGAACCCATTTTTTCTGCATTTTCATCTGGACGGCCGTCACAATCAGGATCAGCACGAGCAGCACGACAGCCACTGCGGCTGCATAGCCTCCGTTGCCCGACTCGAAGCCGTTGGTGAAGAACAAATACGCGACTGTTTGCGTAGCCTCGGTCGCCGGATTGCCCAGCTTGCCGATCATCAAATAAATCAGGTCAAACACCTGGAAGGCGCCAATCAGCGACGTAATGCTGACGAAAAAAATCGACGGCGTCAACAGCGGCAGCGTGATGGTGAAAAACATGCGCACAGGTCCGGCGCCATCCATTTCGGCCGCTTCGTAGTAGCTGCGCGGAATGCCCTGCAAGCCCGCGAGGAAAATGACCATGTTGTAGCCGATCGAGCTCCAGACCGCCACGATAATGACGGCGTACAGCGCGATCGCCGGGTCGGATATCCAGCGCGGCCCCTCAATTCCCACCAGCCCGAGCAAGTAGTTGATTAAACCGTAATCGGCGTTGTACAGCCATCTCCACACCATCGCCACGGCAGCCGCCATCGTCACGACCGGCAAGAAATACAGCGTGCGGTAAAACGAGATGCCTTTGATTTTTTGGTTCAGCAAAACGGCGATCAATATGGAGATGGCGATACTGGCAGGCACCGCGAGCACCGTATAGACGAACGTATTTTTCAGCGCGATCCACATGTTCGGGTCCTGGAACAGCAGCACGTAGTTGTCGACGCCCGTCCATTTGTACTTGCCGAAGCCTCCCCATTTGGTAAAGCTGAGATAGATGGTTTGCACGACTGGCCATATGTAAAACACACCCAAACCGATCAGCGTCGGCGCGATCATGAGATACGCCCAAAGCCAGTCGCTTCGCTTCATCCGGTTCAACGATTTTTCCGCTTTTGGCCGGGCAGCGGCATGCACCTCAGGCTGAAGTTGGCTGCTCATCGCAATATCCCCCCTGACAATAAGCTCGTAGCAGGGGATGGCTCCGTTCACCCTCCGAAGCCATCCGCCCGTTGAAACCCTACTCTTGCGCCAGCAGCTCGTTCATTTTTTGCGCAAGCTCTTTGGCTGCATCCTCCACACTCATTTGGCCCGCCCAGGCTTTGGTCATGTACTCCGTCTCCAGCTTGGCCCACTTCGCCGTATCTTTGGAAATCGGGTACGCCTTGGCGTTCGCTGCCTGATCGATGAAAATTTGCAGATTGAAGTTCGGCATCGACTTGACCCACGTATCCTGGGTGCCGTTGAACGCCGGAATCGCCGCGCCTTTGCTCGCCTGAATCTCAGCCGCTTCCTTGGAGCCCAAGTACTTCACAAATTCCCACGCTTCTTTCGGATGCTTCGTGTTCGCCGCGATCACATTGCCCAGGCCGTGAATGACGCTGGTGTTTTCCTTGCCTTTTGGCAAATACGCGACGTCTACCTTGTCTTTTGTATATTCGTTGGTGTGAAAAGCGCTCGCCATCCACGAACCCGTGTAAATCATCGCCACCTTGCCCGACTCGAACAACTGCGTGGACTCGGTTTCCGACATTTGCGCCGCAGACGGGGACACTTTGTCGTTAATCATGTCGACCCACAGCTTCAGCCCCTCGATCGTTTCCGGTTTGTCAAAGCCCGACGACTTCTTGTCCTCGGAGATGACGTACCCGCCGCTCTGGAAGATCGTGTTGTAGTAGTTGTCCTGTCCGTACGGCGCTGCCGCGATGCCCCAGATGCCTTTTTTCTCGTCTGTCAGCTTTTTCGCCGCTTCCTTCAGCTTGTTCCAGTCCCATGTCTCGTCCGGATAAGGCACGTTCGCTTCATCAAACAGTTTTTTGTTGTACCAGAGGCCAATGGTGTCAAAATCTTTCGGCAATGCGTAGTTTTGTCCCTCGTATGTGTACAGATCAACCAGCGCCTTCGGGTAGTTCCCGAGGTCGATGCCGTCCGCCTTGATCTGGTCTGTGATCGGCAACAACACGTCGTTTGCCGCGTACTTGATGATCCGCGGGCCGTTGATCCAGAAAACGTCCGGCAACGTGCCGCCAGTCGCAGCCGCTTCCATCTTCGTCCAATACTGTTTGTTCGGCGTCAGCTCGATCTTGATGTCAATATTGGGATTGGCTTCGTGGAATTTCTTCGCAATTTCCTCCATGGCCGGCATCTGGTTTTTGTCCCACAGGGCGTACGTAAGCGTTACCTTTTCTCCGCTTGCCGCACCCGGCTGTTGCCCTTCAGACGGGGCGGCGCTTTGTCCGCCACCGGAACATCCTGCCACCGCTACCAACAGAGCGGCCATCGCCAATGAAACCAACTTTTTCATGTGAAATCCCTCCTCGACATTACGTTCTCCTCTGTTTTACCCCCAGCTTTTGATTGAAACGACTGTGCCTTGACCTCCGCGGCTCCCCCCTTTCACCATCTGAGGCTCACTTTCTTTTTCCAATGCTAAAATAAAGTCTGCAAAAAGGAACTACAGGCTGAAATGAAAAACGTCCTGTAGCAGTACGGCAGCGGCTGCCTTGACTTCAAAGTCCGCTCCCAGCATAGTCGGGCGGAACTCCAGCCCTTCCACCATGATGCCCATTGCCTGCTCCCGCACCTGTTTTTCGATACGCTCGAACAAGACGTGGTTGTCGCGCATCATTTCCCCGCCGAGAATAATCAGGCTCGGGTTGAACAGATTGACCAGATTGACGATGCCGATCGACAAATACGACGCGATCTCTTCCACGATGTCCTCGCACACCTGGTCTTTTTGCTGCAAGGCTTGGCGGAACACGTCAAACGTAATTTTCGTCAAATCTCCGCCAGCCAGCTCCAGCACGAGCGTCTCTTTGCCGCGCGCAATCGCGGACAACAAGCCCGTGTAGATCGCCGGCCAGGCGACGTAGTTTTCCAGACAGCCGACATTGCCGCAATCGCAGCGCATGCCGCTCCGGTCCACTGTCGTATGCCCAAACTCGCCCGCGCCCCCGCGGCTTCCGCGGAAAATGGAACCGTTTACAACAAGACCTGAACCTACCCCTTCTCCGACTGTCACAAACAGCAGGTTGTCGGCATCAAGCCCCACGCCGAAGTTTTTTTCCGCCAGCGCGATCGCATTGGCGTCATTGTCCAGCCACGTCTCCATGCCAAAGCGCTGCTCGGCGAGATCCTTCAGCGGAACATCCGTCAGCCGCAGCTTGGAGTTGAAGCGAATCACGCCGCTTGCCGCATCGACAATCCCCGGCGCGATGATCGAAATGCCGAGGCAACGGGTGACATCCTCCACCTGCCCCAAGAAGTCCGCGATCGAATCCAGCACGTACTGCACGATCCGCTCGCTCACCATGTCAGGACCGACCGGGTACACCTGCTTGCGCTTGGTCGCCGCCTCCAGGTTCATCTCGGCAATCGTAATCGCCGTATTCGTGATGGAAACGCCGATCAAAAACTTCCCGTCCGGGCAAAAGCGCACCATGATCGGCTTGCGCCCGCCCTTCGATTCCCCTGTGCCATCCTCCGCTACCAATCCGTCGCGAATCAGCTCGTTGACGGCCGAAGTGACGGTGGTAGGGCTGATGCCTTGCCTTTTGGCGATGTCGCTGCGCGAGATGGGCCCATGCTGGCGGATTGTATCGAGTATGATAAAGCGATTCAGTTCTTGAATGAGTTTCAAATCTCCAGTCCTGCGCATCGTATAAGCTCATCCTTTGTTTTTCCAATGACTTTATAAAGTCATCTTAGCAGAATATTCAAGCTTGTGTCAATTTGGATTTTTCAGTTTTTTATGAGTTTTCTTCGTGTTCCGGTTGCTGTCGGGAGCTTTGGAAATGGCATTGTCTTCCTGTATGATGGGGAGAGGAAGGTCTGCTTCTTGCCCCAAATCTCGCAACTAAACCAAAGGTGGTGCTGTCTATGGGTTCTCATCATTTGCTCCATCGAGAGATCAGAGGCTGCTTGCTGCCCTATCTGTTTTATTGCTTCCTCTCAAAACTGACGTTGCAAAGGTTCCGCCCGATTGAGGGCAAGAAAAAAGAATACGAGACAAAATGGCGCGAGAGCCGCTATTTGTAGGAGGTCTACCTGCGCATGTGCAATAACCTAATTTTTGGTATAATTAGAAAAAGTAGCATACTTATCCGACAAAGCAGGTGATTCGATTGGCAAGTTTGGGCGATTCTTCGATTGTGATGTTTCTGCCCTTGCTATTATTTTTGCTTTTCAACGCGATAAACATCCTCATCAGCATTTGGGCCTACCGCGATTCGCGGCGCAGAGGCAACAGCAAAGAATTTTCCGTTATCGTGCTGGTTGCGCTGCTTTTTTTCCCGGTGATCGGGTTGATTGTGTATTTGATTATACGGAAGGATTAGGCTTTGCCGGGATGCGATATTGAGCATCCCTCTTTCGTGTTCACCTGCCAGCCCTGCCAATCTGGCTCGACGGAATCACCGTTCAGCTTTGCGAAAAGGAGCATTTTCATAGACCGGCAGGCTCGAAGCTAAGCCAGCAGTCATTTTTTTGCGTGCCAAACAGCTCAACATGTCACCTATGCGGAGGGAACGATGAAGGAAACAAATCCCTAGATGGTTTTTTGGGCGCTGCTTGCTTGCCAGTGCCCAAAATCGCGTTGAATGGTGGATTGATCGGAAAAACAACGTCCGAGCGGTATGGCTGTTCGGCAGCTTTTTTATGTTTTATTTGGCGATGAACATCCCGTTTCTTGCTTCTATGCAGGAAAACGCAGCTTTTCACTGGGCAATCATATCGTGATGCACTTCGCGGCTTTGCAAGTAGTTATGCAGTATTTTTCCAAACAAAAACATGAAAAGGAAAATTTTTCTTAATAGTGAATTTGGAATTTTAAGGAGGGGCTTTTGTGAACACTGCCATTGCGATTCTCACTTTTATCGGAGATCTCATCCCATTAATCGTTCAACTGCTAAAAGCCTTTGCTTAATTTCCGAACGATCCGCAATGCAAGGGGCTGTTCCTCTGTCATTTTCCATGACGTAAGGGACAGCCCCTTCTCTCATTTAGCTCATTGTCTCAATTTCATTCCTATTGATGAGAAAACAATCGCCAGGTTTATCGCTAATTCTTTCGTGAACAAAAATAATCGTCCAGTCCATGGTCGAGTCAAACAGATACATATCAAAAGTGAAACGCGTGTAAGATTGCATCAATTTTGCTGCATCCATCGTAAACACTTTGCCGTATGCGAACTCTTTGCCTAACTTGCTTGTTGCGTCCCAGAAAAACAGCACTTCTTGTTTGCTTTTCAAAAAATCTGTTGCTTCAGCCAAGCTCATCCCTTGCATTTTGCAGCAAGCCTCTTTTCCCAAAAACTCCCAAAGGAATCCTCTGTGCAATGTTACATATCTTTTATAGAGAAACTTGCGAATTTGGTTACTGTCTACATCGAAAAATGTTTCTATGTACTGCCTGCGAAGCAGTTTTGCCCTCGCTTCTGGCAAAACGGGAATCTGCCGCACATTCACGACATCTGGCAAGTATTCTACTGAACGATAAACGTATTCGTGATACTTGCTTGCTGCTCCAAATACAAACTCTCTATATTCGCTATATTCGTCCCCTTCAAGCACCTCGTAATTCGTCATCGAAAACATGTCATGTTCATAGGTAGATAAAATTCTAGGTACTTTGGAGTAAAGCCCCGCAGGTATTTTCGCAGCTATAAACGTTTCCGGGATATTCGCAATGGAACTGACTCGCTTGCCAAATATATATTTTTCCCCACTTGAAAAGAAATAATAGACATTATGTTTCATCACATGTTCAATCTCTGACAAGATCGGGTCAGGCGCTTCGAAAAATTCATCCCAATCAAAATCCAGATCAACCTCTATACCTGCGATATAAATTTCTTCCATTTCCACAATGTTTAAACGCATTCTATCCTCCTTATCTCACTAAAATCATAGCAGAAAAACGTCCCCAGACAGTAGCACTTGAAAGAATAAAGCGGTGGCGAAGAAGACGGTGTTCTGGTCGAGCGTGATGATACTCTTTTTCCGACAGAGAGGACGTAAGTCTCGACATGGGGAATCCATTAATTTATTTATTTTAAACCAATCCATGGAAAGAAATGATGTCCTTCGATTTGCTCCCAAGAACCATTAATCTTCTTCTTTAAATGCCAATGAGGAAGATTGGCAGGCCTATTGTTCCCTCTTGAATCTATGTAATGAGGGGTGTGCTTTACATTTTTATAATTGGGTTGATCGACAATTTTTTCAGCATAATCTTCACGGACGCTAAACGTGTCTTTTTCCTGACGAGCCAACAGTTTAGCTTCACTAAGAGTTAATGGATCCCCAACAATCACTCCACCCAGCCGATTTAAAAAAGCTCTAAAATGCTTCACTTTATTTCTTTTAATTTCGTATGTAACTGTTTCGCTAATCGACAGACTTTCTGTAACGATTTTAATAAATGACCTGCCTTCGTTATTCCCAATATCTTGAGCAAGTCTATCTTTTCTTGCAACATAGTCACTCAAATAATCGCTGACAATGATGGCTCCCGTAACAAGAGCAACAAAATCCCCTACCGGAAGTGGACCATCAATCGCAGCAATCACTCCCAATGCAGCCAAGCGCGCTGCCAACTGTCTTTCTGTCATACGAATCCCGGCATTTTTCAATACAGTTAGCGCTTCACTCGTTGCCATACTCCTAAGAGATACTTGTTTGGAAGACTCATCTTCTGGAAACTCGTTATGAATCTGGTAGTAATCATAATATTCTTGAGCAAGTGTATCTATGCGCTCGAAATCTCTCTGTAGTGCTTCTGGATCTACTTCTTCCATATATCTCATTGCATCACTCTGATTCGTCGTATCAGGAACTTGATATTTATCAACAATTGATGCTACTTCTGCAAATAAGTACTCCTCATTTTCTTCCATATATTTGGTTAATTCATTATTCATTTCTCTTGCTTGTTCTGTCTCGGTTTCAGCCATTATTTCCATGAAATGCTCAATCTCGCTACGTTGAATATAGCCATCGTCTTCCTCAGTAGTGCTGGCGTAAACACCATTGGCATTTACAAAGAGAAGCCCCAAAATTAACAATACTGTTAACCACCGCTGATTTTTCAGCATAATAACTTGTTGATACTACTATCCCAGTAGCTCAACATTTCACTCCCTCCATCTTTAATTGGAAACTTTGGTTTTTGTTACCATTTATACTTATACCATACTTTTAATCTGCTTGTAAACAATTTTATAGATAAAATTTCCTATAATTCCATACTTTAAGCAAAGAACAATATTATGTATTGCCTATCTCCCCCGCTCCCCCAAAATAAAAAAACCCTCCCTTCCGACCATGGGAAGAAAAGGGAGGCTGGGTGGACTGGGTTCAAATCTCTAGTTCACCAAGTCGAACGAGTTCGACTACTGCCTGAGATCGACCTTTGACACCTAATTTTTGCATGACATTACTGATGTGATTGCGCACAGTCTTTTCGCTGATGAAGAGTTGTCCGGCAATCTCTTTGGTTGTCTTATCTTGGACCAAGAGTTCAAACACTTCTCTTTCGCGATTCGTTAACAACGGCTTGGTTTGGTCGCTACCCTTCAATCGTGCCACCCCTCCTTGTGGGCTCTACAGGAACAAGGTTGAGGGATTACAGAGTCACCTTATCCTATGATGGGGGGTGGGTGATGGTGCCGGAATTTCAAGGATTTTAGGCTTTTGCCTTACATCCTATTCAGAAAATGGGCAATGGGTTCCGAAACACCACACAAGAAACATTTTTGGCTTTGCCGCCGTGGCGAAAAAATTTTGTTGAGTCGACGGGCTGCCTGGCGTCTCTTTTGCCAAACAGGCTTCGTAATGCCCGCTTGGGGAGGCTGGCGTCGGAACCCAAAGGCCAACACCGCCCCCGACACTTCAGTCTATTCAAGTAGCGCGCTTGCTGCTCCCTTCTTTCCGGTTCCTTTATCCAGCTTCTTTGCATGCTTGGTTCCCTTCCCTTGGAGCAAACGCCGCAAGCAAAAAGCCCCGATCCATTCAAGACTGGGGCTGCATGCGCTAAGCTTCCATCCTTTAAATAAACGGCGTCCGATGATACGTCTGCTCAAACTTCTCACGCAGTCCCTTTGCCAGCAGCGTAAACGAGCCGACCGCGATCACGAAGGCAACCAGCGGCGTGAGGAAAATCCAGGTGTAATTGCTGTACACAAAGCCCCGGTACGAACCGAGCAGCCCTGCCCACTCGTGCGTGATCGAGTGGAAAAGAACCGGGTCCATCGTCATTTTTGTCCCGCCCACGAAAAGGTCGAACATCCCGAGAAGCCCCATCAAGGTCATGATCGCGACCATTTCCGTGACCAATATAATGATGATCTGCTCCTTCAGATGCGGCAAGATATGCCGGAAAATGATCTGCTCGCGGCCCGCCCCGAGCGAGACGGCAGCCAGGACGTACTGCGACTCCTTGATCTGCTCCGTCTTTTGCCGGATCGAGGAAGCAACAGAGGGCGCTCCCAGCACGCCGACGACCACGATGAAAAACAACACAAGCGTGGATGTCGGCATCAGCGGGTTGATGCTGATCCCTTTCAGCAAGAAATAGACAGGGATGAAGATCGGCATGTAGCTCCAGGCATTTTCAATCGCCAGCCACCAGCGCTGGGGCTTGTCCTGCACGCCAATGTACAGGCCGAGAAAAATCCCGATCAACAATCGCACGGCGGCCACTGCCAGCGTGACGAACACGGTGTAAGGCGCGCCGTGAAGCAGCAAGGTCAGCAGGTCGTAGCCCCATTTATCCGTTCCCAGCCAATGCTCCGCGGATGGAGGCAGCGGCGGTGCGACAATGATCGTTTTGCCGTTGACGACCTCGTTGCGCAGCTTTTCCTGAAAGTCCAGCTCATACGGGGCGATATACGGCCCGATCACGCCGATGAGCACGAGCAGCGCCACCAGGATGCCGCCGATCCACAATGACCAGTTGAATCGTTTTTGCATAGAAAAACCTCACTCGTTCCGAATAAAAATCGCGTTATTTGTAAACGACCACCCGTTCAAACAAATACAGAACCGCGCGGATGAGCACGTAGACCAAAATCGAGAGCAAAATGATCCCGAGCAGCCCCATCACCGCCGCGTTGAACTGGTAGCCGCCATCTTTGCTGAAAATAAAGCGGGTCAGGCCGACGACGTTGAGCAGGTACTCCACGATGAACAAGTTTGCTACCGTAATCGCGATCGTCTTTTTCAAATCCGCCACGAGAAACGGCTTGATGTTTTTGTACACGTGATGGGTGAGCACGTGCCAGATGCCCATTCCTTTTGCAAGCGCTGTCTTGATGTAGTCCTCGCCGCCGATCTGCGCGTACTTGAGGCTGACTACTTTCATCAGGAAAATCGTCGGTCCGATCGCCAGAAGCGTCATCGGGAACCAGTCGTTGGCGGAGTCGCTGGTAGGCGACAGCGTGATGATGCGAATATTCGTCAGCTTGTAAAAGGCAACGGCTGCCAGAATCGACATAAAAATCAGAATAAAATCAGGAATCGTGGCAACGAGGTTCAAAACCTTTTGCAGTTGACGAACCGCACGGAAGCGCTGCAAAAACAAGCCGAATACGAGACTGGCTACGACCGCGATGCTGACGCTGGCAAACAGCAGCTTGAACGTGTTCATGGCAAACGGTACGATATCTTCTGCAATGCTTCTCTCATTTTCGCCCAAATAGTACGTGCCGAGAGAACCACTCGCGATCTGCTGGATCAAGAATACGGTGTGAACGACGATCTCTTCCGGCGCGAAGACGATTTCGTCCTTGACCGTGTATAGCATAAACGGCCCGCCGCAGACGACGATCACTAGGAAGAACATCCCAAGCAGTTGTTTCACATATGCCAAGCACTCCTACCCCCTTACTAATTCCAACAATACACCATCTAAAAAAAATCATCTATACAATCAAAAAATATTTTATGTTTTTTTATATTTCAGACAATACAACCCGCAGGTGCAAATAGATTCAAAGCTGTGCGCATTAGAAAACCCGATGGCGCGAAGCCATTGCCAGACTCTTCGCAGCCAGCGGATACAAAACTTGCTTTCTCCCCCTGCTTCGAACTCTCGCTACGGTGCCCTTCTTCTGGCGAAAACCGCTCTTTCCCATTCTTACCTGCACAAAAAAAAGACGGCCGCAGCCGTCTCTTACCGAATGACGATAATTTGAATTTCCATCCGTCCCATGTCGTGCAGGTCGAGCGGAGCAGTCAAGGCTGTCCCTGTCACGTCCTTCAAATCGTGGTGCTGCACAAACAGCGGCGGCGTAATGTCGACGATCACACCGCGATTGGACAAAAGCGTACTGGCGTTGCCAGAGATCATGTTCCCCAACTCGGAAATCGCACTTTTCCCGAGCTCATCCATCTCCTGTACAGGAAAACCGCCCATCATGGCAGAGACGATGCGCAAAGCCAACTCCTCTTGCAGACCAAAAAACACGTCTCCTTGCAATTGACCTGTCATCCCGATACGAATCCAGGTGTGACCTTCCGAATTGCTCCATTCTTTTTCAGCTAATTCCCCACGCGAAATGTCTACATTGCACACTTGTTGAATCACGGAGGAGGCTGATTCAAGAAACGGATCTAGGTATTGGACTATCATTTGCGATCTCTTCCTTTCCCGGGCAATTATCTCTGCTATAGGACTATCATAATGTCGATATTTGGCAGATGCAAGACTATCACAAAAACTTTATAGGCAAAAGGTCACTTGTTCTGCGAATTTTCGGAAACCAATCCTCTACTTTGGTATCATTCCTTTTGGTATAAATGGCCGAGCACGTGCGCAAATCGAGCACTTCTACCCCGACCTCATGCCTGCTTAGCTGCCACATCGGCAAACTGAGCCGCTCAAACGCAAACACCGTATCGCCAAACGCCAAGCATTCCCTGATGCACCGCTCGTCCGGATAGCTCTCATCGGATTCGAGCAGATGGACAGGCTCCAGGCCAAACTGCTGAAGCAGGTGCAGCCGATCCATGCACTGCTCCTTGCCGTGTTTCCCGGCAATTCTTCTCGGCGACAGCAGCGGAAACTCTCTCGTAACATATTCCCACTTTATCCCGTGGTAAAACATCGAATTTGCTTCCCCCCAAAGGAGCAGGCCCGGCTCTAGCGATTATCCGCTGTTGCCGGGCCATCCCTATTGCTTCTTTTTCCCGATCACATTCATCTCGGCACGAGCTTCCCGCCCCAGCGAATCAGTCGCGACAACCGTCAGTTTTTGCTTGCCTTCCTCAATCCGGTCCAGCACCAGGCGAAACCCTCCCCGGTCGTTGACGTCGACAGGCACATGATGATCGCCGTACGTAATTCGCAAGCTGACCGGCCCGGCTCCCGTCACCTTGCCCTCAATCGGCAGGAGCTCGCCTTCCTGGCCTTCCACCTGATTGTTCATCAGCTTGATCGTGGGAGCCGCGATCGTCCTCGCCCGGTAGTTCAACCGCTGTTCCCCCTGGCTGAGCACGACCGTGCCTGCGCTCGCATCTACGTACGCGTACAATAGCAGCGTGCTCTGGTTGCCTGCTCCATCTTTTCCTTCGATCAAGACGCGGTTTTCTCCTTGTTTCATCGGCAAAATGTGCGTCAAATTTTTATGCACAGGAATTTCCAACTGGTCTTCCTCGAAGTTGGCGACGATCTGGCCGTTGACGCTGGCCTGTCCTTTGTACGTCTGGTCGCGGTACAGGAAGCGGATCGGCAGCAGCATCGTTTTCGTCGCTGGATCAAACTGAATGTCTTCGGTCCCGTCGTTTTGGAGCTGGAGCATCGGCGGGCTTGTGTCGACGATGACCCGTTGCGTAAACTGCCGCGTGTTGCCGTACATGTCGGCAGTACTGTACACGACGTAGTTCAGCCCTTCCTGCAGCCGGAGAATCGTCTCGAACGAACCGTCTGCCTCCAGCTTGACAGGCGTTTTGTTGATCGAGAGCCGGACCCGATCCAGCAGCTCCTCGCCTGTGACCTTCCCGCGCAAGGCGACATCCGGCTGTTTGGATATTTTCAGATAGCTGAACAGATCGTCGGGAAATTCCACGAACGGCGGGACGGTGTCGCTTTTCCCGTTAATGTTTGCCACGCTGATGTTTCCGGCGTAATCGAAGGCGACTACGCTTATTTTTTTCTCCGGCTGATTGATGATCGTGCTGGTGATTTTCGGCGAATACGGGCCGCCTACTTTTTTCCCGTTGACGTAGAGCAGATAGCCTTGCACGTCTTTGTCGCGGCTGCTCCACTGCACCTTGTTTCCGGACAGAGAAGCGTTGAGGACTGGCGGCTTCGTGTCGACCCGGATCGGCAGCGTCATCGTTTGCCAATTGGCATCGCGGCCGTCGATTTTCGCCTTGATTAAAAACTGGTACGCTCCATCCGGCGCTTGCACATAGCTGCCTTTTTGCGGCGAAAAAATTTTGCCATCCCAGCTCCACGCCTCGCGCTCGGTGTAGTAATAAGGCGTTCCCAGCTTGGACTGGTCGTACTTGCTGACTTTTTCATCCCGCACCAGCGCGCGTATCGGCTTTCCGGACTGATCCGTTACTTCCACGACCACTTGCCGGGCGTTGCGCAAAAACGTAATCGAAGGAGCCGCGATGTCGTAATGGCCGTCTCCGTTGGGAGAAAACGCAATCTGGCCTGGATCAATCTGTACGGTTCCGTCCTCTTTGACCCCGGTCACGCCCAAATAATCGCGGTAGCGCCATTTGTCGTTGCGCTTGTCGTGGTACCAGCTCGTCTTGACGCCCGTCCGCTTTTCCTGACTGCCAGCCTCCCATACAGGCTGGTCCATAATGCGCGGCTCGTCCCAGTCGCCGAAAAAGCCGAAGTAAGGGACGCGCAAGGCAGGCAGCGACTTGTCATCCGGCGCAAAGGAGATAAAGCCTTCGGCAAACTGGTTGCGGGCTGCTCCCTGCGGGATGGCGAGCGTCACCTTGACCTCGGCGCGCTTGCCAGGCTCCACGGTTACCTTCGGAGCGGAAAAGCGGAGTTGCGCCCCTTCCAGCGCGGTTGCCGTCAGCATGTTCAAGCCGTCCTTGCGCAAGTCGGTCATGACGCCGAACTCGTCGTGGAGCTGGTACGTTATCGGCTTTTTCCCGAACTTGTTATCGACAAACAAGGAAAACGTTGTCGTGTTCCCGATCTCTCCCAGCGAGACGCCAGCCTTGCCTTTGGCATCGACCACCACGGCAGGCGTCTGGATCGCTTTGGCGATTTGCATCAAGCCTGCTCCTTGAACGCGCGGGCTGTACGGATATTTTTTCACTTTGGCCTTGTCGGAAGCAGCCACGCTCACCCGCGGGTCCAAAATCGGCTCGGCTGTGTTCATCGCCGCTGCCTTCAACGTTTCGACCAAGGCCCGGCCTTGCAAGTTGCGCCCCTGCTTTTGGTAGGCTTGCTTGAGCAGCGCCATCCCGCCTGCTACGTGTGGCGTCGCCATGGACGTTCCGCTTTTGACTGCGTACTCCGAATCGCGGACGAGCGACAAAATCCCTCCGCCCGGCGCCGAAATTTCCGGCTTGAACTGCAGGTCAGGAGTCGGTCCCCAGGAGGAAAAGCCGGAAATCGTTCCGCCGTCCGGATAAGGCATCGGGTTTTGCGCGTACTCGCCATTGAAGGCGACCGTCACTTTTTTCCCTTTTTTCACCGCCTGCGCCAACTGCTCGCCCATCTGCTTCAGCACCGCCACCGCCGGAATTTGCTTCAAATGCTCCGCGCTGATGATGAGCGGCCCGGGTTCGTTGTTGTAAATAATCGCGCCGACGGCACCCGCTTCTTTGGCAAGGCGGAGCTTTTCATCAAAAGAAGTATCCCCCCGCTCCAAGAGCACGATTTTTTCCTTGACCGATACGTTGTAGTCTTCTTTTTTCCCTTTTCCCATGTAAACGAGCGGATACGGCTTCACCAGAGAAGCTATCGGATTGAGCGCCGACCCGCTCTCCACGTGCCCAGGCAAGTAGACGACGCGTTCCAGCCCTGGCACTCCCTGGACGCTGAAGCTGTTGCCCGCAAGCGTCGTCGCGTTGACGGATGCGACGGAAAACGCATCAGGGCTGAGGCCGGGGGAGCCGATCATGGCCACGTCCGGATTTTGCGCCCGCACCTTGTCGCTGCCGAAGTACGAGTCGTTCCCCGCTGCCGCCACGACGATGACGCCGTTGTCCACCGCCTTTTTCACGGCCATTTGCTCGACGTTCGACTCGTCCACATAACCGGCGGAGGAGCCGAGGCTGAGGTTGATGACATCGGCTTTTTTGGCGATCGAATCGTTAATCGCAAACAAGATCGACTCGCTCAAGCCTGGCACTTCCCCCTGGTAGTTGGAAAATACTTTTTGGCTCATGATTTGCGATTCCGGCGCGACTCCTTTGACTTTGCCGTTGGCGGCAATGATCCCGGCGACATGGATGCCGTGCTGCGATTCGGCTACGTCCTCGGTCGTCTGATTGCGGTCTGCCCAGTTGAAGCCCGGAATTACTTTTTGCGGCGAGCCTGACTTCTGCACAGCCAGCCGCTTGTCGTGCGGCGGCGGCAAATCAGGATGCCGCGGGTTTACGCCTGTATCAATGACCGAGATGAGCATTCCTTCTCCTTTAACCCCTGCCTCCCGCCAGGCGCGGTTCGCTTCGATCATCTCCAGCGTAGAGGCTTGTGCGCTGACAGCCTGTTCGCCCAGGACGACATGCTCGGAACGCTGCCACTCGTTGGCCCGCTCGGCGCGGACATGATTTCCGGCCTCGCCCGGCGCGTGGCTTGTATGTGATTGCTCCTTCATTTCCGCCAAATCGTGCATGACCACACTGCGCAAGCTGATGGCGTCGCCGTATGCAAAGACATCCGCGCGTGTATGGCCCACTGTCGTTACGGGAAGCAAAACCAACACTAACCCTAAGCTCATCACCTGTTTTTTCATCGTTTGCCCCCTTGTTGGAAGTACACCCATTATGTATCAGTTTTCACTGGGAGCCGCTCGGGTATTCTCGTCTTTTGCCCTAAGGTTGACAAAACAGGTGAATCAGCCTATATTTAATACCGTTAAATATTTCCTGTCCGAAATGTATTGTTATTAAGCTGCAAGGAGCTGAAACCAGCATGTCCTCCCCTTCCCCGAGTCCATTGACCGCCTGCAAGAAGCTTTTCGCACCATCATGCGCACGTTGGGGACGCATATGGCCGAGCCTGTTCCCGGATTGACAGGTCCGCAATTTTACATCCTTCATCAATTGGAGCAACGCCAAAGATGTACCGTCGGCGAACTGGCCGATTCGATGATGGTCAAGCCCAGCGCGATTACCGCGATGATCGACCGGCTGGACAAGCACGGCTACGTCAGCCGGGAGCGCGATGAGGAAGATCGGCGCGTCGTCCATATCAGTCTGCTGGAAGCCGGAAAACACATTTTGGCCCAGGCGAAGCAGACGCGGCTGGAAACGCTCCGGCAACTGTTTTCCCACCTCACCGAAGAAGAGTGGGAGCAGTTCGTTCGCATGTTCGAAAAACTGGCAGTCGCCGCTGTCGCTGACGCAAGAAAAAAAGGCGTGCATTCCGGTTAAACCGGCGCACGCCTTTTTCTTTTGCCAAACGATTAGGAGAAGAAGAATTTCTTCACCGCATGTTTGGTCGTTTCTTTGTTCATGTGAGCAATCGAGGTCGTGAGCGGGATGCCTTTTGGACAAGCTTGCACGCAGTTTTGCGAGTTACCGCAATCGCCGATACCGCCGTCTTCCATCAGAGCTTCCAGACGCTCATGCTTGTTCATCATACCAGTTGGATGCTGGTTGAACAGGCGAACCTGGGAAATCGCAAACGGTCCAATGAACTCGGACTTCGCGTTCACGTTCGGGCAAGCCTCCAAGCATACCCCGCACGTCATGCACTTGGACAGCTCGTACGCCCATTGACGCTCTACTTCCGGCATGCGCGGACCTGGTCCCAGATCATGCGTACCATCGATTGGAATCCATGCTTTTACACGTTTCAACGCATCGAACATGCGGCTACGGTCAATCGACAAGTCGCGTTGTACAGGGAACGTGCTCATTGGCTCCAGACGAATTGGCTGTTCCAGTTTATCGATCAGCGCCGAGCAAGCCTGGCGCGGTCTTCCGTTGATGACCATCGAGCACGCGCCGCATACTTCTTCCAAGCAGTTCGATTCCCAGTTGACCGGAGAAGTTTTTTGGCCTTGCGCGTTGAGCGGATTGCGTTGAATCTCCATCAGCGCACCAATGACGTTCATACCAGGACGGTACGGGATTTTGAACTCTTCCTTGTATGGAGTGCTGTCAGGGCTGTCTTGGCGAGTAATAATCAGGTGAATCAATTTTTCTGCCATGATCCGTTTCCTCCTCTCTTAATGCTTCTTGTCAGACGTATAGTCACGTTTCCGTGGCGGGATCAACGAAACATCGATGTCTTCGTAGTAGATTTCTGGCGCGGTTGTTTCCGGATTGAACTTCGCCATAGTTGTCTTCATGAAGTTCTCGTCATCACGCTCAGGGAATTCCGGTTTGTAGTGAGCGCCGCGGCTCTCGTTACGCATGAGCGCACCGATTGTGATCGCACGGGAGAGGACGAGCATGTTCCACAAGTGACGAGTGAAGGAAGCACCTGCGTTGCTCCATTTGCTTGTATCGTTGATGTTGATTTTTTTGTAGCGCTCCATCAACTCTTGAATCTTTTCATCTGTTTTTTGCAGACGGTCGTTGTAACGAACTACCGTTACGTTGTCTGTCATCCACTCACCCAGCTCCTTGTGGATCAGGTAAGCATTTTCCGTTCCGTCCATTTTCAAAATGCTGTCGTATTTCGCCTGTTCTTTGCTCGTGTAGCTGTCAAAGAGAGTAGAAGACAGATCATCCGAAGATTGATTCAAGCCTTTGATGTACTCGATCGCTTTTGGACCGGCAACCATACCGCCGTAGATCGCGGACAACAGGGAGTTTGCACCCAAACGGTTCGCGCCGTGCTGGGAGTAATCGCACTCACCCGCTGCAAACAGACCAGGGATGTTGGTCATTTGGTTGTAGTCTACCCACATTCCGCCCATGGAGTAGTGAACGGCAGGGAAAATCTTCATCGGCACTTTGCGCGGGTCATCCCCTACGAATTTTTCGTAAATCTCGATAATACCGCCCAGTTTTACATCCAGCTCTTTCGGATCTTTGTGGGACAGATCGAGGTACACCATGTTTTCGCCGTTGACGCCCAGTTTCATGTCTACGCAGACAGAGAAGATTTCGCGAGTCGCAATATCACGCGGTACCAGGTTTCCGTAGGCAGGATATTTTTCCTCCAGGAAGTACCAAGGCTTACCGTCTTTGTACGTCCATACGCGACCGCCCTCACCGCGCGCGGATTCAGACATCAGACGCAGCTTGTCGTCGCCCGGAATCGCAGTCGGGTGAATCTGGATCATCTCACCGTTGGCGTAGATTACGCCTTGCTGGTAAGCGGCAGACGCTGCTGTACCTGTGTTGATGATCGAGTTGGTCGATTTACCGAAGATGATACCAGGGCCGCCTGTTGCCAAAATAACGGCATCTGCACGGAAGGATTGAATTTCACCGGAACGCATGTTTTGCGCGGTAATCCCGCGACAGGTTCCTGTCTCGTCCAAAACGGCTCCGAGGAAATCCCAATATTCGTACTTGGTAACCAGACCTTCTGCTTCGTAGCGGCGTACTTGCTCGTCCAGCGCGTACAGCAGTTGTTGTCCGGTTGTCGCACCTGCAAACGCAGTACGGTGATGTTTTGTTCCCCCGAAACGGCGGAAGTCCAACAGACCTTCTGGTGTGCGGTTGAACATGACGCCCATCCGGTCAAGCATATAGATAATTCCAGGTGCTGCATCGCACATTGCTTTTACTGGTGGTTGGTTTGCCAAGAAGTCTCCACCGTAAACTGTATCGTCGAAGTGCTCCCATGTGGAGTCGCCTTCCCCTTTGGTATTTACCGCACCGTTGATACCGCCCTGCGCACAAACAGAGTGGGAACGTTTTACCGGAACCAGGGAGAACAACTGAACGGGAACGCCTTTTTCTGCAGCTTTGATAGTAGCCATCAAGCCGGCCAATCCACCACCGACAATGATAAGTTTACCTTTTGCCATGATTTAGTCCCCCTATCCCTACAGAATGAAAGCCGACATCGCACGCAATCCGATGAAGGTTACAACTACGAATACGACCATAGTGAAGTATGTTGCAATTCGTTGGGAACGTGGTCCAACCGTAATTCCCCAGTGAACCAGGAACGACCAGAGTCCGTTGGAGAAGTGGAAAACCGTGCTGATAATCCCGATTGTGTAGAATACGATCATTGCTGGGCTGCTGAAAATGTTTGCGACCATGTCGAAGTCAACATGTGCACCCAATGCCTTCTGAATGCGAGTTTCCCATACGTGCCAAACAATGAAAATGAGGGTAATGATACCTGTTACCCGTTGCCACAGAAACATGTGGTTTCTGAAGTAACCGAAGTTCCCTACGTTTTGTTTCGCTTGGAACGCGATGTAGAGACCGTAAACAGCGTGAAACAGGATCGGGATGTAGATGAAGACAAATTCAACTACAAGCAGAAGTGGAACGTTTTCAATCAGACCTACCGTCTGGTTGAAAGCTTCGGCTCCACGGGTCGCCTGGTAGTTGGCTGTCAAGTGGAACAGCAGGAAGAGCCCGATCGGAAACAAACCAAGAAGTGAGTGCAGCTTGTGACTGAGAAAGCTATGGCCTTTCGCCATACAATGGTCCCCCTTTCAGTGTATGTAGCGCTCTTTTATGGACCTTTCTCCCATATCCTAACCCATTGCCTGACCCATTAGACATGCCAAAAAACCGTTAGCTCTCTCCACGCCTAACTTTGTCGGAATGTGTCAAAATACGAAAAAAAGTTGGGCAAAACTTTGACCAAATCCAATTGTACTCTTGTCGACACATAGCGTCAAGACAATCAGTAGACTAAATACATTGATAGAATAACTTTGTTTAGTTTCACTATTTTTTCTCTTAATCGGTCATGAAGCAAGCCTCCCTCTCATAATCTAGTACAGACAGGAGGGAAGCGAGATGAAAGATACCGATCAGTTGGCAGCCCTGTTGCCGCCCCACACGATTCCGGTGGCCGAACGCATGCACATGCCTTATCTCGGCTACCATCTGCTCCGCGAAACATTGACGAACGCCTTATTGGGAGACAGCGAAAGCCCGATATTGTACTGGCTGGGCAAAGACATCGGCCGGAAAATTCCGGTTCAGTCTTCCACGGGCCCGATTCTCCCTTTTATCCGCCTTGGGCTGGGACAGCTCGATCTCGTGGAAGAAACGGCAGACGCGATCGTCTACAAGCTCTCGCACACTATCTACAACTACCAAACGCCCGAGCGGCTCAGCCGCGCCTTGTCACTGGAAGCCGGAATCATCGCCGGCAGCATCGAGCAGTGGAAGGGCAAGGACACGTCCGCACAACTGGAGATCGAAAGCTCGTCCCGCATTCTTATCAAGGTGCGGACGCAAAAATAAACAAGCCGTTCGCCTTCGTGCGGGATACTGCCATACTTTTGTCATTGCAAAAGGCAGCGGGAACCCGCACTCGCGAATCATTCAAAAAGATGCCCCCTCTGCCAGCGGGCGAGGGAGCATTTGCTTCTTATAAGCCGTGCACGACTGCTGTTTCCGCCACATCAAGTCCGTATGCCGTATGCAGGCTGCGAACGGCAAGCTCGGTTTGGCCAGCAGGAATAACGCAGGACACTTTGATGTCCGACGTCGAAACCATTTTAATAGAAATTTCTTTTTCAGCCAAAACGCGGAACATCTCAGCGGCAACCCCCGGATTGTTCACCATGCCGGAGCCGACGATGGACACTTTGGTCAAGTTTTGCTCGAAGTCGACTTTTTCGAAGCCCAGCTCCGCTTTGTTGTTTTCCAGCGTATCCAGCGCCTTTTTCAAGTCATCTGCCGCGACCGTAAACGAAATGTTCGTGACAGCGGCATCGTAGGAGCTTTGAATGATGATGTCGACGTTCACCTGGTTGTCTGCGAGTGTATTGAACAGGCGGGAAAGAGTCCCCACCTTTGCAGGCATCCCGACAACCGTAACTTTGGCGACATCTTCGTCATGCGCGACTCCACTTACTACTCTTCCTGTTTCCATGTTGGCAACCTCCTCAACGTACGTACCCTCTTCGGCAGTAAAGCTGGAGCGGACCACCAGCCGTACCTTGTATTTTTTCGCAGCCTCCACCGAACGCGGATGCAGGACGCCTGCGCCGAGATTGGCAAGCTCCAGCATTTCATCATACGAGATCGTATTCAGCTTGCTTGCTGCCGGCACCATGCGCGGGTCGGCCGTGTAAACGCCAGAAACGTCTGTAAAAATCTCGCATTTGTCAGCATTCAGGCTGGCTGCCAGCGTAACCGCCGATGTATCCGATCCACCGCGGCCGAGCGTTGTAATTTCTCCTTCGTCGCTAAGACCTTGGAACCCTGCCACAATCACGACGCGGCCTCGACCGAGCTCCGCCTGAATGCGCTGTGGATCAATTTGCTTGATCCGCGCCCGGCCGTGGATCGCTTCTGTCGTCACTCCGGCCTGCCAGCCAGTCAAAGAAATGGCATCGTAGCCTTTGGAATGCAAGGCCATCGCGAGCAATGCGATCGATACTTGCTCCCCCGTGGTCAGCAGCATATCCATTTCACGCTCGGAAGGGTAGGCGCTGATCTGTTTGGCCATATCTACCAGGACGTCGGTAGATTTGCCCATCGCAGACACGACGACTACCAGGTCATGCCCTTCTTCTTTGTAGCTGATAATTCGGTCCGCAACTCGTAAAATTCGCTCAATAGTCCCTACAGAGGTGCCTCCGTATTTCTGCACGATCAACCCCATGCGGCTTCTCTCCCTTTTCTCATATCCAATGTTTGTAGAATGTATCGTTTTCTCTCGTTTTATTAGCTTGTTTTCGCTTACTCGTTTATGGAAAATTTTACCTGTCACTTTATAAAAAAGGCACCGACAAGGAATAAGTACCTGCCGCTGCCTACTGTTTCGACATACCGGTTCCTCCCTCCCAATACACGCGGACAATGCAGCACATGACAGGACAACACCTATCACCGCTCACATTGACACACCGTGAGATAGCACTCCATCTGACGCCGGTTAAGAGCCAGATGACAGTTCTGCACTTGTTCAATGCAGACCCAGCATGGAGAACTACGGGTTTTCCTCCACACTTCGGCGAATTCCCCTTTCCCGCTCCCTTCACAGATACCCGATCTCAGGGTGGTACTCTTGGTTTTCGCGCCTCTACCTCACTTCATAAGGGAAGTGAGGCTAACTATTCTGTTTGAAACGCATTATATCACGGGAATCCGAACGGTTCAATTGCTTTTTGAAAAAAACGTTACGATTCCAGCTTGCGCAAATGGGCGATAATCTGCTTCGCCAGCTTGTCGCCGATCCCCAACTGCCGGAAATCCTCCACCGTCGCCTCGCGCATTTTTTTCAGCGAGCCAAAATGGGTAAACAACAGCTTGCGCCGCTTTTCGCCGATGCCCGGTATTTCGTCGAGCTGGGAGGAGAGCATCGTCTTCGTCCGGGATTGTCGGTGAAACGTAATCGCAAACCGGTGCACCTCGTCCTGAATGCGCTGCAGCAAGTAAAACTCGTAGCTGTCCCGCTTCAGATTCACCGGCTCCGGCGGATCGCCGTACATCAACTGCGCGGTTTTGTGCTTTTCGTCTTTGGCCAGGCCGCAGACCGGGATGTACAGCCCCAGCTCGTTTTCCAGCACGTCCATGGCGGCGCTGATCTGCCCTTTGCCCCCGTCGATGACGATCAGGTCGGGCAGCGGCTGGTTTTCCTTCAGCAAGCGCGAATACCGTCTGCGGATTACCTCGCGCATGGAGCCGTAATCGTCCGGCCCTTCGACTGTCTTGATCTTGAACTTGCGGTATTCCTTTTTGTCCGGACGGCCGTCCGTAAAGACAATCATCGCCGACACAGGCTCGGTTCCTTGGATGTTGGAGTTGTCGAACGCCTCGATCCGGTGCGGGACGCCGATCCCCAGCACATGCCCCAGGTTGTGCACCGCCTGAACGGTCCGCGCGTCGTCCTTGGACATCAGGGCGAACTTTTCCTGCAGGGCGATCCGCGCGTTTTCACAAGCCATCTGTACCAGCTCGCGCTTTTTGCTGCGCTTGGGCGTCAACACCTTGACTCCCAGCCATTCACTCAACAGCTCCGGCTCGCTTTCCTCCGGCAGCAAAATTTCTTTGGGCAGCGCGTTTTGCTTGTCGTAGTAAAACTGGGTGACGTACGACATGAAGTCCTCGCTCTCGTTTCCGTAGTAAGGGAAGGAGGTCGTCTGCCGCTCGATCATCTTGCCCTGGCGCATGTAAAAAATTTGAATGCACATCCAGCCTTTTTCCACGGCAAAGCCGATAATGTCGCGGTCAACCGTATCGGTGAACGTAATTTTCTGCTTCTCCATCACCGCTTCGATGCTCTTGATCTGATCGCGGAACTCCTTGGCCCGCTCAAACTCCATCGCCTCTGCGGCCTGGAGCATTTTTTCCGTGAGCTGCTGCTTCATCTGCTCGTGTCCGCCGTCGAGGAAGCGGCTGATCTCATCTACCAGTCGCTGGTTTTCTTCAGCCGAAACCTCGTACACACAGGGGGCGAGACATTGGCCCAAATGGTAGTACAAACATACCTGCTTGGGCATGTTGCGGCATTTGCGCAAAGGATAGAGCCGGTCGAGCAGCTTTTTCACCTCGGACGCGTCGCCTGCATTCGGGTACGGCCCGAAGTATTTCGCCTTGTCTTTCAGCACCTTGCGGGTAATTTCCAGCCGCGGCTGCGCTTCGTTCGTAATTTTGATGTATGGGTAGGTTTTGTCGTCGCGAAGCATGACGTTATAGCGCGGGTCGTGCTTTTTGATGAGGTTGCACTCCAGCAATAACGCCTCGATCGCAGACGACACCACGATATACTCAAAGTCCGCGATCTCGCTGACCAGAAGCTGCGTCTTCCCGTTATGGCTTCCGGTGAAGTACGAGCGCACGCGGTTTTTCAGCACCTTGGCTTTTCCGACGTATATAATTTCCCCGTTTGCATTTTTCATCAGGTAGCAGCCGGGCTTTTCTGGCAGCACAGCCAGCTTGTCTTTCAAGGTACGGTTCATGGCTGCACCTCCTTTTTCCTTTTAACGGCTTTCGCTTTAGCGTTTTTTCATGACGGGCTGTTCCAGGACGTACAGCTCATCCTCCAGGGCGTTCATCCGCTCCAGCAACAGCTTGCGGCTGTCCTGTACGCCCTGGTTATAGTAAAACGGCCCGAGCTCTCTGGAAAAGAAGGCGATCAGCTCTTCCGTCTCCAGGTTGCCCAGCTCCTCGCCGTGTTCTGCGTGAAAATACCGTTGCACTTGCAACACGAGATATTCCGTTTGCTCTCTCGTCAGTTTGGTTGGCATCCGCATCTGGCTTCCTTCCATGGTTTTCCTCTGATAAGAATATACGTTCTACTCCCATAGTACCACGGATCGGGCAGCAAAAAAACTGCCGCTTCGATCTGAAAGCGACAGTTTTCCTCTGACAGCCAGCTTTTAATGCTTGCGTCCGCCCAAGTACGCTTCTTTGACGCGCTCATCGTTCAACAGCGCGTCAGCCGCCCCGTCGAGAACAATCTGGCCGGCTTCCAGCACATAGCCGTAATCGGCGATTTTCAGTGCCTGCTTGACGTTTTGCTCGACGATCAGCACCGTCGTGCCTTCCGCATTAATCTGCTTGATGACTTTGAAAATGTCTGCCACCACAATCGGGGCCAGTCCCATGGACGGCTCGTCCAAAAGCAGCAGCTTGGGGCGCGACATCAAAGCTCTGGCAATCGCCAGCATTTGCTGCTGCCCGCCAGACATCGTACCGCCCAACTGGGGCAGCCGTTCTTTCAAAATCGGAAACCAGGTCATCATTTTTTCCATGTCGTCCTTGATGCCTTGGGTGTCGTTGCGTTGGAAAGCGCCCATTTCGAGGTTTTCCAGCACGGTCATTTTGCCGAGGATCGCCCGCCCTTCCGGCACGAGCGCCAGTCCGCTTTTCACGATCTGGTGCGGCTTTTTGCCGTCCATGCGCTCCCCGCAAAACGTAATGCTGCCTGCCTCCGGCTTTAGTTGGCCGGCGATCGTGCGCATCGTCGTCGTTTTGCCTGCTCCGTTGGCGCCGATGAGAGAGACGATCTTTCCTTCCGGCACTTCCAGCGTAATGCCGCGAATCGCCTTGATTTGACCGTAGGAGGTCGAAAGGTTTTGTACGTGCAGCATGCTATTCTTCCTCCTTGCCCAAGTATGCCTCGATCACATCGGGGTTGTTTTGTACCTCTTCCGGCGTTCCGTCCGCAATTTTCACGCCGAAATTGATGCAGACGACTTTCTCGCACAAGTTCATGACCAGCCCCATGTCGTGCTCGACCAGCAAGACGGTCGTGCCGTCATCGCGAATTTTGCGCACCAGTTCCATCAGCGCTTTCGTCTCTGTCTCGATCATCCCGGCAGCAGGCTCGTCCAAAAGCAATAGCTTCGGCTCGGTCGCGAGCGCCCTGGCGATTTCCAGACGGCGCTGCTGTCCGTACGCGAGCGTATCCGAGCGGACGTCTGCCACGTCGGACAGCCCGACAAACTCCAGCAATTGTTCCGCTTTTTTCGCAACCGCCTTCTCCTCGGACCGCTGGCCAGGCGTGCGCAAAAGCGAAGCCCAAAACCCCGCCTTCATCCGCGCATGGCAACCTACCTTGACGTTGTCGAATGCGCTCATGTGACCAAAGAGGCGAATATTTTGAAACGTGCGGGCAATCCCCATTTCCGTGATTTTGTTCGGCGGCATCCCGTTCAGCGTCTGTCCGGCAAAGGAAAAGGTGCCTGTCGTCGGCGCAAAAATTCCGGTGGCCATATTGAAGATCGTCGTCTTTCCGGCGCCGTTCGGGCCGATCAGGCCGACAATCTCCCCTTCGCGCACGGAAAAGGACACATCGCGCAGGGCCGTGATGCCGCCAAAGCTTTTTCCTACGTTCGCCAGTTCCAGCAACATCTCACAGTCCCCCCTTCGCCTTGCTTTTGTCTTTTTTGAACCATTTTTTGAAAGTATCGGTACCGATCAGACCGTGTGGACGGAAAGCCATCACGCCGACCATAATCAGACCGTACATGAGCATTTTGTATTCGGCCAGGCCGCGCAAAACTTCCGGCAGCGCCGTCAGCACGAGCGCGCCAAACAATGGTCCCCACACGACCTCGCTTCCCCCGATCACGGCAAAGGAGAGAATTTCCACGACTTTGTGGTAGTTGAAATCGTCCGGCGTAATCGTCGTCGTAATGTGCGCGAACAAGCCGCCGCACACGCCGGCGAGCACCGATCCGATGACGAAGGCGAGCATTTTGTAGTACGCCACTTGCAGGCCCATCGCCCGCGCCGCTGTCTCGTCCGCCTTGATCGCTTCGAACGCCCGGCCGAGCCTGGACTTGTTCAGACGCAGCGTCAAAAAGAGAATGACAGCGAACAACAACAGCATGAACAGGCACGTAGACAAAGCTTTCATTTGCATGACGGAGACGCCCAATGTCGTCGCTTTCAGCCCGATCGCTTTCTCAAAATCGTACAAATAATTGCCGATGGATTGCAGGCCGGTCAGCCCCAACGCCCCGTTCGTAATCTCCAGATTGAGCAAAATGACGCGAATGACCTCGCCAAAGCCGAGAGTGGCAATCGCCAGGTACAAGCCGTGCAGCTTCAAGGTTGGCGCGCCGATGAGCAGAGCGATCAAGCCTGCCGCCAAACCGCCGATGAGGATGGCAACAAACAGCGGCATGTCCGCCTGCTTGGTCAAAATACTCGCCGTGAAGGCGCCGATGCTCATGAATCCGGCATGCCCCAGCGAGAGCTGTCCGGTGGAGAGCGTGATGTAAATGCTGATCGCCAAGATGCTGTTCAGCAAAATAAAGGTAAACACCTGTAAGTTATACGGATTGAGAATGTCCAATGTTTGCACCTCCTTTACGCTTTGCGTCCAAATAGTCCTTCCGGCTTCAGCAACAAAATCACGATGATGAGGCCGAACGCCACGGCATCGCGATAAGACGAGTCTCCGTAGGCGACGGTAAACACCTCGATGATTCCGAGCAAAACGCCGCACACCATCGCTCCGGGAATGCTGCCGACGCCGCCCAGAATCAACACCGCCAGCCCCTTGAACCCGAGCGTCATCCCCATCGTAGGAATGAGGGCGGAATACGCCATGCCGATCAAAATGCCCGCCACACCGCCGAGAGCAGAGGCGATGATGACCGTGACGACGATCACCATGTTGGTGTTGATGCCCAAAAGGTTTGCAGTATCCGTATTTTCCGCCGTCGCCCGGATCGCTTTGCCCATCTTCGTCTTTTGAATCCAGAAGTGCAGGACAAACATGAGAAGGATGGAGATTCCCAAAATGACAAGATCCACGCTGCGAATTTGAATGATGCCCAGATCAAGCGGCTGACTTCCAAACGATTGCGGGAACGCCCGCGAGTCCGCGCCAAAAAACTTGTGCATCGCTTCCTCCACCAAAATGGCAAACCCGATCGTACTGATAAGCGAAGCCAGGTGGGGAACGTTTTTCTTGCGCAGCGGCCGCAGCGCTGTGTACTCCAGCACCAGCCCGAGAGCCGCCGAGATGACCACTGCCGCGAGCAGCGCGACGCCAAGCGGCATGTTCATGCTTGTCATCAGCACGAGGCCGACGAGCGAGCCAAAAATGAAAATTTGTCCATGAGCCATATTGATGATTCCGAGCACGCCGAAAATGAGCGTGTAGCCCAGCGCAATCAAGGAATAAGTGCTACCTACTGTCAAGCCATTGACTAATTGCTGCCAAAACAACTGCCTCACCTCACTGTAAAATGGTTGCCTGCCACGCGAAAACCAGCCGTTATTCTCGCTGGATCAGCAAGCGAAAGCGCACGCCTCGTCCTTTCTGATCCAGCGAGAAAACGTCATTGCCGATGGGAAAGAAGAGCCCGGGTTGCCCCGGGCATCATCCTATTCAAACGGGACGAATTTTCCATCTTTCGCGACAACGACTACTGCGTCTCCGATCGGGTTGCGCTTCTCATCGAAGGAAAGCTTGCCGGATACACCCGTAAAGTCTTTCAACTGGGCAAGCTGTTCGCGCAACGCTTCACGCTCGGCTTTGCCTGCTGCAAGCAGAGACTGCGACATGATGTACAGCGAATCGTACGCTTGCGCTGCGAATTGGTCAGGCTTCTTGTTGTATTTGGCTTCGAACGCCTTGACAAAGGCTTGTACCTTTTCGTCCTGCTTCTCAGGGCTGAACGGAGTCGCCACAATCAACCCTTCGGCTGCCGGGCCTGCAATTTCAAAAACTTTCGGATTATTGAAACCATTGCCGCCAAGGATCGTTCCGGTGATGCCGAGCTCGCGCGCTTTTTTCACAACCATGGAGCCTTCTTTGTACAGCGCAGATACGAGCAGCGCGTCCGGGTTGCCTTGTTTCAGCTTGGTCAGTTGGGCGGAAAAGTCGACGTCTCCGTTAGCAAAAGTCGCTTCCCCGGTAATTTCCAGGCCCATTTTTTCAGCCGTAGCTTTCATGACCTTGTAGCCATTCACAGAGAAATCGTCGTTGGAAGCGTAAATGAGCGCCACTTTTTTCAGGCCGTTTTTCTCGACTGCCGCTTTCATTGCTGTCGGAATCGCAATCGATTCAGGCAGCGAGTTGCGGAAGACGTATTCGCCGATGTCGTTGATGCCCTCGGATGTGTTGGAAATACCGAAGATCGGCGTTTCCGATTCGTTCGCGACTGGTCCGGCAGCGAACATTTCGCCCGAGAGCGTCGGCCCGATGATCGCGACGACATTATCCTGATTAATCAGTTTATTTACGGCGTTGATCGCTCCGTCTTTTTCCCCCGCCGAATCCTCGAACTTAAGCTCGATCTTGAGCTTGCCTTTATTCGCTTCATTCAGCTCGCCCAATGCCAGTTCCAAGCCTGCCTTTTGCGCTTCCCCGTATGCTGCGCCAGAACCGGAGAGAAAGCTGACCACACCGATTTTAGCCGTAAATTCTTGCCCGTCTGCACTGGCTGCCGGCTGCGAATCGCTGTTCCCTGCTGCTGGCGTGCTGGAAGTTCCTCCCCCGCTTCCACATCCCGCCATCAACACTGCGCCTAACGAAATCGTTGCCAGAGATCGCCACAACTGAAACCCCTTCACCTTCATCGAAAAGCCTCCCTTAATCTTTCTAAATAGACTGAATATATGAAGTTTAATAAAAGCATTCAAAAAAGGCAAATAATTTTCTCTGAGTAAACTTAATTTTTTGACAAACGATCGCTCGGTTGGAAGCCGCAACCATTATGTACCATCACGTTGAATGCGCTTACAATTATGCTCGTCCAAAAACGGGTGCGGCAGCGTTTCGGGAATGAGAAAAGCGGCTTGTTCTCGCCGCTTTCTCATGCTGTCTGTTTGCTTGTTTACAGGTGTTTGCCTACGGTTGCCATGAGAGCTTCTTTTGGTTGGAAACCGATTACTTTATCGACAGGCTGGCCATCCTTGAAGACGATCAAGGTCGGGATGGACATAACGCCAAAACGGCCTGCAGAATCCGGATTGTCGTCAACGTTTACTTTGACGATTTTGAGCTTGGAGCCGACTTCGCCGTCGATTTGCTCCAGCACAGGAGCGATCATTTTGCAAGGGCCGCACCAAGGAGCCCAGAAGTCAACCAGGACCGTACCGCCTTGCTCTACTTCCTGGGAAAAGGTGTTGTCAGTTGCATTTACAATTGCCATGGAAAGTTACCTCCTCGAAAAGTCAATTACTAAAAAAGGGTCAAATGCTACTTCAGTATATCATCCAAAAACAAAAATGACTATGGCGCCCCGCACTTTGTGCGCACTTCACGCTATAGTCTATCCAGTCGCTTCTTCCCTTATCGGTTGCTTTTTGCTTTATTGCCCTACTTGCTTGATGCGATTGATTTCCCGCTCATGATCGCTCACCTTTTTGTGCAGCAGGTCGATATCGGCCTCGATCAGCTTGTCTTGGCGCTCCAAACGCTCCAGCCGCTGAATCGCGTCGTCGCGGAAGTCGTACATCTCTTCACGAAATGCGTACATCTCTTCACGAAATGCGTACATCTCTTCACGAAACGCGTACATCTCTTCACGAAACGCGTACATCTCGTCGCGAAACGCGTACATTTCCGCCCTGAACTCGTACATCTCTGCCTTGAACTCCCGCAGCTCCTGCTGAACCTCTTTGACGATCCGGTTGTTCTCCCCCACCATGTGAATCAGTTGTTGCAACAGCTCTTCACTCATGCCGCTCACCTCTCCTTGGGTTTATTATAACAAGCAAGAACAGTGTAACGTAAGGGCTTGAGACAAAAAAAGCGTCCCCTCTTGCGGGACGCTTCTTGACATTTTCAACGGCCTGCTCAGCCTTAGACCAACACTTTTTTGAACTCGGCAGTAAGCAGTGGCAACACTTCGAACAGATCGCCTACGATGCCGTAATCCGCCACCTGGAAGATCGGCGCTTCCGGGTCTTTGTTAATCGCGACGATCACCTTGGAGCTGGACATGCCCGCCAAGTGCTGGATCGCCCCGGAAATGCCGCACGCAATGTACAGGTCAGGCGTTACGACTTTTCCCGTCTGCCCGATTTGCATCGAGTAGTCGCAGTAGTCGGCGTCGCACGCGCCACGGGACGCGCCTACAGCCGCACCGAGCACGTCTGCCAGCTCATACAGCGGCTGGAAGCCTTCCGCGCTCTTCACGCCGCGGCCGCCGGAGATGACGACTTTCGCTTCGGACAAGTCCACTTTGCCGCTTGTTTTGCGCACGACTTCTTTGACAATCGTGCGCAAGTCTTTGATTTCCAGGTCAACCGGAACGACAATCGCCTTTTTCGCAGCGTCCGGCGTGCCGATAGCGATATTGTTTGGACGGATGGTGATGAAAATTTTCCCGTCTACGAATTTGCGTTGTTGGAAAGCTTTGCCCGCATAAATCGGACGAACGAACACAGGACCCGCTTCGATGCTCGTCACATCGGAGACCAGGCCGTAGCCGAGCTTCGCCGCCACCCGCGGCGCGACGTCGCGGCCGATTGCCGTATGCCCCAAAATAACGGCATCAGGAGAGGCCAGCTCGATCAACTGCACAAGTGCTTGTGTATAGGCGTCAGGCGTGTACTGGGCGAGTGCCTCGTGATCCGCCGTGTAAACCGTGCTTGCTCCATGCTGTGCCAATACTGGCGCATGCGCTGCCGCGTCTGCCCCGAATACTCCCGCGACGATTTCGCCACCCTCGGCCAATGCTTGTGCTGCAGCCAACGCTTCCAGCGACACGTTGCGAAGTTGTCCGTCACGTACTTCTGTGAGTACAAGTACTTTTTTCATGGATATCCTCTCCCTCTCGCTTAGATCACTTTCGCTTCATTGCGCAACAGTTGCACCAATTCCGACGTCTGGGCTGCCAAATCGCCAGTGAGAATGCGGCCCGCCTGCTTTTTCGCTGGCAAGGTCTGGTCGACGATCTCGGTTTTTGCCTTCACTGCTTCGGCAGTCAGGCCCAAATCGTCTGCGCTGAGTCGCTCCAGCGGCTTTTTCTTCGCTTTCATGATTCCGGGGAGAGAAGGATAGCGCGGCTCGTTCAGCCCTTGCTGTGCGGTAATCAGCACCGGCAGGCTTGTTTCCACGACTTCCAGATCGCCTTCCACGTCGCGCTCTACGCGAACAGTGGTGCCGTCTACTTCCAGCTTCACAGCGGTGGATACGTGGTTGATGCCCAGCTCTTCTGCAAGACGCGGGCCGCCCTGGCCTGCGCCGGAGTCTACCGCCATCTGTCCACCGATGATGATGTCAAACCCGACTTTTTTCGCAACCGCAGCAAGCACTTTTGCCGTTGTGTATTCGTCGCCAAACAAAGACTCGTCATCCACGAGCACAGCTTTGTCCGCTCCCATCGCGAGCGCAGTGCGCAAAGAGCTTTCCACGCGGTCCGGCCCTACGCTTACCACTGTCACTTCGCCGCCGTGCTCCTCCTTGAGCTTGATCGCTTCTTCTACCGCGTACTCATCGTATGGATTGATGATGAACTCCACGCCATCCTCGGAAATTTGCCCGTTTTGGATGACGATTTTTTCTTCTGTGTCAAACGTCTGCTTCAACACAACCACGATATTCATCAGGATGCCTCCTCCTTAATGGTTCCTCGTACTGGTGATGCTGCAATCATCGGGTTACTTGTCTGTAAACTGCGGCGCGCGCTTTTCCAAAAACGCTGCCACGCCTTCCTTCATATCTTCTGACGCAAATGCCTCGCCGAATTTTTTCGCTTCCTGCTCCAGTCCTTCCGCCGAGCCAAGCTGCACGGTGTTGTGGACAGATTCCAGGGCGAGCCTGAGCGTGACAGAGCTTTTTTGGGTGATGGCGTAGGCCAGCTTCTTCGCTTCCGCGAGCAACTGTTCGGCTGGATATACCGCTTCCACGAGTCCGATGCGCAAAGCTTCCTCGCCGCCGATCATCTCAGAGGTGAGAATCAGTTGGGTCGCTTTTCCTCTGCCGACCAGTCGCGGCAAGCGCTGCGTTCCGCCGTAGCCAGGGATGAGTCCCAGATTCAGCTCCGGCAGTCCCAGCTTCGCTTCGACTGCGGCAAAGCGTATATGGCAAGCCATCGCAAGCTCCAGTCCGCCACCCAGGCAAGCGCCGTTAATGGCTGCGATAATGGGCTTCGGGAATGTCTCCAGTCGGTCGAACAACGCTTGGCCTCTCCTCGCCATCGCTTCCGCTTCAGCAGGGGCCAATTGGGTAAATTCCTTGATATCGGCTCCCGCAATGAAAAACCGGCCTTCTCCAGTCAAGACAATCGCTTTGACTTCCGCGTTGTTTTCCAACTGGTTCAAAAGTTCACTCAATTCATCGAGCACCGCTCTACCCAGTGCGTTAGCGGGCGGGTTGCTGATCGTCACGACAGCGACGCGATCAGCGATCTCTACATTCCAATGCGAATCCATGCCTCTCCCCCCAAACTAATCCCTATGAACAAACAGGCTATTTATCCCTTCTGAGCGAACGCTCAGTCTTGCTGTTTCCATTGTAACAAACGTTTTCGCACAAAAAAAGCTTTTCTTTCATTCTTTTCCCTTCATACCGAACAGGAAGAGGTTATGAATGGAATCAACATGAGAGACAAGATCGTACTTGCACTGCTTCATGACCCAAGATGTCGTCACTTCATCCAGCGTGCCAAAAATCATTTTCCTCGTCATCCTGACGTCCAGATCCGGCCGGAACACCGCTTGCTCTATCCCTTCCCGGATGATTTCTTCGATCAGGTTGAAATATTGCTTCATCACGTTGCCGATGCCTTCGCTGATGACCGGATTGGCCTGGCGCAGCTCAATCTGCGTAACTTTTGCCAAATCGTGGTCTTTGGCCAACTGGCTCAAGTGGGCATGCACGAGGACGTACAATTTTTGCTCGATGGATGTCGCTTCGAAAATCCGTTTGCGGTTTTCGTCCACGAACTGACCCATCTTCTCGTTGAACAACGAAATCAGGATATCATCCTTGTTTTCAAAATAGAGGTATATGGTGCCGTCTGCTACCTTCGCCTCTTTTGCAATCTTGGATACCTGGGCGCTGTAATAGCCTTGTCTGGCGATTACCCGTACAGCAGCATCAATAATGGCTTGATACTTTTCCCCCGTTTTTTTTGCCATAATAACCTCCATCTTTACTCGCAATGATGATAAGACAATTTCCGAAATGAATGATTATTCATTCATAAAATCAGTTTAATACAGGAACCCGGCGCTGTCAATTGCCCGGCGTGAACATGAATGACGGCGACAGCCTGTCCCGTGCAAGCTCACAAAAATGGCCGCTTCCTCAAAGGGACGCGAGCCGAACGGCAGCATCTGTGCGTCAGCTTGTTTTGATCTCGTCCTGTGCTTCCTGGCGAGCTTTGTCTTCTTCCTGCAACTGCCTGCGCAGCACTTTGCCCACCATCGTCTTGGGCAGTTCTGTGCGAAACTCGTACTTTCGCGGAATTTTGTAGGCGGCGAGCTTCTTGCGGCAATGCGCTTCGAGTTCTTCCTCGCTCGCCTGCTTGCCGTCCTTGAAGACGATGAACGCCTTTACCGTCTCGCCGCGATACGGGTCCGGAACGCCGATGACAGCCGCCTCCTGGATGGACGGATGCTCGAACAGCACTTCCTCCACCTCGCGCGGATAAATGTTGAAGCCTCCTGCGATTATCATGTCCTTTTTGCGGTCGACGATGTAGAAGTAGCCGTTTTCGTCCATGTACCCTACGTCACCCGTCAGCAGCCAGCCATCCTTCAAGACCGCGGCTGTCTCCTCCGGGCGGTTCCAGTAGCCGAGCATGACCTGCGGCCCTTTGACCGCCAGCTCGCCGACCTCGCCCTGCGGCAGCTCTTCTCCTGTGACCGTGTCGAGGATGCGACAGTCCGTATCCGGCCAAGGCATGCCGATGCTGCCGGTAATGCTTTTTTCCCAGATCGGGTTGGAGTGGGTCACTGGCGATGCTTCCGTCAGGCCGTAGCCTTCCACGAGCTTGCCTCCTGTCAGTTCCTCGAACTTGACCTTGACCTCGACGGGAAGCGGCGCCGAACCGCTGACACACGCCTCGATCGAAGACAGGTCGTGGTTTTTCAGGTCGGGGTGATTAATCAGGGCGATGTACATCGTCGGCGCGCCGGGGAACAAGGTCGGCTTGCGCTTGTCGATCATCTCGAAAATTTGTTTGACCTCGAACTTCGGCACGAGGATGATTTCTGCGGCAATGCAAATGCCTTTGTTCATCACTGTCGTCATGCCGTAGACGTGAAAGAGCGGAAGCACGCCCAAAATTCGCTCGCCGCCTCTGCGCAGCTTGTAGAGGACAGCCTGGCACTGCATCGCATTGGCGATCAGATTGGCATGCGTCAGCATGACGCCTTTGGCTACCCCTGTCGTGCCGCCCGTGTACTGGAGCAGGGCGATGTCCTGTTCCGGGTCGACTGGCACATGGACAGGGGTGACAGCGCTTTCTTTTACGGCGGAAAGAAAAGGCTCAACATCTGCGCTGTATGTAACCTGCGGAGTTTGCCCCTGTTTTTTCTGGACCAGCGGATACAGCCATTTTTTCAATAAGGGAAGAAAATCGCCAACACTTGTCACAAAAATACGTTTGAGTGGTGTGGACGAGCGGACTTGCGCTACGCGCTTGTACAGCAAATCCAGCGTGATGATCGTCTCTGCGCCGGAGTCTTCCAGTTGGTGAATCAGCTCGCGCTCCGTGTAGAGCGGGTTCGTCATCACTACGATCGCGCCTGCAAACAGCGCGCCGTAATAGCTGATGACGGCTTGCGGGGTATTCGGCAGCATGATCGCCACACGGTCGCCTTTTTGCACGCCCCGTTTGACCAGCGCGTTGGCAAATCGGTAAGACAGTTCCAAAAGCTCCCGGTACGAAATCGTCTTGCCCATGAAGTAAATCGCGTTGTTGTCCGGGTACGATGCAGCCGACTGCACGAGAAATTGCGTCAGCGGAATACGGGGGTAATCCAGTGACGGTGCAGTTTCGGACGGGTAATTGGCAATCCAAGGCTTAGCATTTGACATAGTCATTCCCTCCATCCCTTCAATGGCCTTGCCCCTCCCCTATGATCGTCATTCATAATCTCTTCCTTATTGCTATTGTATTCGAAAGATAGTTAATTTTCCAATTAAAAACGTTTTTGGATAAGAAAACGTGGCTTCGCCAAATAGATTGGCGAAGCCTTCGTCGTCCCGTTCAAGCGGAGTATGTCTGTTTTCAGCGCCTTCCCTCGTTCGTCACGGCTGCAGCGCCGCGAGCACCTGCTGGCGAACCCGCTCGCGCTCCGCTGTCGGCACGAGATGATACCAGCCTACGATGCCGTTGTGCCAGATGCGCTCGTCCTGCCCGACCAGCGTATCGGTCTTGATTTTGTTCCGCGTCCCGTCGCCGTAGCTCAACAGCAGCGAAGCGATTTCCTGATCGGTCAGATCGGTTTTGACGTGCTGGCCCAAAATCTCCATCAGCTTGAACGCCTTCGTGTACATTTGCGCCGAAGTGCCCTTTTGCGCCAGGGCGGCCAAAATCTCCTGTTGGCGGTTGATCCGCTGGTAGTCGCTGTCTTCTTTGCCCAGATCGCTTTTGCGGTAGCGCGCGTAACCCAGCGCCTGTTCGCCGGACAGCACCTGCAAGCCTGGCATCAGGTCAATGTACGTGTCGTCGCTCGGGTCGCTGTACTTCATCCGCTTTTTGACGTCGATCGAGACGCCGCCCAACTCGTCGACGATTTTGCGGAAGCCTTCGAAGTCCACAGAGACGTAGCGGTCGATCTTGATATCGAGAAATGTTTCCAGCGTCTCCTTGACCAGCTTCGGTCCGCCAAAAGCCATCGCATGATTCACTTTGTCATAGCCTTTGCCGGGCAGCTCCATGTAGCTGTCCCGCGGAATCGAGATGAGGTAGGCGGACTGCTTCGCGGGATGAACGGCGGCGAGCATCAGCGTGTCAGACCGCGCTTTTTCCCCGTCCCGGCTGTCCACACCGAGCAGCATGACGACGAACGGCTTCAACGGCTCGCTGCCCGTCAACAGGTCGCGCGGCGGCGGCAAAGTGGCAGCCGCCTGCTTGGCCCCGCCTTTTGCCTGTCCGTCGAGGGGCGCGTACCATTTTTCCGTCATCTGCTTATATTGATAGGCACTGTAGCCGATCGCAACGAGCGCTCCGGCCAGCAGGCAGGAAAACAGGTGAAACGCGATCTGTTTTTTGTATTGCTTCAAAAATGAAAAAAATGCCATAAAAAAAGCCTCCCCCTTTGCAAGCACAGCCGCTGCCTTTTTCTACTGCTTCAAGAGGCAGGGCTTGCTTCCATTTTTAACAGGGGAGACTTGATTTAAACGTGCTTCGTGCGCGCGGCAACAGAAAACGCTTTTGCTGCTACGCCCGCTCGACGACCATCGCCATGCCCATGCCGCCGCCAACACACAGTGTCGCCAATCCGCGCTTGAGCTGGCGGCGCTTCAGTTCGTGCAGCAAGGTCACGACGATCCGGCATCCGGTGGAGCCGACAGGATGGCCGAGCGAGATTCCGCTGCCGTTTACGTTGGTGATCTCGCGCGGCAGCTCGAGCAGCTTTTCGACAGCGAGGTATTGGGCGGCGAACGCCTCGTTCACCTCGATCAGCTCCATGTCGGCCAGCGTCATGCCCGCCTTCGCCAACGCCTTTTTCACAGCGGGCACCGGGCCGTAGCCCATCAGGTCCGGCTCTACTCCGGCTGTCGCCCACGAGACGATTCTGCCGAGCGGCTCGATACCAAGCTCCTTCGCTTTGGCTTCCCGCATCAGCACGACAGCGGAAGCTCCATCGTTCAGCCCGGAAGCGTTGCCCGCCGTCACGGTGCCATCCTCGCGAAAGCCTGGCTTCAGCTTGGCGAGGCTCTCCATCGTCACGCCGCGTCTCGGGAACTCGTCTTCCGTGACGACGACCTCTCCGGTGCGTTTTTTGATCGGCACGCCGATGATTTCCTCCGCAAACAGCCCATTGTCGATTGCCCGGATCGCGTTGTGCTGGCTGCGCATGGCGATTTCGTCCTGCTCCTCGCGGCTGATGTTGTACAAGTCGGCCAGACGCTCGGCTGTCTCGCCCATCAAAATCTGGTGATGCGGGTCCGTCAAAAGCTCCCACATCGCATCAGTCATTTCCCCGTGCATGAGCCTGCGGCCCCATCTGGCGTTTTTCAACACGTAAGGAGCGTTGCTCATGCTCTCTGTGCCGCCTGCGATCACCACTTCGTTTTCGCCGAGCAAAATTTGCGACGCGCCGCTGGCAATCGCCTGCATCCCGGACGCGCACTGACGCTGCACAGTAAAGCCCGTCACTTCCTTGCCCAGCCCCGCGTCAATAGCCGCGACTCTGGCGATGTTCGGTTCATCTGTGCGCTGGATGCAGTTGCCCAAAATAACCTCGTCGATCTGTGATGCTTCCAGGCCCGCTCTCGCCATGACGCCGCGAATGGCCACCTCCGCCAGCTTGCGAGCGCTTACATCTTTTAAGACACCGCCAAACGTACCGATTGGCGTACGTCCGGCAGCAGCAATGACGACATGCTCCATTTCTTTCCCCTCCACTGTCATGATTGTTTTTTATGTTCTCACACAGTAGTTACAAAATGGTTCACAGCCGTATTCTTCATCAACACCGTCACCCACTCGTCCGAATGGCGCTCGGTTTCCTTCTGAAAGCCCGCCTCCTCGAATGCCGCGAGCACGGCCTCCCGATTCCAGTCTACGATCCCGGAGAGAATAATTTGCCCGCCCGGTGCGATTCGTTCGCGAATCAGCGGAAGCATGGAGACGTTCTCGTCCCCTCCGATGTTGACCAAAATCAGATCAGCCTGCGGCGGGAGCTGGGCCGCGACCTCTGCGTCGGAAGCGTCGCCGATCACGACGCGAACCGCGTCCTCTGGCAGCTCGTTGTTCGCCGCGTTGACTTGCACCTGATACTCGCTCTCCGGGTTGATATCAACGGCCCAGACCGGATGCTGCGCACCGTTGCGCGCACTGAACAGGGAGAGGATGCCCGAGCCTGTCCCGATGTCGAAAACGACTTTGCCCGTCAGATCCATCTCTTGCAATAGCAAAAGAATATCCTGCGTCGTCCCGTGATAGCCGGTGCCAAACGCCGCCCCCGGATCAATCCACAGCACATGCTCGGCGTCGGCCAGCAACTGCGGGTCCGTCCAGCTAGGCGCCACCCACCAGTTGCCGACCCGCACCTCGCGAAACTCGTCCTTCCACGACTCGTTTTCTTCGGCTACCTGCTCGACTTCCTTGACCTGCACCTGGCCGTTCCAGCGGGAAATGTACGCCTGAAGCCGCGCGACATGCTCCTCTTCGCTATCCTGCTTCGGCTCAAACAAGTACGCCACGACAGGCCCTTCCGTATTTTCCGCGTAATCATAGCCGTTTTCCGTCGTCAAAATTTCGATCTGCGGCTCGACCCAGCCGAGCGTGTACGGGCTGCCCAACACTTCCGCCACAAATAAATCCTCTGTCATTTGCTCTACCAACAAGGTGTATTTCAACCACATGCTTTCCATGATGAATCTTGCTCCTTCCAGGTTGCTTTCGCCACATGGCAGTTGACTTGCCCGTTCCCGGCAACGCCGTACCGCTATTGCATCTGCTGTTGGCAAGTTTGCTAGGGAACATGGTATGATAGTAGAATGGACTATTTTACTGCAGGGAGGCTTGCCATGTTTGACGAATTTTTTTACCGACGCCGGAAAAACAAAGGATTGCTCGTCGTGATGATTGCCTTGATCCTGCTCGGCATCGGCATGTTTGCGATGGGGTTCTTTTATCTGTTCGTGTAAGGCGCCCATCCCGATTGTTCGCGCGCGCTTTCATTATACCCTATGAAAACCAGCTAGCCCAAGGTCTATCGCGAAAAGCCGGACGCCAAGTTTTGTACCGGGGTCGCTTTACTTCCTCTTGTTTACTCGATTATACTTGAGAATGTATTTTTCCTGTACGTTTGATATAGAAAGAAGGTTCACTCCATGTCGCGAATTCTCATCTCCGGGTACTACGGCTTTAACAATGCCGGAGACGATGTGGTCCTGTACGGCATCATCAGCTCTCTTACGCGGGAACAACCAAATATCTCTCTCGCCGTTCTGTCCAATCAACCTGATCGGACTGCGGAATTGTTCGGGATTGAAGCTTATGACCGCTGGAGCTTTGGAACCATCGTCCGTGAGCTTTCGCGCAGCGACATGCTAGTGATGGGCGGCGGAACGCTGATGCAGGACGTGACCAGTCCGCGCAGTGTTCTCTACTATTTGGGCATCGTCACCATCGCCAAGCTTCTCCGCAAGCCCGTGGTCTTTTACGCTCAAGGGTTTGGCCCTATTCTCAAATCACTCAGCCGCCAGGTCATCAAACGCGTAGTGAACCGGGTTGATGTCATTACCGTGCGAGACTATGAATCGGGAGAAGACTTCAAGGCGTGCGGCGTCAAAAAAGCGCCGATCCATGTCACAGCAGATCCTGCCCTGACGATCTCCCCTGACGATATACCGGATGCGCGCGGAAAAGAACTGCTTCAAGGCATGTTCGCCGACCCTGCCAAGCCTTTGGTAGCGATCTCCGTGCGGGACTGGAAGCAGGAACAGGCGTTCAAGCGGACCATCGCCAAAGCGGCGGACTGGTTTGTCTTGCGCGGCTGGAATGTCCTGTTTCTCCCGATGCACGTTCCCAGCGATTTGGCGCCATCCAAAGAAATCATGGCACAGATGACCCAGACAGGAGCACGTCTACTCGATGCGCCCGTTACTTTTCACGATATCATGTCTGTTTTGAAACAGTGCGACTACGTCGTCGGCATGCGCCTGCACTCGCTCATTCTCGCCTGCATGCTGCGCATTCCGTTTATCGGCATCTCCTACGATCCGAAAATCGACCGCTTTGTCGAGCGCGCCGGGATGCCGAATGCAGGCCACATCACGAAGCTGGACGAGACTCAGCTTCTCGCGCTGCTGGCCGAGAAAATCGACAAGCTCGACGCCGAGATTGAGGTCGTGACCGCGCATTCCCGCACGCTTGCGGTAGAAGCGGCCAAAAGCAGCGAGCTGGTGCTTCAGGCGCTGCGAAAATAAGGCTTTACAGGAAAGGAGGACGCGCTTATGTCCTTTTCTTCGCAAGTATTGCTCGGATTAAACCGGCTTTTCCCGCTCCCCGTTCACCCGTTCAACCTGGCGAACAACGGGGAGATGAGCTATACCGAATGGCAGTTTCAAAAAGGGGACCAGACGATTCAGTTTTTCCTCCCCTTCCACTCCCAAGAGCAAATGTTCAGCGACAAAACCGTGCTGGACATCGGCTGTGGCGGCGGTGGCAAAACATGTTACTACGCCACCTTCGGCCCGAAAAAGATGATCGGGATTGACATCGTTCCGCACTACGCCGAGGAAGGCAATGCCTTTGCCCGGGAAAAGGGGCTCGCTGACGTCGTTTCCTTCATGACAGGCGACGCTGCCCGCACGGATTTTGCCGACAACACGTTTGACACGATCATCATGAACGACGCGATGGAGCACGTGGCCGAGCCGGAAAAGACGCTGGAAGAGTGCTTCCGCATCTTAAAGCCCGGCGGACACTTGTACATCAACTTCCCGCCGTACTATCACCCGTACGGTGCGCATTTGTCGGACGCGATCGGCATTCCGTGGGTGCACGCCCTCTTTTCCGAACAGGCGCTGATCGACGCCTACAAAAAGCTGGTGCGCGATTTGCCGGACGGTTCTGACCGCATCTCGTTCCGCTTTGACAAACGGCCAGATGGCAGCGAGACGATCTCCTACATCAACCGGATGACGATCAAGCGTTTCCGCAACATTCAAAAAGGCGTGAAGCATCCTGCCGTCTACGAGCGCGAGATTCCGCTGCGCAACCAGCTTAAGGGCTTGGCAAACGTGCCTGGCTTCCGCGAGTTTTTCGTCAAAATGGTCGTCTGCGTGTATCAAAAATCCCCTTCCTCCTGATGTGGAGAAAGGGGATTTTCTTTTGCCCAGCCAAACTTGCGTTATTGTGCCTTCGACGACGCCTGTTTCTTGCGGATGAGGTTGATAAAGGCGCGCAGCTTGGCCCCGCCAGGCAGCCAGTCCAGCTCCTTGTCCTCGATCAGCGGGATCAACAGCAGCAGGCCCAAATAGACGACCAGTCCCACGCCTACGCCCGTAACCGTTTCGATGGCGCCAAGCAGGCGAACTTTTTCCTTGCCCGCGAGCAGCAGGCCGACGGCTTCGGTCGCGCCCCAGGCGAGCAGCAGCATCAGGTTGGCGACGAGCAGCGGATAAATCGTATCAAAGCGCCAGTGGATCGGCACCTGCACGAGCTTGCTGATGACCCGCATGTTGAGAATGCAGACAAACGCGGTCGCGCACAGCCACGACAAGGACAGCCCGTCCATGCCGAACATGGAGGTGAACACGAGTGTCGTTGCGACCTTGACGATCACGCCGTACAACAGATGGCGCGCAGGAATTTTCTCTTTGCCGATCCCTTGCAAAATGCCGTTGGTCGCAAGTAGCAGCGAGAGCGGAATCGCGCTGATGCCCAGAATCGCCATCGCCCGCGTCCCTTCCATGTCGCCGTAGAGCGCCAGGTTGGCCCCTTCGGCTACGGCTGTCAGTCCAAGCCCAGCCGGCAGGCCGATCAGCCAGGCGAAGCGCAGCGACAGCTTGGTCAAGGTCGTGACGCGCTCCTGGTCTTTTTGCCGCTTGGCTTCCGCAATCGCAGGAACGATCGAGAGCGCAATGGAGGAGCCGAACAAACTCGCCATTTGCAAAAGCGGGCCGCCCCGGCTGTAAATGCCGAACCACGTATCCGCCGTCAAGCCGTCTACATTCCATATGTAGCGGAAAATATTGATCGCCAGAAACGAATCGGTCAAGCTGAAAATCGGAATGACGAGCGCGCTGACGCAGATCGGCCAGGCGATTCGCCACATGGAGCCGAAAAACGCGCGATCGTACCACCAGTCAAGACGTCCCCACTTTGCGTGTGCAAACACGGAGTTTTTCCGGTTGTGCAGCCACATGAGCAGCGCGAGAAAGCCGAGGCTGAGCAGCGTGCTAATCATCGTCCCGAAGTTGACGCCCGTAATGACCGTATCGGTGTCCTCTCCCAGCCTGACCAGGTAGAGCGAAGCGACCAGAATGAAAATCACCCGCAACGTCTGCTCCACGATCTGCGACAGACCGACGTACAGCATTTTTTGATGGCCGTAAAAGAAGCCGCGAATGACGGCAATCAGCGGCACGAACAGCAAGGACAGCGAAATGGCCCGGATCGGCTCGATCAGATGCGGGTTGCCCATCAGCTTGGCAATCAGCGGCGAGCTGACGTACAAAATCGCGAACAGTACAATCCCTATCCCGCCCATCATCACCATGCTCCGCGCCAAAATCTGCCCGACAGAGCCTTGCTTGCCCTCGGCGAGCGCCTCGGCAATGACCCGCGACAGCGCGACTGGCACACCTGCCGTCGCCAAAATGAGGAAAGTCAGGTAGAGCGGGTACACCTCCTGATAGAGTCCAAGACCGTTGTCCCCGACGATCTCCTGCAGAGGGATGCGGTAAAACATCCCGATTACTTTTGACAAAATTCCCGCGATGGCCAGAATCAGCGCCCCTGCGAGAAAGTGACTTTTTTTCAACATGGGTAACTCCTTTTTGCGTCGCTTTGACTTGGGGGCTGGCTATCGCCATGAACCCACCCTCTATCCTACTATCATTTCCTCCTTCCAGCAAACAGGTATATCGATGGAATTTGGCTGGAATACTGGTGAAAAACAGATTCCATTGACTTCTTCGAATCGTCTGATGGGAAGCGTAGGAGGAATAAGGATAGCCCTAACGGGTTTTTTGATTCGCCAAGTACAGTGGCCCTTGATGGAGGTACTGAAGGAAAACCGCACGCGCCCGTACATGCGAAAGCTGCAAGCCGCCCAGCATTTGTCCAGGGAGGTGCTGGCAAGCCGCCAGCGCGAAAAGCTGCAAAGGCTGCTCGATCACGCTGTCCGGCACGTGCCGGCCTACGCCGACTACACTGAGGTCTGGAGCGAGTATCGGGAAGCGCCGGAACGCTTAATTGCAAAAGCTTGCGCCCCTCGACAAGACGCGTTTTCGGCGCAATCCCGACGCGTACTTGAGCAGCGGGATTCGAACCGACAAGCTGATCCAAAACCGCACGGGCGGCTCTACCGGGGAACCGACCCGCTTCTACCTCGACCGTCCGGCTGTCGAACATTACGAGGCGGCACGCTGGCTGGGCCTCTCGTGGCACGGCATCCAGATCGGCGACCCGTGTGTCATGCTCTGGGGCTCGCCGCTGGAGCTTAACCAGCAGCAGGCCAGGCAATATCGCTGGAAGGAGCGCTGGCTGAAAAACCGCTTGCTGCTCTCCGCCTACGAATTGGACGAACGCCGTCTGGATACGCAATTGAAGCTCATCAGACGGTTCCGCCCTGCCTATTTGTACGGCTACGCCTCGGCTCTGTACACGCTCGCGCAAATGATGCTGCAAAGAGGCACGACGCTCGGCATCCCGCTCAAAGCGGTCGTCTCCACGGCGGAGAGCTTGCACGAGCATCAGCGCCAGGCGATCGCAGCCGCCTTCGCAGCGCCTGTCGTCAACGAGTACGGCGCGCGCGACGGCGGGATTATCGCCTACCAATGCCCTGCCGGAAACATGCACGCCTTTTCCGAAAACAGCTATTTGGAAGTGGTCGATCCGCTCACGCACATTCCCGTGTTTCCCGGTGTTCCCGGCGCCCTGCTCGTCACGGATTTGCACAACAAAGCGATGCCGCGCCTGCGCTATCAACTGGGCGATGTCGTCGCGCTCTCTGCGAAAACGTGCTCGTGCGACATTTCGTTTCCGCTGCTCGAAGCGATCGACGGCAGGGAGGACGACATGTTCATCTCCCAGCACGGGCAGTACGTGCACGGCCACTACTTCAACCACATCGTCCGCAACCTGGACAGCTTTCGCACCTTCCAGATCGTCCAGCACGAGCCGCAGCGGCTAAGCCTGAAACTCGTGAAGGAGCCGGACCGCTTTTTGCCCGCCGATGAAGCGAAGCTTTTGGCGGGAATCCGCTCCGCGCTGGGCGAAGTGAGCGTGCAGGTGTCATACGTCGACCACATCCCGCCTACCGGCTCGGGAAAAATTCGCTACGCGATCCGCGAATGTCCGCTTACGAGCGTCCTGCCGCCGGAGTAGAGCGCTTCCTGACCTTTTGCAACAGCTCGGAGACGAGCGGCTCGCGCAGGAGCGCCATCACGGCCACGTAGACTAATGCGCCGCCTGCAATGCCGATCGGCACATACAGCCAGACGGACAGAAGCGACAGCCACGGGTCGACGAGCACAATCGCCGCGCCCATGATCGCGCAGGCCAAAAGCGTCCTGGCTGCCGTTTTGAGAAAACTCGCCCGGACAGGGCTGCCTACCGCCCTCCAGAGCAGGACGAACAGCAAGAGCGCCTGACAGATGGCGGATACCGCATTCGCCAGCGCGATGCCGCCGTGTCCCAAGAGCGGGATCAACAGCCAGTTGGCCAGCACGTACACACCAATTCCGATCGCCCCGATAATGACGGGCGTCTTGGTGTTTTCCAGAGCGTAAAAAGCGCGGGTGAGCAAATCGCGCGCTGCCAGGAAGTACAGCCCCAGGCCGTAAAACGGCAACGCCCAGGCCGTCAAGGCAACCGAGTGCTCATCGAATGCGCCGCGCTCAAAGGCGAGCCGCACGACTGGCTCTGCGTACAGGGCAAGTCCGACCGTGACGGGGACGAGCAGGATGAACAGATAGGCAAGTCCTTTTTGCAGGATTTGCTTCATCTCGGCCATCTCTCCCCGTTTCACGTGGCTGGCCAACAGAGGGAACAGCGGCAGCGTAAACGCGCCGACAAAAATCGCCATCGGCATTTGCACGATCTGGTTCGCGTTGGCAAGCGCCGAGACGACGCCCGTTCCTACCCCTTCTGCGAAGCCTCTTTCCATAAAGGTCGTCGCTTGTGCCACGACAGCGCCGATCAAAATCGGGATGACGCGCTCCCCCATTCCTTTTAAGGAAGCGTCGTCACGCCAGGCGAGCGACAAGCGGTGCCGATAGCCAAAGCCGCGCAAGGTCGGCAGCATTACAAGCATCGCCGCCAAATAGCCGATGCTCGTCGCAATCGCTAGGCCCACCGCTCCGTACAGCGGCACGAGCACATACATGCCGGCGATCACGAGCGCTCCGTTTGCTACCGTCCCCAATGTCGGGGTAAAAAAATGCTGGTGCGCATTGCACAGGCTCGACCACAAGCCAGTCAGCCCGATGAAGACGGCGGAAGGCCACATCCATTGCAGCATCTCGGCGGTCAGCGCCAGCTTTTCCCCGGACAGGCCGAACATCGCGGCAAGCTGGTGGGAAAAGACGATGCCCAGCACAGACAGCAGTGCGAATATTCCCAGAATGATCGCAAGCATTTTGTGATACAGCTCGCCAGTCGGCTCTTTTTTTTCAATCAGTCCGCGCATCGTCGGGATCAGCACCGCGTTGATCGCGCCGGGCACGACCAGAAACAGCGTCAGCGGAATCGTGGCGGCGATGTTGAACGCATCCGCCTCCATCCCTGTGCCGTACAGACTGGATACGTACACGCTGCGAAAAAAGCCCAGCAATCTTCCCACGAGAGTCAGCACGACAATCATGGAAGCAATCCTCAACAAACTCATGACCCAATTCTCCTATCTCTCGTTCAAAACTACGGTGTCCGTCGCATCGACAGCAATCGGGCACAGCCTGTTTCTTCGTTCGTAGCAAGATCGAGACGTCTGGTTCCCCAGCTTGTTCCGTCTCAAACACACCTGTTATCATATCTTATTTCTAGCGTTCCTACCAACCTCTTTCCGCCCCAGCTTGCTTGCAGGTTGCCGGATTCATTATAATGGGTAGGTTAATCCCTACCTGTAGGAGGACTACAAACAAAATGAGAGAAACCGTGTTGAAGTGGGGAAGCCAATCAACCACGTGGTTGTATCTGCTGTTGGCCTATCCGGTAATCGACTATGTCTTGCGAAAGATTCTACCGATTCCAGTCGTTTCGTCTTTTTGGGATGAAGCGTTGCTCATCATCCTGATGGTGTTTACGTTCGGCGCCTTTTTGCAAACGAACCGGACCATGCCTGGAATCAAGCATTTGCTCAGTGCGTTTTTCGTCCTCGGCCTCGCCCTGATGGTGACGGACATGGCCAACTGGGAGGCGAGCGTGGAGGGTTTTCGCTCCGTCTACCAGTACATCATCGCCTTTTTGATGGGCTTTTATTTGCTGAAGTCCGCCGATGATCTGGACAAGTTTATGAAAGGACTCGCCCTGATCGGCTTTTTGGCTGCCGTCGTCGGGGTGATGCAAGTCGTGCTCGGAGTCAAAACGCCCGAATCGTGGGTGCAGGAAGGCGAAGCGATCACGACACGCGCCTTTTCGTTCGTCACCAGCCCGAACGTGCTCGGAAGCTACATGGCCTTGATCGCGCCAGTGGCCGCCGGACTGTTCATGAAAGCGACCAGCCCCAAGGAAAAATGGGTGTGGGCGATCGTCACCCTGACGACGTTGCTCGCCCTGTTGTTGACCGGATCGCGCGGAGCCTGGTTTGCGCTGGCTTTCGCTCTGTTCGTCTGCTTTTACATATGGAACAAGCGGATCGCCGGGTATTTGGTGCTCGCGGGCATCATCGGGCTCGTGGCCCTGTTCTTCGTCCCGGAATCGGTTCCGATGGTAGGTACGGTGAAAAACCGCATTTTCACCCTGTTTACCCCTGAATACTTCGAATCGAGCAGCCAGGGCGGACGTGTAGGCCGCTGGGGTGAGGCGTATGACAAAATGCGCATCGAGCCGCTGTTTGGCGTCGGGCTCGGCCATCACGGGGGAGCCGTGGCGTCGAGGCATTTTGGCACGATCTACTCGGACAGCTACTTCTTCAAAAGTCTCGCCGAGTACGGCCTGATCGGGATTATCCTGCTGATCGGCCTGGTCGTCTCCATGCTCAAATACGGAGCCGGGCTTGTTTCCAAGCTGCAAGGCTCGCCGCACTTTTTCTCGGTGCTCGGACTGTTTGGCGGGTTGATTGCGGTCGCGACGCACAACCTCGTGGAAAATATTTTCGAGGTGCCGTTCATGGCCCTCTATTTCTGGCTGTTTGGCGGCTTCCTCTGCGCTCTGTACGTCGACCAAACACAAAACAAAAGGTGGTGAACCTATGCGCCGCAATCCTATTCTCTCTACGATAAGCTGGGCGCTGTACGCCATTGCCCTGTTTTTGATCTACCATTTGCTCGTCAAGCCCGCGTTTCTTGACTTGACGTGGATCGCTTTGCTGATTTTCCTGCCGTTGCTCGCTTTTTGCTACTACGTGATTCATCCGTCTGAACGGCGCCAGGTGCTCGTGTTTACGATCGGCTTTTTGCTGCTGGATCGCGCCCTGACCCGCGTGGACGTCAAAACGACAGCGGCTCTTTTGATCGGTGGCGCGGTTGCCATCATCGTCATTGCCCTGCTCGCCAAATGGTACGGCCGCCTGAACTGGCGCGCAGTCGGCTCGCTCGTGCTGATCGCCGTGCTGGCCAATGTCACATTCAACCGCTATACGCTGACGGCTTTGAGCCATTTTACCGTGCAGTACGAGTCCAGCCGGCTGTACAACGGCGACTGGGTGAACTACTTCCCGATGACGCTGTACGACGTCGACGGCGACGGCAAAATGGAGATCGTCACCTACGGCAACGCCGAGGAACTGCCGTTGCCCGAAAAGACAGAAAAGCCGGAGACAGAGGAAGAGAAACAGGCGTTGGCAGAAAAGCTGCGCCATTTGCAAGCGGAGCCGCTCACGCTCTACATCCTGACCTGGAAAGACGGACAAATGGTGCGGATGCCAAACGAGCAAATCCCGGCAGAAGCCATGACGCGAATCAAGGAAATACTGCCGACCGACTACCCTGGCTTCCCGTATTACACCATGAAGGACGGGCAACTCGTACCGAACGTGCAGCGTCAGTCGTATTCCGAAGCGATGATGCAGGCGGGCACAACGGCTCACCGCGCCTTTGTGCTCGATCTGAACAACATCGCCAACATGCTGGAACAAAATCAGGGCAGCATGGATGTGCGCCAGGAGCTGGGCCGCAACTACAAAAACTTGCACATCACAAACGGCATGCTGACCGGTACGTATGACGGCAGACCATTTGGCGGCACTACAAAAGCCACCAAGCTGCTTTCGACGATGATGCTGCCGGATGGCCGCGAAGGTCTGATTGTCATTGGCGAGCATTTGAGTGTGCTGGCTGTCGAACCGGACGGCACGCTGACAGAAGCGTACCAGTTGACCCGCAAGCAGGCTGAGCTTGCAACAGGCGAGTTCATCCCTGCCGACATCGACCACGACAAAGTAGACGAGCTGCTCGTAGCAGGCCGCCCTTCGTACATTCTGAAGCCAAAGCCAGACGGTACCTGGGACATTCTCTGGGCGAGCAACGCTCACGACAAAAGCTTCCGCTTCTCCAACTTCGCCGCGGTTGGCAGCGACCAGACGCCGGAGATCATCGCCAAGGCGAGAAGCTGGGTCAGCACGACGGACGCGCCTTACTTGTCCGGCTACGACTACACGCCGGAGGGCCTGAAGCAAAACTGGCGCATTTACTTGCCGCTCATCAACGTCCAGATTGGAGACATCGACGGCGACAAGCAAAACGAAATCATCGCCTCCATGGAAAATACGCACCGCATTCTCGTGTTCAAACAGCACAGCATCCCTGTATTCTGGCTGACCATCGTTCTGTTCGCGGGACTGCTCGTTTACGGAGTCGTAAGGAGGGTTCGCCATGCGTAAACTGACAAAGGCATGGGCATTGCTCGCTGCCATCTGCACAGCCTCCCTGCTCGGCGGCTGCACGTATGAGTCCGGCACGAAGGCATTTGCCACCACCAACTTCGATACGCAGCCCGCGCCGCCGACTACGGCCCAAACCGAATCGGCTGCCGAATGGCTGAAAACCGCTCTGGAAAAAGGGAAAACGGCGGAAGAAGCACAGGCATTCTGGTACAGAGGCCACGTGCTTAACCGCATCCTCGCCCGGACGACGACCAGCATGTTCGACGGAGCCGTCCTCAACGACAAAGGGTACAACGTCGGCACGCGCATCGCCGCACAGCCTTATACGTACTATCGCATCGGCGACAAGCGCTACATCCGCACGAATGATTACTGGGTGACAGCCCCGGATGAGCCGCTCGAATTCGACGTGCTGAAAGGCTTCGAGGACTGGCTGCCGTTCATGGACCGGGCAGTGCAATTGCCGGATGAAAAAGTAATCGGCGTCGTCTGCGTGCCTTTCCAGGTGAAGATGACGGGCGCACAATGGCTAAAAGACAGCCAAAGCCCGCTGTTTGAACCGTTGAAAAAGCTGGTCGGCGACCGCCCTGACCTCGAATATATTTTGAAAGAATCGACAATCAAGGCGACGTTTTGGTACGGCAAGGAAGATCGCCTGATCCACCAGTACGAGACATGGATCATCTTGCCGCTGCCGGAGGCCGGAACGATGGACCAGCAGGTGAAGTTCAACCTGTACAAGTACGGCGACACAGGCGGCATCAACATCAAAGAGCCGGAAGAAGTGGAAAAATATTTGCTGTACTAGGGGCTGGCTTCGCTACAGCCGCTGGCAACAAAAAAGAGCCTGCTGCGAGTAAATTCGCGGCAGGCTCTTTTGTTTGCTGCGCTTCGTCAAGGCGTCGCTCTCTTACAGCCCGAGGCCGCCCGCTGCCTTGCCGGCTCTGGCCAGGATCAGGCTGTAGACGAAGGCGGCTGCCGAGCATATCCCCATCGCCCAGTAGAGCGCCGCCCCTCCGCCTTGCTGGAACAGCCAGCCGCCGACGAGCGAGCCAATGATGCCGGAAATGCCGAAAAACAACACGGCCAGTACTGTTTGCCCTGTCGCCTTCCACTCTTCCGGGATGATTTTGTACAAGTACTGAATCGTAGCTGTGTAAAACAGGACGAACGTGACGCCTTGCGTCAATTGCAAGTAAACGACCCACTCCGCCGAAGGGGCGATTGCACAGAGCACATAGCGGATCGCATACAGCGCGGAGGCGAGCATTATCAGCCTGAGTTCGCTCCAGCGGGCGAGCAGTCTGGCACTGATCGCGAAAAACGCGACCTCGCTCACCGCCGCCAAAAACCACGCTTGCCCGACATCCCCCGTCGTGCCGCCCAGGCTCTGCACGTAGACGCCGAGGAAGCTGTCGTTCGTCCGGTGCGGAGTCGCCGCAATCAGCACGAGCAGAAAGAAGCGCTGCGTTTGCGGATAGAGGAAAAACTGCTTCAACTCCTGCCAGGACAACGACTTGCTGCTGGCAGGCGCATCCTGCATGACGAGCGCGCATGCGTAGGCAAACACGCCGTAGCCGACAAACAGCCAGACGAGCTGCCCCATCCCCAGCCGATCGAGCGTCCAGCCGATGAACAGCGACGCCGTTGCGTAGCCGACTGCGCCAAACGTGCGGATCGAGCCGAAGCTTGTGCCGTGCAGTTCGGCAATCCGGTAGTTGAGGCTCTCGGTCAACGGATCGGTCGGCAGCAGGAAAAAATACATCGCGCCGACCAGCAAAAACAGCGCGAAAAACGAAGCCGAGGTGAACAGCAGGACTCCTGCCGCGATGGACAGACCTAAGGTCAACAGGATGATCCGCCTGATCGTCTTGTAGCGGTCGCTCATCATCCCCCAAAACGGCTGGGACAATATGCCGATAAACGAACCTGCCCCGATCAGTACGCCGATTTGCGCCGGCGTGATGCCGCGATAAGTCAAATAGACGGGCAAAAACGAAATGAAAATGGACAACAGGGAAAAATAAAAGAAATTGTACGCCCGCAAGCTCAGTATGGCAGTATTCACGTTCCACCTCATCTTGTTTTGGCATAGAAAGATAGCCCCGCAGCCTTTTGCAAGGCCCGAGGCTCGGCACGCTGTTCCGTTATCCGCTCACCAGCTCGTTCATCAGGTCGGCAAGCTGTCTCGCCTGCTCGCGGCGCTCGTATGGCTTCACGCGCTCCGCAAAATCAGCCCCGCGCGCCTCGCCGCTGCCCGTCTTCCCGCTCTGCTCCTTCCATTCGCGATACAGTTGCAAGTACGCCTGCTTGATCGCATCCTTATGCTCCGGATCAGCCACCTGACCCAGACGGAAGTTTTCGATAATCTCTGTCGCTTCCCCTGCTTTGTTCAGCGCGAGAATCGGATTGCCGATCCCCATGTATTCGTACAGCTTGCCCGGAATGTACGCACCCGCGTCAGCGGACACGTCCCCGATGAGCAGCAGGGCATCGGCTGCTTTCATCAAGCCGAGCGCCTCCTTGTGCGGCAGGTTGCCCAATACGCGCACGATGTCAGCAAGCCCCAGCGCTTCCACACAATCCCGGTTTTCCGAATACCCGGGATAGTCAAACACGCCTGCGAAGCTGAGCAGCAGTTCCTGCCTGTCTACCTGCCCCTCGTCGATCAACTCGCGGATCGCTTGCAGCAACAGCCGCGGATTGCGCTTTTGATACAAAATGCCCGCGTAGACCGCATGGAATTTTCCCGGCGCCGCATAGCTTGGCGTCAGCTCCTGAAAGTCGGCCTGGTCGAAGCCGTTGTAAATCAGCTCCATCCGCTTGATTCGCTCCTGATGCTTATTTTGGAAGTTTTTGGCAAAAGTGGCGGTGACGGTCGTAATCGCATCGGCCTTTGCCATCACTCTCGCTTCCATCCGCTCCTCCAACCGTTCGCGCCAGGCAATGCCAGAGGTGTGCATGTTTTGCGTCCACGGATCGCGGAAATCCGCTACCCATTTGCAGCCGAACTCATCCGCGAGCTTCTCGGCAATCAAGTGGTTGGTAACAGGGCCAGAGGTGGAAAAAATCACGTCGATTTTTTCCTGGCGCATGATTTCCCGCCCGAGCTTGAGCGCATTGGGCAGCCAGAGAATTTGGTCGTCCGGGATCAACAAGTACGGCTTGAGCTTTTTCAAGACGTTCACGACCTGCTTTTTCACCCGCTGCTTCAACGATACACGCGGGGCGTCGTCAGTCGAGCTACCTGCGGCAACGGCAGCGGCTTGTCCTCTCCCCGGCAGCAGTTGCCACTCTTTTGCCCGATGAATGTTCACCTCGCCTGGAAGCTGCGCCAGAAGTGAAGGATCAAGCGTGGCGTGGTAGACTGGATCGACGGTAAGCACGTGGACGTTCCAGCCGAACTCCCCCAAATATTTGGCCATTTTCAACGGCCGTGGAACACCGCCGCCGCCGATGGGAGGAAATATGTAGCATATGATTAACACGTTGTGCGCTTTCATCTTGTAACCGTCCTTCTCGTTTTTACGTTTTCCATCCTAAACGATACCACAAGTGCTGTCTTATTGCGAATCTATCAGCCATCTGCTATAGTGAGAATGGCTTTGTTTACGCATGGAAGGCTCGCAGCCCTTCGCGGCGCTGTGCCAGCTTTTTTTCTTTTTAAAAAAACAATCGCTCCTCCATGAACAAGCCTCGACAGAGGTTTTCTTGAATAAGATTCGGGTGAATTTACATGAGCAAACTACGCGTCCTCCACGTGATTGGCGGGGGGGAATTTGGCGGTGCGGAACAACATATTCTCAATCTGGTTACGACTTTTCCTGCGGAGGAAGTAGACGTCGCCGTCGTCTGCTTCTACGATTCGCTCTTTGCCGAGAAGCTGCGGGCTGCTGGCATCAAGGTGATTGCGTTGAACCAGTTCGGCCGATTTGACATTCGTCTGCTGCAAGCTTTGCGGCGCACGTTCCTCGCTTTTGGGCCAGCGATCATCCATACGCACGGGATCAAGGCCAACTTTTTTTCCCGGCTGGCCGCGCTCGGCATGAAGGTGCCTCTCTTGACGACCGTACACAGCTCGCTGCGCTACGATTACGCAGGCGCGTTGGCCTACGCGATCGTCAGCATGATGGAACGGAGCACCCGCCACTGGAATCGGCACTACATCGCCATCAGCGGCGCCATTGCCGACGTCTTGCGCGAGCAGGGCGTGAAAAGTTCCGCGATCAGCGTGATCTACAACGGGATGGATTTGTCTCCTTACCAGCAGGATCAGCTTCGCGAGAGCGACCGCAGCCGTTTTCGCGCGGAGTGGAACGTGCCGCAGGACGCCTTTTTGTTCGGAACCGTAGCGCGATTCGTTCCAGTCAAAGGCTTGCCGATTCTGCTCGACGCCTTTCACGCGCTTGTGCAGGACAAAGCAGCGTCGCCTTATCTCGTGCTGATCGGCGACGGCTCGGAACGTCCGGCGCTGGAAGCGAAGGTGCAGGAGCTGTGCCTTGCGGAGCGCGTCCGCTTTGCCGGGTTTCGGCAGGACATTCCGGCTTGCCTGCATGCCATCGACGGCTTTGTTCACTCCTCCCTGTACGAAGGGCTCGGCTACACGATTATCGAGGCGATGGCCGCCAAAGTGCCTGTCGTCGCAAGCAACGTGGGCGGCGTGAAGGAATTCGTCTTCCACGAGCGCACGGGACTGGTTGTCGAGCCGAACGATTCCGCAGCATTGGCGCGAGCAATGGAACAGCTCTGGACTTCGCCACAACTGCGCGAGACGCTGGCGCAAAACGCCTTGGAAAAGGTCGAAGCCACTTTCACGATTCAGCAGATGACCGCTCAAATTTTGTCTCTGTACCGAAAGCTGTTGTCATAAGCGAAGCACGACTGGCCGTCTGATGGACGCTGCTCGTGCTTTTTGCGCTGCCGCTGGCGGGTAAAAACTGTTTGAACAATCTGGATTCATGGTTGCCTCCGCAGGGACAATCTGGTTACATAGAACTGGAACAATTATGAATCGCACGTGAAAGGATGACACGAAGCATGAAACTTTTTCTCTCGGTAGACATGGAAGGCATCTCCGGCATCGTCGACACCAGCTACATCAATCCTGATTCGGGCGTAAACTACCAGCGCGGCCGCCAGTTCATGACCGATGACGCCAACGCGGTGATCGAAGCGGCGCTTGCCAGCGGCGCGACGGAAATCGTCGTGGCGGACAGCCACAATACGATGAACAACATTTTGTGGGAAAAGCTGCACCCGAAAGCGCGGCTGCTCGCTGGCTCGCCCCGCGATTGCTCGATGATGCAGGGGCTGGATGAGAGCTTCGATGCCGCTATGTTTATCGGCTACCATACCCGCCAAGGGGTCCCTGGCGTGCTCAGCCACACCATGTCCGGCGTCGTCCGCAACATGTACATCAACGGACGGGTCGTAGGCGAATTTGGCTTTAACGCGGCAATCGCGGGCTTGTACAACGTTCCGGTCATCATGGTGTCCGGCGACAACCTCATCGCCGAAGAAGCGCGGGAGCTGATTCCTGGCATCCGTACAGCGATCGTCAAGGAAGCGGTGTCGCGCACAGCCGCTATCTGTCTGTCGCGCGAGGACGCGACCGCCGCACTGAAGGAGCAGGCGGCGCTTGCGCTTGGCAATGTATCCGCCATCGCTCCGTTTACGAACGACAGTCCGCTTACGCTGGCCATGGAGTTTTCCCATGCCGGCCAAGCCGAAATGGCGGCAATCGTCCCTCACACCCGCTATGAGACGGCGACAAACACCGTTTATTACAGCACGGACGATCCGCAGGACTTGTACAAAACGATGCGGGCGATGCTGAACCTCGCTTCCGAGGCAGAGTTTTTCTAGGACTTTACTCGTGGCAAAAGGAAAAAGGCAGGGCATAGCGCCGTGCCTTTTTCGCGCTCCGTTATGAGCTGCTTTTCTGCCTTCCTTTGCGCAGCATGGGTGCCTCCTGTGCTGTAGGTTCCGCCTCCGCCCGCAACCTGTGTGGCCGATGCGTCCGCGTGGCGCCAGGAATGCAGCCGCCGGACAAAGGGTGTGGGAAAAAAAGGCGATTGCGCCGGAATGCAAAAAAACAGGCCCAGCAAGTGGGCCTGTTTGTCGTTTTTGGCTTTTACAGTTTGCGAACGTTCGTCGCCTGTGGGCCGCGTTGACCGTTTTCCACGTCAAACTCGACCTCTTGCCCTTCATCCAGGGATTTGTAGCCTTCTCCCTGAATCGCGGAGAAGTGGACGAACACATCATCCGCACCATCCCGTTCGATAAAACCGAAACCTTTTTCGCTGTTGAACCATTTTACTCTACCACGTTCCATTTTTGCCTCCTAGCATGTATCCCTTACATGATTGAAATATGATCTTACCTGGTTACTATTGCCATAAACGAAACGAGTTATACATCCAAAAAAGAGAGCGCGGCGAAAACGGCTCTGCCAGCCCTCCTTGCTGCGAAAAAGCACTCCGGTTCAAGACAGTCGAAAAGCTCTCTAACTTGCCTGACTGCGAGACGAAAGAGCCTCCATAAACGCTTTCGCTGGGCGTTTACAGAGGCTCTTTTTTCCGGTTTGGTTGCACCCGTACCCTCGCGCAACTCCCCAGCACGCGGTATTTCGCTGTCGGAGAGCGGTCGGTCGACCACTTGCTGTCATTTGCGCTTGATTAAATGCGCACAACAGTAGCCTTGCTGACCGAGTTGAGCGGAATGCGGTTTTTCGTATCGAACAAAATCGCGGAGTCGGCCATTTGCGCCGCTACTTCATCCCAGTTTACGTCCGCGAACTGTTTTTGCACAGCCGTCAAAATCAAGGCGTCGGCACCGCGAACGGCTGCCTCCAGACTGTCTTGCTTGTGCTCGTACGCAGTCGGTACCGCCGGGTCATACGAGCGCACCTCGACTCTTTTGGCGAGCAACAGCTTGATGATGTCGTGCACAGGGCTGACGCGGTCGTCGTTGGAGAAGTCCTTCATCGCAAGCCCCAGTACAGCTACACGGCTGCCTGCAAGCGTCTTGCCTTTTTGCTGCAACGCTTTTTCCAGCATGCCGATCAGCACTTCCGGCACAGCATCGTTAGTCATGCGCGCCTGCTGCAAGATCGGCAGCGACACGCCCAGCTCGCGAGCTTTTGGCTGCAAGTAATACAGGGCGTTCGGCAGGCAGAAGCCGCCAACGCCAGGACCAGGCGTCAATAGGTTCACGCGCTTGTGCGTGTTGGCAACCTTAATCAGCTCGAACGTGTCGATCCCGAACGCCTCGGAAAAGCGGGCGAACTCTTGAACCATCGCGATATTGACGTCGCGCTGGATGTTTTCGATGACTTTGGCGGTTTCGACCACGCGGATGTCCGAGATCGTAATGTCTGTTTCGCTGATGAAGGAAAGCAGCTCTTTTCCTTTCTTGGCGCTCTGCTCGTTGATGCCGCCAAGCACGAGCGGCATGTGGATGAACTCTTCAAAAGCTCGTCCTTCGGCAATCCGCTCGGAGCAGTACGTCAAATAAAAGTCGACGCCTGCGACGAGGCCGCTCACTTCTTCGAGAATCGGCTTCAGCACTTCTTCCGTGGTCCCTGGAACGACCGTGCTGCGAATCATGATCGTATCGCCCTTTTTCAGCACGCTGCCGAGCGATTGGGCACAGCTTTTCAACGGTCCGAGATCCGGGTCGCCGTTATGCACCGGCAAACCGACGGTCACAATATAATGATCGACTTCCGCAGCCGCTTCCTCGTAGGAAGTGGTAGCGCGGAAACGCTTTGCTTCAATTTGTTCCTTGAGAATCTCCGGCAAGGTTTTCCCCTGATAGGACTCCAAATGGTGGGAATGCGCCGCATTAATTTCATCCACGACGTGAGGCAAGGCGTCAACGCCGACGACGTTTGCTCCCTTCATGGCATAGGTAAGAGCAAGCGGCAAGCCAACAAACCCTAATCCCACTACAGCTACGCGCACAGGCTGAGTCATTGCGTATCTCCTCTTTCACGTTCTCTAAGGTAAGGTCCGTGCAACCGTACAGTCGCGCGGCCAACTTGCAAATTGCTTATGACAGATAGTAAATGCCCGCAGCGATAAAAACCACGCACAATCCTATGAGGACCTTGTACAACGTCTCCAAGGCTGCTCCTCCCCATGATTCATATTGTCGGCTTTGGCCCTGTCCAAAAGGGCATGGGACCGCACCCGTCTGGGAAAAAAAGTGCGGAACTCTCTGCCAAATCCTAATTATACTCTCGATTGAAATATCGTTCAACAAGGGTTTGTTTTCATGCCGAACCGGAAGTGTCCAAAAATACGGTCAGCGGCCCGGTCACATAAACTTGGCAGGCAAGCCGATACCCTTGCTGCACGGCTTCTCCCAGACGGTATTGCTCGGTCTCGGACGGCGGAGGAGCCGAGCCTGCTGGAATATTCATCCTGACCATACAAGTTCGACACTTTCCCGTCGTGCAGAAAAAATCGATCGGAAGCTGCGCGCGCACCAGCGCCATCAGCAAGTTTTCCCCCCGCGCAAGCGAGATGCTGCGCTCCTTGCCGCCTTCCCATACGGTTGCTGCGAACTGCTCCGGACGGTTGCTTCCCATCCCCACACGCTTTCCCTCCCCGCTTCTGATCGAAAAACAGTGCGCCCTACTTGGACAGGCTCGCTCCGATAATATAAGAAAAGCCGATGGACAGGACCATCGCGATGAAGCCGATCGCCCTGTTGTCATTGGCTATTTCCTCATCCACCTTGAACGAGGGGGTCATAAATTCAAAAATAAAGTAAGCGATCAGAAGCAAGCAAAAACCGAATGAACCCCAGATCAAAGCCTGCCCTAAAGAAAGATTCGCCTGAATCGAATAGCGGAAAACATTGGCGATGCCAAAAATTTTTCCGCCCGTTGCCATCGCGACGGCCATGTTCCCACGTTTCAGCTCTGCCCATACACGATAGCGCGTCACCAGCTCGAAAATCGCCAAAAACAAAATCATCGCGAGTCCGGTAACGGTAAAGTAAGCAGCAGTTGCAAAATATGGATTGTGCAGAAGGCCTGCCATGGAATCTCCTCCCGACATCTCTATTTCAGTTCGGCAATGGTCGCGCCAACGCCGCCTTCCCCCTGTCCGCCCAGGCGGAAAGATTTGACGTTGCGGTGGCTTCTTAAATATTCATGCACACCTTTGCGCAAAACGCCCGTACCGTGTCCGTGAATGATGGAAACCGAGTGCAGTCCAGCCAAAAGCGCATCGTCGAGAAACTGGTCCATTTCCCGGATGGCGTCCTCGACGTTGTATCCGCGCAAGTCGAGGTCCATTTTAATGCTGGCCGTTCTGCGCTTGACGGATGTGTACGGCGCGGCTTGCGGCTTTTGCGTAATCGAGTTTTGCACGTTCATGTCTTCGCGTCTGACCTTCATTTTCATAATGCCGATCTGGACGAGAAACTCGTCGTTGTTCACCTTTTCCAGCACGGTTCCTTTTTGGCCGAAGCTGGTGACCATGACTTCATCGCCCACCTTGATCTGGGTGGCGCGAACGGCCTTGGCCGGCTTTTTCACTTTTTCCTTCTCCAGCTCAAGCACGGCATTGCCGAGTCGTTTTTTCGCATCGATCAGCCGGTGCTCCTTGATCTCCACGCCTTCGTCTCTCATCTCGCGCAGCTCGCGAATGATCGTCTCCGCCTCTTCTTTTGCCAATTGAACGGCGATCCGCGCTTCGTCTTCCGCCCGTTCCATCAGCTTGTTTTTCTCCTCGGCAAACCGGGCGCGTTCTTCCTCGAGCTGACGGCGCAATTCCTCCGCTTCTTTTCTCGCCGCCGCTGCCGCCAGTCGGTCAGCCTCGGCGGATTTGCGGTTGCGCTCCAGAGAAGCGATCATGCTCTCCACCTGGTTGTCTTCCTCACTGATGGAGCCGCGGGCCACCTCGATGATCGCCTCGGGCAGTCCGAGACGTCTGGCGATGGCAAAAGCGTTGGAGCGTCCCGGCACGCCGACGAGCAAACGGTACGTCGGGCGCAAGGTTTGCACGTCAAATTCCACGCTGGCGTTGATGACCTCGGGCCTGTCGTACGCATACGCCTTCAGCTCGCTGTAGTGCGTAGTGGCGACCAGTCTGGCTCCAGAGTCAATCACGTGGTCGATGATCGACATGGCGAGCGCCGCCCCTTCTGTCGGGTCCGTACCCGCTCCCAGCTCGTCGAACAGCACGAGGCTTTTCGCGTCCATCTTTTCCAGAATGGAAATGATGTTTTTCATATGGCTGGAAAAGGTGGAAAGGCTTTGCTCGATAGACTGTTCATCCCCAATGTCGGCAAACACGGAAGAAAACACCGTCATCTCGCTCTCTTCTTCTGCCGGAATGTGCAGTCCCGCCATCGCCATCAGCGACAAAAGCCCGATCGTTTTAAGCGAGACGGTTTTCCCGCCCGTGTTCGGACCCGTCACGACGATCGCCTGGTACTCGCCGCCCAGCTCGACGTCGACAGGAACGACGACCTCGCGCGGGATCAGCGGATGGCGCGCTTTTTTCATGTTCAAATAGCCGCGGTCGTTCAGCTTGGGACAGACGGCTTTCATGCTCCAGGCAAGCTGGGCTTTGGCGAACATGAAGTCAAGCTCGGTCAGCGCATCGACATTCTCGACGAGCGCATCCACGGCAAAAGCGACTTGCTCGGTGAGCAGGTACAAAATCCGCTCTACCTCGCGCTCTTCCCGCAGTCGCAGTTCACGCAGCTTGTTGTTCATCGACACGATCACTTCCGGCTCGATGAACAGCGTAGCTCCGGAAGCGGACTGGTCGTGGACAATCCCGCCGAACACGTGGCGGTATTCCTGCTTCACGGGAATGACAAAGCGATCGCCGCGAATCGTGACGATGTTTTCCATCAGCATTTTTTGATAAGAAGAGGAGCGCGTCATCTGGTCCAGCTTTTCCCGGATGCGCGACTCCACCTGCCTGATCTCCTGGCGCACTTGGCGCAGCTCCATGCTGGCGCTGTCCATGACGTCTCCGTTTTCGTCAATACAGCGGCGAATTTCCATTTCCAGCTCGCGCAAGCCTTCGATGCGCTCGGCTTGCTGCTTTATGAGCGGCATTTCGTGGTCCTCGCACATGTCCAGCAAAAACGTCTTCAAACGGCGCCCCGCCATGACCGTGCTGGCGATGTCCAATAGCTCCATCGGCGCGAGCATCGCATTCAGCCTGGCGCGCTGCACAGAACCGCGGATATCGCGAATGCCGCCGAGCGGAGCGCTGCCTTTCAGGCGCAGGACAGTGGCAGCCTCTTCGGTGCCCTGCTGGGCGATTTTCACTTCGTCCAGCCGCACGAAGGGGGTCAGTTCCGCTGCTTTTTCTTTTCCATATGTGCAAGATGCCTTGTCGACTAACAGGGCGATAATTTTATCGTATTCCAAAGTTTTTAATACCCGTTGTTCCACTGTATCCTCCTTATTTCCTCACCGGCGACCGTCGGACTTAAGCGGATAAGTACAACGGTCTGAACCTTCAATCACTGCGATTTCCTCATTATATCATGTCAGCCGTTCCAAGGATAATTTTACACGCACCCGCTTTGGCATAGTTCGGCTCGGAAATAGCCAGAATGAAAATGAACCAATCCAAAAGGAGGAGTTTACATGACGATCATGCGTCATCTCGTCCGCTTCGTCGTCGCTTCCGTCGTCCTGATGTTCGTCGGCTTTCTGGTACCCGGGTTTTCTGTAAGCAGCTTCTGGACTGCTTTTCTTGCCGCTGTCGTAATCGCCCTCTTGGGCTGGGTCGTGGAAGCCATGTTCGGAGATCGCATTTCCCCCTACAATCGCGGAATCATCGGCTTCCTCGTCAGCGCTGTCGTGATCTACCTGACACAGTTTATCGTCTCCGGTTTCCATGTGACTGTCATCGGAGCGCTTCTGGCGTCTTTGGTAATCGGGATCATCGACCTGTTCATTCCGATCAAGACCCATATGGACATGCGCAATGGGGATGCCGGAAACCGCCAGGAAACGTAAGATCCGCTTTACGCGAAAAGAGCCAACCCGTCACATGCGGGCTGGCTCTTTTTCAGTTTGATCGGCCTTCTATTGCGGTTGTGCAGACTGGCGATGAATCATCCCAGCCAGGTAGCCTGCGCCAAAGCCATTGTCGATATTGACTACCGCGACTCCGTTAGCACACGAGTTGAGCATGGTCAACAGCGCCGAAACGCCGCCAAAGCTGGCGCCGTAGCCGACGCTCGTAGGCACCGCGATAACCGGCTTGTCGACGAGTCCAGCCAGTACGCTGGCGAGCGCCCCCTCCATGCCGGCCACACAGACGATGACGCTGGCACCCCTGATCTCCTCCAGGCGCTGGAACAGCCGATGGATTCCGGCGACCCCCACATCGACAATCACCTTGACCTCACTGCCAAAGCAGCGCGCCGTCCAGGCCGCTTCCTGCGCCACCTGCCAGTCTGACGTGCCCGCTGCCACGACCGCGACGTAGCCGTCACGCTCCGGCACGAGCAGCTCTTTTGTGGACAAAAGCAAGCGCGCCTCTGCTATGTACTGGACGTCTGGCCACCGCTTCCGGACTTTGTCTGCTTGCTGCTCGCTTGCCCTGGTGACCAAAACGAGCTTTTGATGCTCGCGCAGCCGTTCCATAATCCCGACGAGCTGACTGGCGCTTTTGCCCTCTCCGTAGACGACTTCGGGAAATCCCGTCCGCGCTGAACGCGCCAGATCGAGAGTGGCGTAGTCCAGGCGGCTGATCCCGGAAAGCTGCTCCTCGGCCTGCTCCACGCTCAACCGTCCGGAAGCGACTTGCTGCAAAATGCGTTTGACGTCATCCATGCTGTTTTTTCACTTCCGTTCCCAGCACGGCGTTCATGCTGCCCGTCTGATAGCCGAACAAATCGAGCGTCACGTAGGAAAAGCCGATCTCCTGCAGCGTCCTGTTGATCTCGACGTGGTGTGCGAGCAGGCGGCTGAAATCCGCCGGGCTGACCTCAATGCGCGCAATCGTGTCGTGGTGGCGCACCCTGACCTGGTGAAAGCCAAGGCTGAGCAGATAGCCTTCCGCCCGGTCGATCTGGTCGATTTTTTCCAGCGTAATCTCCGAGCCGTAGGGAATCCTGGAGGAAAGACAAGCAAAGGACGGTTTGTTCCACGTAGGCAGCCCCATTTCCTTGGACAGCGCCCTGATCTCGTCTTTGTAAAACCCGGCCTCTTGCAGCGGGCTGCGCACACCGCGCTGGGCGGCAGCCATCCGACCGGGACGGTAGTCGCCGCGATCGTCCATGTTCGCTCCGTCGCAAATGACTGCCTTCCATTTGTTTTCTTCGGCCATCCGGCCCAAATGCTCGTACAGGCCGTCTTTGCAATAAAAGCAGCGGTTCACCGGATTGGACACAAAATTCGGATTTTCCATCTCGCGAATTTCCGTTGTGACAAACCGTGCGCCAAGCTGGGCGGCAAGCCGCTTCGCCGCCTCAAACTCGCGGGTGGGAAACGTTTCCGAAGCGGCAGTCACGGCAATCGCTGCCTCGCCCAGTTCCTCAACCGCCCTCGCCAGCAAAAACGTGCTGTCCACGCCGCCTGAAAACGCCACCAGCACTGTCCCCATTTCGCGCAAGACCGCTCCCAGTTTCTCGTTTTTTTCTGCCAGCGTCCAGTCTTCGCTATCTGTAGTCAGTTGGTTGCCCACTTCCATGAGTTGCCCCTCCTTTTTGTCCAAGCTTTTGCCGCACAACGCGAAAAGAGAGGCCAGCGCCCCTCTTTTCTCCTTAATCTATCGGCTTATCATTTGCATCTTCCTGAAGGATCTTCAGCAGTTCTTCGTACTCCTGCCGCAAGCGGAAGTATTCATCCGCGATGTTTACCGCAGAGAGTACGGCAATTTTAGCGGTGTCCAGTCGATGGTTGCCGTTCGCGATTTCGTTCATCTTGTCATCAACGAAACCGGCCACCATGCGTATGTGATTGACACTTGCCTTGCCACTGAGCCGGTATTGTTGGCCGAAGATATCCACCGTCAAACGATTTTTCCCATCACCTTGCACGAGGGGTTCCTCCCTACTGCGACCTTTGCTCTACTGTATCCTTTTTAGGTTACTGAAAATGTCAGAGTTCGTCAAGCCATCTTACATCCGCAGTTCGGCACCCGTCCGGTTTTTCAACGCTTCGACGACAGCGGTTGTCACCTGCTGGATTTCTTCATCCTGCAAGGTGCGCTCCGCGTGACGGAACACGAGAGCAAACGCCATGCTCTTCTTGTCCTGTGCAATCCGCTCGCCTGTGTACACATCGAACAAGGTCAACGACTCCAGCAGCTCGCCCGCCGCTTCGCGAATAGTCGCTTCCAACGCACCCGCAGGCACGCTGCGGTCTACGACCAGCGCCAGGTCGCGCGTTACAGCCGGGAACTTAGGCAACTGGCTGTAGTGTCCAACCTCGGCAGCCGCCTCGATCAGCACAGCCACATCGAACTGGAACACGTACGTCTCAGACAGATCGTACGCTTTTTCCGTACCTGGGTGTACTTGCCCCAGATAGCCCAACCGTTTGTCGCCTGCCCATACTTCCGCTGTACGGCCTGGGTGCATGCCGGCAATGTCCGCTGCCGCTTTGTACTGGGCTGTGCGGATGCCCAGGCGCGCCAGGAGCGAATCGACAATCCCTTTGACCTGATAAAAGTCTACAGGCTGTTTCGCGCCCATCCAGTTTTGCGGCAAAAGCTGCCCTGTCAGCGCACCTGCCACGTACAGACGCTCTTCCGGAAGCTGCGTCAGCGACTCTTCGCGCGTCAAAAACACGCGGCCCAGCTCAAAAATGGCGACGTCGTGATTTTGCCGATTTTTGTTGTACGCGACGGTTTCCAACAGACTTGGAACGAGGCTGGTGCGCAGCGTGCTATGCTCCTCGCTCATCGGCATCAAGAGGGACACCGGGTTTACTTTTTCCTGATGCAGACCCGCAACTGCCTCCACGCGGTCCGGGTGCACCAGTGCGTAGGAAATCGCCTCGCTCAAGCCCGTGCCGATCAGATGGTGACGGATCGTGCGGCGCAGCTTTTGCTCGTGCGTCAGTTGGCCTTGCGTGGTCGAGCCAGTCGGCAGGCTGGTCGGGATGTTATCGTAGCCGTACAGACGCGCCACTTCCTCCACCAAATCTTCCGGCAGCGTAATGTCGCCGCGTCTCGTCGGCACGGTAACGGTCCAGCTTTCGCCTTCGGTTGTGAACGGAAATTGCAAACGCGTAAAAATCGGGGAAACGTCTGCGGCAGACAGGCTCGTTCCCAGATGTTGATTGATTTTGTCCAAAGTCACCGTGACAACGGCCGGCTTCGCTTCGTTTACGACTGCGGAGCGGATGCCTTTGGACACGCTGGCCCCGGACAGTTGCTGGATCAAAGCAGCGGCACGCTCTCCCGCTTCCTGCACGCGCGCCTGATCGACGCCTTTTTCCCAACGGACGCAGCCTTCTGTGCGCATGCCGAGTGTGCGGGCGGTGCGGCGGACTGTTTTTGGCGTAAACCAGGCGGCTTCGAGAATGATTTCCTTCGTCTCGTTCGTAATCTCGGAGTTGGCTCCGCCCATCACGCCTGCGATGGCCAAGCCTTTTGCCGGGTCGGCGATCAAGAGAGTCTGCTCATCCAGTTCGCGCTCCTGGTCATCCAAAGTAACGAGCTTTTCCCCTGCGTTTGCCAGGCGGACGACAATTTTGCGGTCCTGAACCTGCGCCGCGTCAAACGCGTGCAGCGGCTGCCCGTACTCCAGCAAAACGTAGTTGGTGACGTCTACCACGTTGTTGATCGGGCGAATGCCTGCTGCCATCAGGCGATTTTTCATCCATTGCGGGGAAGACGCAATTTTGGCATTCGTGAAGTGGCGGCCGTGGTATTGGTAGCATTCGTTTTCGGCTGCGATCGTAACTTCCAGCGGGTTCTCCCCGCCGTCTTCGGTCAGCTCGATTTGCGGCAGCACCACTTCTTTGCCCAAGATAGCGGCCACCTCGTAGGCAACGCCGAGCATGCTCAGGCAGTCAGAGCGGTTTGGCGTCAGGCCAAGCTCCAGCACGTAGTCGTCCAGCCCGAGGTAGGAGACTGCGTCCATACCGATTTCCGCATCCTCCGGCAACACCATGATGCCTTCCTGCTGGTCTTTTGCCAGCAGCTTGTCGTTTAGCCCCAACTCTTTTGCCGAGCAAATCATGCCCTGGGATTCCACGCCGCGCAACTTGGAGCGCTTGATGTTCAGGCCCCCGGGCAGTTTTGCGCCGATCAGCGCGACGGGTACTTTTTGCCCTTTGTCTACGTTTGGCGCTCCGCAGACGATTTGCAGGTCTTCGCCTTGCCCCGCATCGACCACGCATACGCTCAGACGGTCAGCGTCCGGGTGCTTGCTGCGTTCTTTGACATACCCGATCACTACACCGGAAACACCTGCGTTGCGCGATTCTACTGCGTCTACCTCAATCCCGCTGCGAGTCAGCTTCTCAGCCAGCTCCTGGGGCGTCGTTCCACTCAGATCGACGTATTCGGATAACCATTGATACGATACCTTCATCTTTGCCTCTCCTCTCTAGCCTCGGTTGAACTGACGCAGGAAACGAACGTCGTTGGTATAAAAATGGCGGATGTCCTCCACGCCGTATTTGAGCATCGCGATACGCTCTACCCCCATTCCGAAAGCAAAGCCGCTGACTTCCTGCGGATTGTAGCCGGCCATTTCCAGCACGCGCGGGTGCACCATGCCGGAGCCCAAAATCTCGATCCAGCCCGTTTGCTTGCACACGCGGCAGCCGTGACCGCCGCAGTTGAAGCATTGCAGGTCGACCTCTGCGCTAGGCTCGGTGAACGGGAAGAAGCTCGGACGCAGGCGAATTTGCTGGTTTTCCCCGAACATTTGGCGGGCAAACGTCAGCAGAATCCCTTTCAGATCGCTCATGCCGATGCCTTTGTCAACCACGAGGCCCTCGATCTGCGTGAACTGGTGGGAGTGGGTCGCATCGTCATCGTCGCGGCGATACACTTTTCCGGGACAGATGATCTTCACAGGCGTCTTGCCTTCTTTTTTCAGCATCGTCCGCGCCTGCACCGGAGACGTATGGGTGCGCATCAAAATTTCGTCCGTCACGTAAAACGTATCCTGCATGTCGCGCGCCGGATGGTCTTTTGGCAGGTTGAGCATTTCGAAGTTGAAGTGGTCCATCTCCACTTCTGGTCCTTCTGCCACCTCGAAGCCCAGACCGATGAAAATGTCTTCGATCTCCTCGATGATGCGGGAGAGCGGGTGCATCGTTCCGGCAGGCACCGGACGCCCTGGCAAGGTTACGTCTACCGTCTGGGACGACAGCTTCGCGTTCAGCGCCGCTTCTTCAATCGCCTGCTGCTTTCTGGAAAAAGCTGTCTCCAGCGCTTCCCGCACTTCGTTGACCAGTTGCCCGACTACCGGACGCTCTTCGGGAGACAGGCTGCCCATCCCGCGCAGCAGTTCTGTCAGCTCGCCCTTTTTCCCCAAATATTTGACGCGCAACTCCTGAAGTTGTGCAGCTTCCGTCACCTGGCTGATTTGCCCCAGCCCGGACTCCTTCATTTCTTGCAACCGAGTTTGCACTTCGTATCGCTCCTTTTTTCTGTAGATAAAAAAAGAAAAACCCGCCCCAAAAAGGGACGAGTTACTTTTTTCTCGCGGTACCACCCTTGTTAGACAGACGGCTCGCTTTCGTGACAAAGCTGTGACAATATCACTAACAGCGAACGAGACTTCTGTCTCACTTCAGCTCATTGGTAACGGGAATGACCCGGCTGCTCCTACTGCGCGAAAGCGGTTCAGAGTGCGGCTTCGGAGTGAATTCGGCAGCTATCGTGCTAAAGATGCTCGCAGTCTGTGGCACCTTCTCCCTGAAAAACAGATAGGACCTGCGTACTAGTCTCCGTCATCGCTTTGCGTTATAATCGAGATGTAGGAAAATTATAGCGCAACAAGAGAGAACTTTCAATTATACAAATGTTACATATCACTTGTTCTCCCTAGTTCGATTTTCGCGAATCCGAAAGGGGACTTTTGACATGATCGAGAAGGTTACGGCCCTTTATGATAAGACATGCGTCTGTCGGCATTGCCAAGCGACTTTTTCCACCAAACGGATCAGAACCGGCGCTCTTACCATGATTCACCGCGACAGCGACTTCTATACCACGTTCAAGGAGCAGTCGCTGAATCCGATTTTATATACCGTCAACGTCTGCCCGGTATGCGGCTTCGCCTTCACCGATCAGTTCACAAGCAAGCTCGCTCCGTGGCAAAAACAGGCCGTCGAGGAGCACATCTCCATGAAGTGGCAGCCAAAAGATTTCGGCTCCATTCGCAAGGTGCAGGAAGCGATTGTCAGCTACAAGCTGGCGATTTACGCCGCCGAGCTGACCGATCAGCCGCACTCGGTCAAAGCGGGCCTGTACTTGCGGCTCGCCTGGCTGTACCGCTACATGGACAATCTCCCGGAAGAGCTGCGCTTCATCGCGATGGCGGTCGACGAGTACGAGGAATCGTACATTCACTCCGACTATGCCCGCGGTGACAAGGAAATGTCCGAGGTCAGACTGCTGTACCTGATCGGCGAGCTGTACCGCCGTCTGGAAAAATTCGAACTGGCGATCAAATATTTCGGCAAGGCGCTCGCTTTTCGCAACCATACGATTGAGAGCGGTATCATCCGCATGGCGCAGGATCAGTGGCAACTGGCGCGCGAGGAATTTAAAGAGAAAAAAAGCGAGCAAAAGATCGGCTGATAGCGGCATGAATGCAGGTATTTCAACTTTGTTGTTGGAATGCCTTTTTGTTTTTCTTTTGCATGGCGCAGGGAGAAGCGAAAGAGGTAGCGCCGGAGAATGGTTTTCTCTGAACGGCTCTCGCCTTTTTGCCTTTTGTTTTGTGCGAGCGGGCGGCAGATCAGTTCGCGGCTGTCAGCGCTGAGCTCGCCAAGCAAGGGGAGGCGGACTTTTTAACGCCTTCGCCTACCTGGTCCACGATGCCAGCGAACTCGTTGCCGGGAATTTGCGGAAGCTTTACGGAAATGCCTTGGGGTGTCCAGCCGCTTCGGATCGCGCAATCGTAATGCTGTACCCCGGCCGTTTTCACGCGGACCCTAACTTGCCCCGGACCCGCCTGCGGATCGGGAAACGTCATGACCTCCATGACCTCTGGTCCGCCTATTGAACGAAATGCTGCTGCTCTCATTGTGCAACTCTCCTATATTTTTCCGGATTGGGTAACAACGTTTAACGCAATGTTTTTAATGCGCCGCTCCAGGCAATCAGTTCGTCTAGCATGGCGTTTACTTTACCTACGTGCAGTTCGGCGGGGTTGAATGTTTGGAAATTTTCGAAATCGGCAAAGATCGAAAATGTCGGGTGCGCGCGGACGTCTGCCACGAGCAGCTCTCCCAAAATTCCGCGCAAATGCTCGGCTGCACGCGCCCCGCCCGTCGATCCGTAGCTGACGATGCCCGCAGCCTTGTTGTTCCATTCCGTGCGTGCCGAATCCAGCGCGTTTTTCAATGCTCCCGTGATGCTGTGATTGTACTCCTGGACGATGAACACGAATCCATCCAAGCTGGAAAGCTTTTTGGACCAAGCGACCAGGCCAGGCTCATTGCCTGTGCCTTCCCCGAAAAAAGGCAATTGAAACTCGGCGATATCTACAATTTCATACGTCGCATCTCCGCGGTCATCGGCAATGCCTTTCACCCAGTTTGCGACTTGCGGGCTTACCCGCCCTTGGCGCGTGCTTCCCAAAATAATGCCAATTTGCAATTGTTTCATGAAGAATCCTCCCATCATTCGATGTTTGTTCGCTTCGTGTCCTCCACCTTTTGAGCGGCTTTCCTGTTCCTTCCGCGTTGCCTATCACCATACGGCTACGGCACATAGGCATATAACAAAACCATACTATGCTCGTGCAGAGCGCCCCAAGAACCAGGAAAGCTGGATGGAAACGGGCGCGCGAGGCAGGTGTGAGGCGAATTTTCGCTAGGCTGTTTGCTGGTGGGCGGCACCTTTCTGGACGCTCAGCCTCCCCTCTGTCCACTCTTCCACTCTGACACTGCCCAGCGAGTCACTTGGGAGACGTTGAGCCAAAGTGTGTTGTGCTCCTTGCATGCTTTATTTTACAATCACTTACATATAAACAAAAATATATCTTAAATCATACAGATCATATACTCAGGTATATAGGAAAGGAGAGCATGCGCATGGAGTTGTTGCAGTTGCACTATTTTCGCACGGTAGCCCGGACGGAGCACATGACGAAGGCAGCCCAGGAGCTGTGCATCGCGCAGCCTGCGCTGAGCAAGACGATTTCGAGGCTGGAGGAAGACTTGGGAGTTCCCTTGTTCGACCGACACAGAGGCCGGATTCGTCTGAATGCGTTCGGCAAAGCTTTTCTGGACAAAGTCGAAAAGGCGCTCACCCTGCTGGAAGAAGGCAGAAAAGAAGTGTCCGAGCTGGCCGGACTTGAACAAGGGAGCATTCACCTCGCCACGTCGACGCTGGATCGGTTGACGGATGCGCTGGGCGAGTTTCTCGCGCTGTATCCGGAAGTCAGCTTTCGGATTACGCAAGCTTCGATGGAAGAAATGACGCAGTTGGTGGAGGCTGGCGAAGTCGACATGTGCTTTACAGCGCTGCCAATCAATCGGCCCGACATTAGCGCGGTGTCCCTCCTGAAAGAAGAAGTGTACCTGGCCGTTCCCCACGGACATCGGTTTGCGGGGAGGAAAAGCGTTCGCTTGAGCGAACTGGCGGAGGACCCGTTTATCGGGTACAAGGAAGGGTTTCCTTTTCAAAAAATGAACGATTTGTTTTTCCGAGAAGCCGGGATCACGCCTAACTTCGTCTGCCGGGTCGACGAGCCTGCCGCCATTGCCAGCCTCGTCCGGGCGGGGCTAGGCGTCGCGCTCGTAGGCAACTGCGGAGGCCCGGGCTCCCCGCTGAACCTGCTGCGGATTGAGTTTCCCGTGTGCCAGCGCAATTTCCAGATTGCCTGGAACGAGAAGCGGTACTTATCGCTTGCTGCGCGTAAGTTTCGCAACTTTCTCATCGGGTACTTTGCGGAAGTGGGGGAAACCGGGGAATGAGAAGCGCGGTGAGGTAGGGTGTCGGTGGTGGTGAGGTGCGGACTTTGATGCGGCGTGAGGCGGCGCGGGCTGTGATACGGCGCAAACTGTAATGCCACGCGAGCTAAATCGCACCATCCAGAAACTACAGCACGCCCCCTTTCACCTTGCCCTGCTGATCGCCCTCCCAAAATTCACACGAAAAAAAACAGGGACACTGGACTCTTTTCCCCAGTATCCCTGCTTTGCTGTCACTGTCTTCTGTTGCGCTGCGCTTCATACACAAAAATGCCCGCCGCGACGGCGGCATTCAGCGATTCCGCTTTGCCGTACAGCGGAATGTGCACGAGCTGGTCGGCGCAGGCCAGCATCTCTTTGGACACGCCTCGGCCTTCGTTGCCGATGACGAGCGCGATCTTGCCGCAATAATTCGCCTGATCGTAGGACACGCTGTCTTGTGCCAAGGACGAGACGAGGACACGCCCGCCTTGCTGCTTCCACTCGTTTGCCGTGGCAGCGAGCTCCCGCGAAAAGACAGGCAGGCGGAACATGGCGCCCATCGTGGCCCGCACGACTTTTCCGTTGTAAATGTCGACGCTGCCCTTGCCCAGCACGACTCCATCCACACCGGCGGCCTCTGCCGTTCGCAAAATCGTGCCCAAATTGCCCGGGTCCTGGATTTCATCGAGGAACAAAAGCAGGGCATTTTCCTTGGCTGACAGCTTGTCAACCCATTCGTCCCACTGACTCGCCGTCTTCTTCACTGCCGCGACGATTCCTTGCGGCGATTTCGTTTCCGACAGCTTGGCCAAAACCGCAGCGGACGCCGCGATTACTTGCGTAGCCTGGGGATGGTTCGCCAATGCCCGCTGGCAGGCGGGATCGAGGCTGCGCTCCTGATCGTACAGGATGGTCGTCACTTCCGCCCCGCTGTTCAGCGCCTCCTCCACCAGATGCGCGCCTTCGACGAGGTAGCGTCCCTGCTCCTCCCGGCCTTTTTTATCGAGCAACTGGTGCAGTCTTTTCACCAGCGGATTTTGAACTGAAGTAATGATTTCATGTGCCATCGTTATGCCCGCTCCTCAAATGCTTTCAAGTCTTTGTTGTTTCCGATTACAACAAGAACGTCTCCGTACTGGATCACTTCATCCGGGCTTGGAGCGATGTTGAATTTGTCCCCGCTTTTGATCGCGATGACGTTGACCTCGTACTTTCTGCGGATGTCGAGCTGTCTCAAGTTTTGCCCGACCAGCTTGGACGATACGACGACCTCTGCCACGCTGTAGTCCTCCGCCAGCTCGATAAAGTCGAGGACGTTTGCGGAGATGAGATTGTGCGCCACACGCACGCCCATGTCCCGCTCCGGGAAAACGACGCGGTCGGCCCCTACTTTGTACAACACTTGTCCGTGCCGCTCATTTTGCGCTTTGGCGACGATTTTTTTCACGCCCAGCTCCTTCAGCGTCAAGACAGTGAGGATGCTCGCCTGAATGTCGACCCCGATCGCCACGACCACTACGTCGAAGTTGCGAATGCCGATTTCCTTCAAGGCGCGTTCATCTGTCGAATCAGCCGCGACAGCGTGGGTGACATACTGAATATTTTCATTGATGCGCTCTTCGTTTTCATCAATGCCCATGACTTCGTAATCCATCTCGTACAGCGTCCTGGCAACACTGGAACCAAAACGGCCCATTCCGATGATGGCAAACTGTTTTGACATGCTGATCTTCTCCTTCGATCCTATATCCAATAACTTGCATTATAGCATTAGACAGCGTAGCTTTGCACAGGCGAAACCAAAAGATGCCCGTGTCCAATGAAATCGCTTCGCGACAAAGGGGTATGAGCAATCCGGCGAAGACAAATACTAACTCATGAATTTATTCTCACAAGAGAGGTGCTGGCTAAGGTATGAACATTGCCTCGCTCAATTTGCGTCAAGCGATCATGTACAAAATGCAAGGCTCGGATTCCGGAGCGGTAGAAGAAACGATCAGCGATGCGATCGCAAGCGGCCAGGAAAAAACCTTGCCTGGTCTCGGCGTCCTGTTTGAAGTGCTGTGGCAAAACAGCGATGCTTCCTCCCGCCAGGAGATGGTCGAAACTATCGCTTCCCATCTGCCCGCTCAAGCGGAAAAGCCGATTTAATTGGAAAGCCAACCGAACACGAGCAAAAGGGAGAGACGCCACTACGTCTCTCCCTTTTTGTCTTCTGCCACCTGCTGCGAGGAGCGCGAACGAATCAACTGAAGCACAGCCAGCAAAATCGGAAAGAGCACCGTTGGCAAGTAGCTGAAATACGTCAGCTTTTGGGCGTAGGCAAAAAATTCGACGATGTTTTGCGGCCACAGCGCGACGTAAAAAAGCGGGAAGAAGAAGATCAGCGCGATGATTCGCTGAAAGCGGATCCCTTTTTTCAACCACAGCCGCGTGGCGAAAATCATCGAGTAGTACATGTTGCCGAACGTCGTAAACACGGACGCCATCCAGATCGTGAGAAAAGCCGACTCTATCCGTTCCAGAAACCAGCCGGTTTGTTGCGCGGTTTTGACCATATCCAGCGTCGGCCAGATCAGATGCTGCAACTCCTCGTAGCCAAACACCACGATGCCCGCCGCAGCGGTCAGCACATACGACACGATCGTGAAGGCAAACCCGCTCCAGGCCGCCAGCGAAATCCGCGCTCCCGGCATCGCCAGCCCGAAGTAGATCATCATCAGCTCAAATCCCGTGTACATCGTAAACGTTCCAATCGCGGTGCTGGCCACTCCCTGCCATGAATCAATGTGCAGCGGCAGCAGATTGTACCAGTTCGCACTGTTGATCGTCACGTACGGGATGATGAGGATCGGCACAAACATGATCGGAAACAACAGCTCGTTGACCCTGACCAGCACCTCGAACTCGTGCATGCACAAGTACAAGACGATCAAAAGCAAAGTCAGCAAAATCACTTCAAGGGGCGTGTCCAGCAGGACAGACGTGACAATGACCTCGCCAAACCCGCGGGCGACCATCGCCGTATTCAAAAATTGAAACAGGAGGTACAAAAGCACCCACGGGATGTTGAGAATTTTTCCCAACCACGGGTGCCGATGGCCGCCAAAGACGAGCGGGCCGTACTCTACAAAGGTCAGTCCTGGATACTGCCTGCTCAAATAGATGATCGCCATAAGAGGGATAACCACAATCAACCCGCCAACGAGAGGCCCCAGCCAGCCCACTTCCTGCAGTTCCGTGCTGGCGGTACGCGGTAAGGTAAGGATTCCCACCCCGATCATCGAGCTAATCAGGATTGCGATTAGTTGCCATGTACTGATGTTGCCCCTTTGATTTCCCATCTTTATCGGCTCCTATTGCATTTCCATACCTAAACGGCGAATTTTGATCGTATAGTCAACGCCAATTGGAAAATTTTTAAAATCCTTCTTCCAGTCGTGCTTCTCCCAGTAATCCCGGTAGTGGTGCGCTCGAAGCGCCAGCCCGAGCCTCAAAATGTCGCTGTTGTACTCCTTTTGCAACTGGTGAAACAGCTTTTTCGCCCGTTCCTCCATCTCCTTTTTAATCAAGCTCTGCATTTTCTGGATGAAAACTTCCGGGGACATGTTCGTATTGGCGGTCACTTCCACGATATCTCCCTGCAGCTCGCAGGAAAACATCGCGGCAAGCGCCCCTTTGTTGTTCCTTCCTTTCAAATCCAGTCTCGTTTTGACAAAGTGAGGCCGGAATGTCACATAGCCGTTGTCCGTACCGGGCAGCGGGATGACGACATCGCCCCCGCGCTCTTCGTTTCGCAGTTGCAAAAACGACCACGACTGCACTTCGTTGAGCGTCCCTACCATTTTGTGCCCGCGAAAGACGGCCACGCCTCTCCAGCGTACCTCGGTCGCGCTCGCCTGAACGTAGTTGAGAAAAGGCTCCATCGTCTTGTTCGAGGTCTGGTTGAAGTAGTCTCCCAGCGTCTGATCGGGAATCGTGCCCATCTTCGCTCCGTTTTCGATCAGGTCCATCAGAAACACGACGGGGACTTGCGCGAGCTGCGGCTTGATTTTGAGCAAGGTGGCCGCTTCCCCCTTGACGACGATCGGCCACATCAGGCGGCGGATTTGCGGCTCCCGGCGAAAGCTGTCCATAATGTCGCCGATGCCTTTTCTCGCTACTTCTTCACTGACGGCAAGCACGCGGGTATGGCCCAAAAACAGCTTCTGGTTCAGCCGAATTTGCAGATTGTTGTTGGCATCGAGAATCGTCCGGCCCGTCACGCTCATGATCTTGACCGCATCGGCATTTCCGCCGCCGCCTTGTCCACTGCTTCCGGCGATCTTGATCGGGATCGGAATTTGCACAGTCAATCTGTACAACTCTTCTTGTCCCTCTACCATATCTACCGCAATGGCAAGTACGGAAGTGCGCTCCTCCAGCTCCCTTCTGTCCCAGCAGCCCGTCAAAAGAGAGACGCACACGCACAGAACTGCCAGCCCAAGCCATCCTTTAGCCATCTGCATTCCTCTCCTTTTGTTTTCGCCCCAGGTCCCGGATGAAAAGCATTGTCAAATAGAGAATAGGGATCCCCAAATTGAGGATGAGGCTGTAAACGCCCAAATAGGAGCTGATCCAAAACAGTTCTACGATGTTTTGCGGCCACAGCGCGATAAAGTAAAGGGGGATGAACATGACTGCCGAGAGGATTCGCTGAAAACCCATCCCTCTGTTGAACAACTGGCGCAAGCCGTAAATGAAAGCGTAGTAGGCGTTGGCCACGGTAGTAAAAACAGCCGTTACCCACACGGCCAGAAAGGCGGATTCCAGCCTTTCCAAAATCAGTCCCGGCACCTGTGTGGTCTTCACCAGCTCCAAGGTTGGCCAGGCTACACGCTGCAGCTCCTCGTAGCCGAAGACGACGATGCCCGCCACTACGATCAAGGTGTAGACGACCAGCGTGATCGCGATGCCGTAAAAACCAGCTTTTACTTTGCTCTTGTTTTCGTGCGCGTAGGCGAAAAAAATGAGCATGATTTCGTAGCCGGAAAAAGAGTAGACCGCTTCGTAAGCTCCCTTGAGCAGCGACGGGCCGGTCGCTCGAAAAAGCGGCAGCAGATTGTTCCACTCCGCTTTTTGAAACGAGGCGAGCGCAATGAACAGCACAGGGAGCAAAACGAGCGGCAGCAACAGCTCATTGATCCGGGCCACGACATCCAGATCGTGCAACGTGAGGATGAATGCCAGCGCAAACATGGTAATAATGATGACTTCCAGCGGTGTGTCGAGCAAAACGGAAGTCACTACGACTTCGCCAAAGATGCGGGAGACAAGCCCGGTCGCAAGGTACATGAAGCCGAGATAGGCGAGAATCCAGGGGAAGCTGAGCCACTTGCCCAGCCGCGAATTTTTTTTGGCCCCCCAGACGATCGTGCTGTACTCGACGAAGGTCATTCCCGGAAAACGCTGGCTGAGCTTTGCGATCATCCAGACAGACACAAAGGCAATGACGGAACCGAATACAGGCGACATCCAGCCCGCTTCATACAAGATGGCTGAGGTGGAACGCGGCAATGTCAAAATGCCTACGCCGATCAGCGTACTGGTAATCAAGGACGTCTGCTGCCACAAGGAAAACGTTTGTTGTCGGCTGCTCACGTCCTGCCTGCTCACGGTTTTTCATCCTCTCTCATGCGGATTTCATCCTGGATGTGAAACATCGTCGGGCGAGTTCTCAACAAGTGATGGGGCGCACGGATGAACAAATCCTTCATCCCCTTCAGATTCAACGGGCTAAGCGGCGACATGTAGGGCACGCCGAACGACTTGAGCGATGACAAATGAATCAGGATGACGATCAAAAACAGCATGATTCCGTACAGGCCGAACATTCCTGCGAGCAGCATGACCGGGAAGCGCAGCATCCGAATGGCAATCGCCGCACTGTAGCTGGGCGAAGCAAAGGAACCGATGGTCGTCACCGCCACGATGATAACCATGACAGGGCTGACCAGACCCGCGGATACGGCTGCCTCCCCGACCACCAGCGCCCCGACGATCCCGATCGTAGGTCCGATCGGCCCTGGCAGCCGGACGCTCGCCTCCCGCAAAATCTCAATCGCCAGCTCCATGAACAGCGCCTCTACCAGCGAAGGAAACGGCACCGTCGATCTCCCTGCCGCCATCGCGATGACGAGCCGGGAAGGAATCATCTCAGGATGAAACGAGCTAAAGGCGATGTAGAGCGAAGGCAACAGCAGCGCAATTGTAATACTGATAATGCGGATAAATCGCAGCAACGTCGCGATGTAAAACCGCTCGTAATAATCCTCTGGACTTTGGTAAAACTGGGAAAAAACAGCCGGGGCAATCAAGGCAAAAGGCGTTCCGTCCACCAGAATGCTCACCTTGCCTTCCAGCAAGTTTGCCACGACCTTGTCCGGCCTCTCCGTATTTTGAATCTGCGGAAAGGGCGACCAGCGGCGGTCCTGAATCAGTTGCTCGATGTAGCCGCTCTCCAAAATCGAATCGACGTTGATTTTCTCCAATCTCGCCAGCATTTCTTGCACCATCGGCGGATGGGCCAGGCCATCAATGTACATGACGTAAACATCTGTCTGCGTCCGTTGGCCGATCACCATATGGTGCACTCTCAGGTTCGGGTCTTTCAGGCGAAACCGGATCAAGGCGGAATTGACGCAGAGCGTCTCGCAAAAGCCGTCCCGCGGCCCGCGCACGACAGACTCGGTCTGCGGCTCGTCGACGCTTCGGCGGTCCCAGCCCCGCGTGTTGTTCAAATACGCTTTGTTGTCGCCATTGCGCATGAGCACGGCGCTTCCTGACAAGATGTTGCGAATGACCTGTCTCAGCCCGTCCGTCGACTCCAGCTCATTGGAGGCAGGAAGAATATCGGGGATTTGCGGGTTGCTCAAGTACGAGATGATGTATTCGCTGATGACGTTGCGATCAACCATCCCGTCGAGAAACACAATCGCGCACTCTGTCCCCCGCTTGTCGCGGAAGCGGCGGACGACCAGATCGTCGCACCTGCCCAGCTCTTGTTCGATCATGATGATGTTTTCGTCCACTTCCAGCGAAAGCTCTTTATCCGCAACACTTTCCATGCTTCTGTCGGCATGATGGTGTAACGCCTTCTCTTGAAGGGTTTTCTTCCGCTTTTGCCACGCTTTCCAAAACTGGCTCAACGCTATCCCCTCCTAGACCGTGGACATGTGAGATCAAGCAAGGTTAGTGTGCCCAAGAAAGGAAATGAAAACCCAGCTTAGGCGAAGAAACTAGACCAAAAAGAAAACACCCCAAGCTCATATAAACAGCGAACTTGGGGTACTGAGAACCTCTGCTGATCCTTCACAAGCAAACGTAATTTTCTCTATCTTATAGTCTGTAGCCTGCTACCCATTCACATAAAAGAATTTATATCCCCCTTGAATACGGTTACCGTTTCAAAAAACAAATTCCTCATCTCATCCTGTTGGATCTCTGGGTCTAACTCTTTAAACCATTCCTTTTCCAAGTCCTCCTCAGTGAGCACAATAGGCCTCCAAAAAAGCAAACCTATCTCTGGGAAATGATAAGCATAGCCTAGTTCAATATAATTTCGATCATACTTAGTTATTTTGTCAATTTCTTCCACCAAATCTATAGCCTTTGTTCTAAATACATCTATATCCATGAACACACAGTCAAAAACTTCTTGTACACTTGATGGAATCTCTATCCAATTGACTTTGCCATTTGAATCATATTTCACACGAAAAACAGCCTGAAAATAGTTGTTAACAAAATGTTCTTCATTGTATTTTTGATTATATTCTTTAATACATTTAGCTACTTCCTCTTTGCTCATTCCGAGTTTTATTGTCCCAATCCCGACACCAGGCTCGATTGTGAGTTTATCCATTGTTCTCTTCACCTTCATTGACATAAGTATATGCAATAATTATATAAAGAAGTACAAAAGAACCACAAAACCCATATACAAGTTCACTATGGATTTTGCGGCTCCATCTTATTGCTTGATCCTTTTACCTAAAATGAAGACGTTAGATTTCAATTCCAAAATAATCATGGTAATCCCTTAATGCTTCTATAATAGCATCATAGTATTTAACTTGTAGATTCCTATATCGCCCTTCGGAATCCTCAGCCTCTTTAAGAGCATCAACTTCAAATTGCAATAGTTTTTCATACTCTTGGTTCTGCAAATACCTCATTTCCTTGTTACGGAAACTTGTTGCCCCTCCATAATTCGGCGTGTTATAGTGATCTTCTGTTATCATCCTAATGCAAGGAGCATCCCCAGAGCTAAACCCTGCGTCATTCAGTGCTTTAGCTGAAACAAGATGATGCCTTTGACCCCCATTTGCCTTTAATCTCTTGTAAGTATCAACTTCAAAATTATACCTTTGGTGTATCGGATCTCTATCGCCCTTATTATCAAATCTAGTAGTTACATTGCTTTCAGTAACTCGAAGATCGTATTCAAAATAATCTGAGACAGCTTCCTTCGGTATTTTCCATGAAAAAAAATTACCGTTTTTAACAGATGACCTATCGACAGACTTAGTTTCTCCTATCTCCCAGTTTCTACCATTCTTTTCGTATTGTAGCTCTTCACCATTAAACGTGCTTGATCTTCCTCTAGCGTAGTTTTTCACTTTTTTATATGGCTGGTTTACACTCCAGCCGAATTCGAATCTTGAACCGCTCGATGTTGCGATACCCATAGGCTCGTCGCTTGATGACTTTCACTTTGTTGTGTGTCCCTTCAATCGGAGCATTTGTAACTCGAAACGAAAAATAATTCTGAACCGACTGTCGCCATTGAACGATTGTTTTTGCAATCGAACGGACGGCAGAGGTGGGAGATGTGAGGTGCTCGGTTATCCATTGTTGGAGTGCTTCTTTTCCCGACTCTTCTGTCTGAGCTGCATATACCGTTCTCATGTGCTGAAGAGCGTTGTAAAGGCGTTCCAAATGGGGATCTTGAGCGAACCAGGCTTTCAATTCCTCCTGTTCCTCAGGTTTCAGTTTATCAGGAGGTGTGTGGAGCAGACGTTGTTCATGTCTACCCCGGCGATGAGTTCCCCGCGAACGGGTACGTTTACGAGCAGCTTCTAACGATTTGGAGAAGAGCTGAATGACGTGGAACTTGTCCGCTACTACCGTGGCATCCTTCCAAACACCGTGAACCGTCTCAGCCATTCCAGGAGCCAAGTCTGTCACAACAACCTGTGGAGGCGTAGCAAAGGGCCAGTTCATGAGAGCCTGACGAACCTGCTCACGTGAACGCCCTTCTGTAACCTGCCAGATATGCCCGCTTTGTGCATCCATGAGGTTGACACCGTACTTGTGTCCTTTTTGGAGAGCAAACTCGTCCAGACAGACCATAGTAGGCGTAAGATGATCTTGGGGCTTAGCGAGAAGCTGAGGAGCCAGTTGGTAATACCACCGTTCCAATGTCGTATAGCAGATTCCGAGTTGTTTGGAAACGCTAAGCAAATCCCTCTTCTGACACAACTCAACGGCCATTTGACGAAACGCAAAAGTAGCCGTTCCTCGATAGGGAATTCCATCCCATTCGAGAGTCCAGGTGATCTGGCAATCGTGGCAACGTTGTCGATATACAGGAACACGTACCCAGACAGTACCCCATGAAGGAATAAAGCGGTGACGAAGAAGACGGTACCCTGGGCGAGCATGATTGGTGCTCTCTTTCAGGCAGAGAGGACACAGATGAGAGGCTGGATTGGGAGTGAGAGTCACTACCCAATCGGTTTCAGTCGTTTTGTCCCAATGGGAAAGTTGAAACGATGGAAGGCCGATTAAGTCTGTGGTAAACTGGTTAGACAACGTAGATTTCCTCCTATCTTGTGATGGTCAGGACAACTTTCACGATAGAGGAACATCTACGTTTTTTCAATGTCTAGCACGGGTTATGGTGATGAATCCGTATTGTGTAACCAACCCTGTGATTCTTTGAATTGGGCGAACTCCTGTTTGTAAATGTATTAAATCTAAGTCTACCCATTTGTCATCAACATCTAGTCTAATTGCAATGATACCATCAATAACCTTTGAAGCTAAATTTCTTTGAACAATCACTTTTGGGCTTGACTGTATTTGTTCTGGCTCTGGCTTCTCTAGGCCATATTTTTCAATTAGTTTTCTTTCTGTTTCTTCATCAACACTATGCTTTGAAGGCGACATCCGTAAACTTCTCAAGCCCGGCTGCTCTTCTTGGCTATACAATTCGGCTATTTGGTTCTCAAAACCGTTCTCTTTAATAAACTCTTGTACATCCTCATACTTATCAATATCTTTCAAATATATGGTTTCCAAGGAATACTGATCTTCCAGATCAATTGCTGTACCTTCAGCAAATGTAGTTGTCGTAATTGAACTGGAAAATAAAAGTAGAGAGAAAAGTAAACACATTAGTAACTTCTTGACTTTCATTAATAGACCTCCTAAGCAATTATTGTATTATTGATATTTCGGATAGGAAAGTAATAATGCGCTAACTATACCATCACATCCCTTTATTTACATTTTTTAACTACCTCTAGCATAATACCATGCCACAAATCGCTTTGCAATTGCGAATTTTTCTTGTACTGTCACCGCCGGGATATAATTGCTCCAGGTTCGCCGGAAAGAAAATGACCCACCCTTAGCGAATATATCCCCTTCGGTATTAACGGCAAGTTAATTTTCGGAGGGAGACACATGCTAAGGAGTGGGATAGTGATATCGTTACATACCATGAGGGCAGAAGGCAAGAGTATTCGTGAAATTGCCCGTCTAACGGGGCATTCTCGAAATACAGTTCGCCGATATCTCCGGGGTGAATACTTTCCCGAAAAGGAAATCCGTAAATCTCGTGGTTCCAAGCTTGATCCATTCAAACCGTTCCTGCAGGAACGGCTTCAAGAAGGCATCTACAACTGCGAGGTTTTATTCGATCTTCTACGAGAAAAGGGCTATACCGGGGGACGTACCATCTTGAAAGACTATGTGAAGGGTATCCGTCCTCCCAAACAGCTTCTCGCTGTTCTTCGTTACGAGACAAAACCTGGTGAATACGCACAAGTCGACTGGGGACTGTGTGATTACGTAGATTTGGACGGTACCGTCCGAAAAGTGCCGGTATTTGTCATGGTACTGGGGTACTCTCGTTCCACCTATATCGAGTTTACGAAGCGTTGTGACATTCACAGCTTTCTTCGTTGCTTGATTCATGCTTTTGAATATTTTGGAGGTATCCCAAAAGTCATGCTGACCGACCAGATGAAAACCGTCGTACTGGGCATGGGAGATGATCGAAAACCTCGCTGGCACCCGCTTTTTGCTGACTTTGCCGCAGCGATTGGGCTTGTTCCAAAAGTATGCAAAGTTCGTCGCCCCGAAACAAAGGGAAAAGTGGAACGAGGCGTTCAATACGTAAAAAACAACTTTCTTCCTGGCAAACGCTTCGTTGATTTACAGGATCTCAATCAACAAGCCCTACACTGGTGCGAGCGAATTAACCGCCGTATTCATGGAACAACCGGCGAACGTCCCTTTGACCGACTCCGTGAGGAAAACCTGTCGCCCATCCCTTCAACTGAACGGTGGGAAAAATACTTGCATGAACCAAGACAGATCAGTCGAGACGGATTTGTTAGCTACGATGGTGTACGATATGGCGTTCCATGGAGGTACAGTGGACGTGAGAGTACCGTTCGCGAAGTGAATGGGTGGGTAGAAATCTGGGCTGACGGCACATGTATTGCTCGACACCAAAAGGTCTATCGATCCCGCACCACTGTTTTTTGCGAAAACCAGTACGCAGGTCTTTCGACCACTCAAGGATATGCCTATCCACGTCCGCAAGCCCGCCAGATTTCACCGCAGCAAGTGGAAGTACGTTCACTGGATGTCTATGAGCAGTTGAAGGAGGTGGGAGCATGATTGAACTGGAACAAGCACGGCTACGCCTCGAGGAACTTGGGCTTCAGCAAGCGGCTCTCCTCTTGGATGCTCACTTGGAAGCGGCAAGTCATGGACAGCCCACTTATCTGTCCTTTCTCAACACGCTCCTTGATGCCGAGATAGCGGAACGTCAAAAGCGGAATATGGAGGTACGCACCAAACTTGCCCATTTGCCTTACCGAAAAACACTAGAGGAGTTCGATTTTGCTTTCCAACCCAGTATTGACGAACGATTGACGAGATTGGCTACTTACCGTTTGACAGTTTGGCAGCTAACCTCTTTTTCCAGGTAGTAAGTGCCAGATACGAGAGAGGGAGTATTCTGTTAACCAGTAACAAGAGTTTCGGTGAATGGGGGGAATTGATGGGCGATCCGATACTTGCTACAGCTATTCTGGATCGACTCTTACACCATTCCCACATCGTCAACATTAGAGGGAATAGTTACCGACTTCGTGAAAAAATGAGGACTGGAGCCTACGGCTCTCCCTCTACCACCTAACCAACAAAATCGCCGGGTGGGTCAGTTCTAAACCGGCGAGGGTGGGTCAAAATAAAGTCGGCGTTGACATGTACTGCTCCCAAAAGTAATCTACAGCAAAAACCAGTTAATGGTTGTTAATGATGCTATTGGTTGTCCAATAATTGCCGTAATACTCTTATGTTCGACGGTTAATCCCTCCTCTCAAACCACAGACTACTGCCAAATAAGTGGCGCGCCTCAATCTTTTGGAACCTCGCTTCGTCATTCTGTTATCACTTGCCGTGAATTCACCTGAACTATATACACTCGGATCAAGCCCTGCGAACGGAATTGTGGCAGTAATTTACCCGCCAGGATTTGCTCCTTGATGGTTTCACCGTTTTCTTTGAGATATTGCAGAAGTTCATCCCCACCCATCCCATCGATTCCGTGTGAACCTTTGTTTGCTTTGTCTCTTTTGAACGCTTCGTTCAAGTTGTCTCTGCTGATGATTTTCTCAAGTAGCCCTTCCTTCGACTCGTTTGCGTTGGTGTCGTCGGTTTCAGCTATCCTCGCAGGAATGTGCACACCCGCATATCCTTCGTGTTCCGCACTATTCTTCTGCGGTGAGCCTTCCGTTGGAAGTTGGCTACCCTTCCCTCTTGCCGTCGACTGCATGAGGTACTATGGCGTCTGCTGACTTCTCATGATAAATCTTGTTTCAACCGTGATTTGAATTCATCTCCTCACGTTCATGAGACCTCCCACGGTAAGACGACTCACTTTCCTCCCATATACCCGCATCATTTACACCGGGATGTCCGTGTAGTGAATTGGACTTTGCTTTGTTTGGCAAACTCGTCCCATCCCCTATGCCTGATGATGTTCGTGTTCCTCGGGCCAGGATTTTGCCTCCAGCTTCCTTCAGATTCCATCTCGCGATGGACACCCTTGCTCTTGGCTAGTGGTTGGCCACTACCAGCCCCCACAGCGGACTTTCACCGCCTAGTTAGTCGCCATGCGTGGCACATCAAAAAAGGCCAACCAGTAAACTCTGGTTGACCTAATAATACGAAGGGTCTATCTCAAAAGTCGATTTTTCGACTTAGAGATGCCCCTTTTGAATTTCAAAAACCTCGATAAATCAACGTTGCCATTTTTGGAATTTTTTCCTATTTGGACTTTTTGAAAATCCCCCAACTTCATTTTATATATGACTTTCATTGTCTGCTTTTTCGTCAATCTATTGACAAGCTTGCCCATAAGTGGAGTGGACGTATACGCGCGATGAGTTCCAAATCAGGTTGCGGACCCCTCATACTGTGCATCAGGTCGGAATGCTTGCTCTGCTCAAAGCTGGCTGCAGTCATTACGCAAATACTCGCCGGACATTTACTGCACAAAGGTAAAACTAATTTTCGGCTTGTTCGGTTTTTTCAGATCAAACACCTGTCCCGTGCTGCAATACGCGTACACCTTCACGGTCAAGGCTAGGCGACAACCCCTGGCCTGTTTTCGAATTTCTCGTATCGTTTTTCCTGCATGATCGCTTTGAGCACCTGCACGCATTCCCATACGTCGGTGTACGTATTGTAAAAAGCGACCGGAGCCAGGCGGATAATATTCGGCGCCCGGAAGTCAGGGATGACTCCGCTCTCCTTCAACGCCTTGCAAATCCGGACGGCTTCGGCGTGCTCCAGGCTGACATGGCCGCCGCGGCGCTCGTCTTCTTGCGGATTGGCGACGGAAAAGCCCATGCCTGCCAGTTCCACTTCGATCAGATCCATCATGTAACGGGTCAGCTTCAACGACTTTTCCCGCAGCTTTTCGATCGGCACTTCCTGGAACATGGCTAGCGAGCCGATCAATGGGGCAACGCTCAGCAAGTGCGGTGTGCCCAATTGATAGGCGCCTGCCGTCTCACATACATCCAGGGTGTGCTCCATGGCGAACTGTTTGTCTTTTTTGGAGCTGAACCAGCCAGTCAGGCCGGGCACCCTGCCAAAATGCTTGCGGTTGACATAGAGACTTCCTACGCAGCCTGGTCCGCCGTTTACGTACTTGTAGTTGCACCAGTAGGCGAAATCCACTCCCCATTTGCTGAATTCGTGCGGAATCGCTCCTACAGAGTGGCAGCCGTCAAAGCCGATGAGAATGCCTTTTTCATGCGCCGCTTTGGTCAACCGCTCCATATCAAGCAACTGTCCGCTGCGATAGAGCACGGTCGGCAAGATGACGAGCGCGACTTCCTCGGTCATGGCGGCGATGATGTCGTCCTCCTCGATCAGATGGCCATCCCGCGAAGCGATGCGAATCAGCTCTTTCTCTGGGTCCAAGCCGTGCAGCTTGATTTGGCTTTGCAAGGCGTAAATGTCTGTCGGAAAATCAAGCTCGGTCGCGATGATTTTCGTTCTTTTACCTTCCGGGTGATAAAAGGTGGCGGCGAGCTGGTGCAAGTTGACCGTGGTCGAGCCTGTGACGATTACTTCCTCCGGCTCCGCGCCGACGAGAGATGCGCTCATTTCGCCCAGTTTTTCTGGCAGGAAAAACCACGGATGCTCGCCGGTTGTCCACCCGTCAATGCCGAGCTCTTTCCACGACTGCAAAATGTCCTGCAAGCTTTTCTCCGCTCGTTTGGACATCAGTCCCAAGGAATTGCCATCCAGGTACATCGAAGGCAGCAAGTAAAACTCTTCGCGGTATTTCGCCAACTCGTCCTGGGCATCCAGTTGCTGCGCGTAGTTTTTGCTGAGTGGAATGGATGATTGAGCCATCGTAACCTCCTTGAAATTTCCGTTACAGAAAACGGGTTTGTTCTTTTGTGACTCCCCCCACGCCCCAGTGGGAAGGGGGAAGCTCTGTTACCAGCACGCGGACCTGGTCCGGCTTTACTTGCAAGCTGGCAGTGACAGCCTGGGTAATTCCCTCGATCATTTGCCTGATCTGTTCCTTGTCTCGCCCTTCCAGTATGGACACCTGTACAATCGGCATCAAAACCACCTCTGTCTTTTTCGACAGTCCGAAAAGTCGCTGCCCGTGTTGGCTGTCTATGCCTGACAGCCAAAGGAGACGCTGCCGAGGCCGTCGACAGTGACCGTAATGACATCCCCCGGCTCGAACGGAATCGCTTCCGTGATCGCGCCGGACAGGACGATCTGGCCTTTTTTCAAGCCCAGGCCGCGCTCGCCCAGCTTGTTGACAGCCCAGGCCATCGCCGCTGCGGGCGAACCGAGCACGGCCGCTCCAGAGCCTGTAGTTTGTATGACGCCATTTTTGCTCATGACCACACCAGCCAGGGCGAGATCGTATTCGTCGGGCGCTACCCATTTGCTGCCGACGAGAAAAGCCGAAGAGGAGCAATTGTCCGCCACGACGTCCGGGAGGGTGAAGCGGAAGTTTTCGTAACGGCTGTGCCCGCCAGATCGTCCCCGAGCAAAAACGCGATTTCCGGCTCGGCCTTCGGATGGATGAAGCGTCGGTAGGAAAGCGGCTCCCACTCCAGCGCGAGCATCCCGTCCGTCAAGTAGCCGTAAATCGCTTCGTGCACGCCCATCACCTGCTGCTTGGCCCGGCTGGTCAAGCCCAGCTTCAAGCCGATGCAGCGCTCGCCATCCGCTTCCATGCGCGCAATCAGTTGCTGCTGAAGCTCATAGGCCGTCGCAATGGGCAAATCGGGGCAGCGGGCTGTCAGCTTCTCCACCTCGCGCCACTCGCGGTATGCCGCAAGTAATTATTCGACCATCTCTCTCTGTACTTCCTGCGTCACTGCCATTTGTCATCTCCCCGCCCTTTGCAGCTTCGCCAGCTCAGCCGCCACATCAATAATCATGTCTTCCTGCCCGCCGACGGCTTTGCGTCTGCCGACTTCGAGCAAAATATCCCGCGGATCGACGCCGAAGCGTTTGCCCGCCCGCTCTGCATGCAACAAAAAGCTGGAGTACACTCCCGCATAGCCCATGACGAGACTGCCTTTGCGGATTTCCTGCGAATGCGGCATGATTGGACCGACGATGTCTTCGGCGACATCCATCAGTTTGTACAGGTCGATGCCGAGATCGACGCCCATGCGATCGAGCACCGCGATCAACACCTCTGTCTGCGCGTTGCCCGCTCCTGCGCCGAGACGTCCGCTTCGGTCACATGCGTGGCTACCCGGACAAGTCCCGCCCCGCGCTTTTGCGCTTCTTTCAGCTCATGCACCGTGCCGATGCCCGGTATGAGCAGCACCGCGACTTTTGCTTGCCTGCACGAAGCGACCGCCGCTTCGATCAGCTCCATTTCGTCTACGAGCGAGCGACCGTACTGGATCGTCGAGCCGCCCAGACCGTCTCCGTGGCTCACCTCGATGTAAGGAACGCCTGCCTCATCCAGCCCTCGGGCGACGGCCTGCACCTGCTCGCGCGTGAACTGGTGGGCGACGACGTGGCTGCCGTCGCGCAAGCAAACTTCTGTCATTTTGATTGGTCGATCGCTATTTTGTTCCAAGGCTTACCCCTCTCCCATCCAAAAGATGACGGGCGACCTCTTCTCCCACCCGCACAGCTGCAGCCGTCATGATGTCCAAATTGCCAGCGTAGGGCGGGAAGTAGTCTCCCGCACCTTCGACCTCCAGAAATACGGTCACGCGATTTTCTTCGAACAGCGGCTCCTGCTTCAGCCGATAGCCGGGAACGTACGCTTGCACCTGCTCGACGATCTCCAAAACAGACTGGCGAATCGCCGCCTCGTCCATCTGCTTTACTTCGCAATAAACGGTGTCGCGCATTTCGTGGCCGAACCGTTCGAGCAACAGCCGGATGTTCAGCGGCTCGTAACTCAGCGAGTCGAAGTAAAAGTTTTTCGTATAGAAGCTTGGCGGCTGCTCTGTCACGCGCAGATGCGGCCAGACGTTCCAGCCTTGGTCCAGGCGCGGCATCCGCTCCCGGCCCAGCGTCTCCCACGGATGGACAAACAGCGGCACGTCCCACTTCGCGCAGCTTTCAAAAAACGGCAGGAAGGCCGGATCGTCGAGGTTTTGCCCGTTGATGTTCGTGCCGATCTCGATTCCTTTCAGCCCTAACTGATGAATGCAGCGATCCAGCTCGCGGATCGAGCGGTCCACGTCCTGCAGCGGAACCGTTCCGAGTCCGATGAACCGATCGGGATATTGGCGCACCGTGTCGGCGATGAAATCGTTTTGCAGCCGGGCCATCGCTTCCGCCGCCTCTGCAGAGGAAGTCTATTCTGGCTGCCATTCGTTCACTTCCTCGGATGCTACATGCCCGCAGTTTTTGCATGTCCGCAAATCTTCACTGCCATTGAACGCATGAATCGCTTCTTTTACTTGCTTTTCGATATCTGTCAACTGCACGCGTGTCCGATGCATCTCGTGGTCGCATTTTTCGCAGAACCAGACGAGGTCTTCCAGCTCGCCGTGATCGCGGTTGCGCTCGATGACCAGGCTGATCGTATCTGCCACGCGATGCGGGGAATGCGGGACATTCGCTGGAAAGAGAAACATTTCCCCCTCGCGCACCGTCACTACCTCCCGCTTGCCTTCGGCGTTGATGATTTCCACGTAGCAATCGCCCTTGAGCTGGTAAAAAATTTCTTCGGACGGGTCGACGTGGAAGTCGCGGCGCTTGTTCGGGCCGCCCAGCACCATCATCATCAGCTCGGCATTTTTCAGACGACCTTGTTGTTCACTGGCGGTTTCAAACTGTCCTTGTTTTCCTCGATAAACTTCCAGATGTTGACCGGTTTGGTGATGGTGCTCATGATACGACACGCTCCCTTTGGCTGGTTTGGATTGGTTTGCTGCAAACAACGTCATCGTCGGCCGGGGCGGCAAAAGCAGCAGCTCTCCCTGGCAAAACGGCACATTTCTTCGAACAGGCGGCAGGGGTTTGGGTATGGTTGACGAATGGTTCTGTACAGACTTCTCCCTGTGGTGTTTTCGGGTGGCCGCTTGAAAACTGCTCCAACAAGAGGGAAGTCTCTTTTTTTGCCCATCAGCCTCGATACCCAAACCGCCTGGAAAGCGCCAGTGCGGCATGCTTGACTTGCTGAATGAACGTCGTCATTTTGTCGTCGGAGAAACGGTGCTTGGGCCCGGCACAACTGATGGAGGCGATCACCTTCCCCTCGTGGTTGAAAATCGGTGCGGCTACGCATTTCAAGCCGATTTCGATCTCTTCGTCGTCAATCGCGTACCCTTGCTCGCGAATTTTTTGCAGCTCCCGCTTGATCGCCTCCGGGTCGGTCAGCGTAAACGGGGTAAGCGCTTTCAAATCTGCTTGTTGCAAGATGCGATCGACAGTCGCCTCGTCCAAATAGGCGAACAACGCCTTCCCTCCCCCCGTACAGTACAAGGGAGCGCGCTTTCCGAGCATGGAGTACATCCGCAGAGAAGCAGGCGCCTCGACTTTTTCCACGTACACCACTTCGTCTTTGTCGAGCACGACCAGGTGAACCGTCTCTTGCAGCGTCGCCACGAGGCTCTGAATGATCGGATAGGCGAGATTGCGCAGCTCCATTCCACTGCCGACCAGATTTCCCAGCTCGAACAGGCGCAGCCCCAGCTTGTACTTTTGATCGGTCGGCTTTTGTTCCAGGTACCCCCTGTGCTCCAATGTTTTCATCAAGCCATGAACCGTGCTTTTCGACAGCTTCAGGCGATCACTGATCTCCTTGACGCTCAGCTCTGGCTCGGTGAGAGAAAACAACTCCAGGATGTCGATGGCTCGATCTACCGATTGGATAAACTTCTCGCTCATGTTCCTCCTTTTCGTTCGATATTATCGAACAATATTCGATAATGTTGACTACACTTCTTATTATAGGCTTGATTCCCGAAATGCGCAATATACAATTCAGAGTTTTCTGACAGTAATCTTTTTTGCAAGCAGCCAAACAAAAAAAGAACCTCGCGCCATCGTTGCTCACGAGATTCTTGCTTTATTGTCGGCCGATCCAGACGACCAGCGCAATTTGCAACATACAAAACAGTGGGACCAAAAACAAAAAGGAGGCGTGCCGGGTCTTGTGGCGATGAATCAGCATCCCCGCCAATGCGCCTGGCCCTCCGCCGAGAAAAGCGGCCAAAAGGAGACTGGCCTCGGGAATCCGCCAGCTTTTCTTTTTCGCCAGACGCTTGTCCGCACGCATCAAAAACCAGGCATAGCCGTTCAAAACGAGGGCGCCCGCAGCCACGACGATCGCCTCGTAGCTGAAATACCCCGCAAGGACGAGGAGCCATCCGGCCGCAAGCACCAGATTGCGATTGCGCCTGTGGATTGCCACCTGCTCATGTCTCATCGCCTACTCTCCTTTTGCCCGAAACGCCCGGTTGCTGACGATGACCTTGCGCACGATCAGCCAGGCGGCCAGCGCGACTACGATGACCAGCAAGGCGTAGAAGCCGTACTGGCGAATCATCCCGATAATCGCCTCCACGTTGTTTCCGAACACGTAGCCGAGGAAGTAAAACGCGATGGTCCAGACAAGCCCGATCGGATACGAAAGCAGCGCGTAGCGGCGATACGTCATGCCGCCCAGCGCCACCAAATACGGAACGACGTGGCGAACAACCGGGAACAGGTAGCTGATGCACAAAGCCGTCGTCCCGTATTTCTCCAAAAGGCCCGTGGACCGCTCGACGGCGTGCCGCATCTTTTCGCTTTTGGACAGCCATTGCAGGATCGGCTTTCCGAAGTATTTTCCCAACAAAAAACCGATGGTCAATCCGGAGGCAACGCCCATGTACCCGGCCAAAAACGAGTAAAACGGGTCCAGAAGGCCGATCGAGGCGAGAAAGCCTCCGGTCGCCACGACCAGCTCATCCGGAATGGGCAAGCCGACGATTCCCAGCCAGAGCAGGAAAAAAATCGCGACGTAGCCGTATTGCTCTATGATTGACATCAGCAGGTTGATTTCCATGAGGCAAAATCCCCTATCTTCGCCACTGGCGGCAAAATCTTGCGCAGGCTGGCAGCGGCTCTCGTGCAGTATGTGACTCTTAGTAATTACGTACAAACACGTAAAAAGGTACTTGTCTATTTTGCAATAGATGAACCATTTTTATCAAGCGAAGAAATCACGGACAAAAACAGCCCGTCCATCAGCCAAGATGCTTGAGCGCCTCCCGCCTGCTCAGGTTCGACAGCACAGTCCTTTCCACAAAGCCACGCACTGCTTCCGGTTCTGTCTTGGCATACTCCCGCAAAGCCCAGCCGATTGCTTTTTGGATAAAAAACTCCTTGGAAGCCGCACAGGACTCAATCAAGGCGAAAAGCAGCTCCCGATCCGTCTTGGCCTTGTAAGAAAGCTGAAACAGGAGCGCCGTCCGCGCGAGCCACATATTATCGCCTTTGACCCAGTCAGTCGTGTTCGGGCGGATCAGCTCGGGGTAGCGGGAAAAAAGCGTGCCTGTTGTATGTGCGGCGAGATAGTCGACCGTATCCCACCACGACTTCGTTGTAATCCACTTGACTACAAGCGGCAGGTGCTCGGGTGTCAGTTGCTTTTTCGTCTTTGCCAACAGATCCATTGCCACGTATTGGTACTCGCGCTCAGGCAATGCCCACAAGCGCGCCACGACCTGCTCCCAGTCTTGCGGGATGCCGTGCTCGCGAAACAACTGTCTGGACAGCTCGCGGCGCAGCGGAGCCTTGATCCCCAAAAAAGGAAACTGATTTTTCATGTACCGCTCCATCGGCCCGGCGTTCTTGGCATCCGCATGGCTCGCGAGCAAGCGGATAGCCGCTGTCGTAAAGGCACACGTCATCGCGCTCCCTCCTTCCCCGTGAAAGCTCGTGCTGCTTCGCTTTCCCTGCGATCAGCCGGCAGCATGTACCTCCTGATTCACGACTGCAAAATCGTTCTTATCTTCCTTTTTATACGGATAGTACACGACCAGCGTAAAATCGCCCTCGATAACTTCCCCGGTTCTCAGCCACGTCTCAATGTCAAACGTCACCTTCGCCGTTACCGTGTGCTTGAAATAGTCTTTTTCCAGAGCGGCATGCGCGGCAAAGTCTTCGCGCAGCCGGTCGCGCTGCTCGTAGATGGCGGCGTACGTCTTTTGCATCGCCTCTTTGTCCAGGACGTCCTCCCACCACAGCTTGCGCGGACGATGCTTCTGGTTGCGCAAGTAATCGAACTTCATCAAGCTCTGCACATGCCGAAGCCCCTCCACGTTCTCGTGCTGCAAAAAAGCTTGCAGTCGCAAAAACAAATCTTCAAGCTGATGGCCGATGCGGCTCCAGCCCTGCTGCTCCCAATAGTCGCCAAACGTCTGGAAGAAGTCAAACGGCGTCTCGAACTGATTCGCCAACAGCCACTCCAGCGTGAGGTCCATCCGGTGTGCGTTCCAGTATTTTTCCAGGACGTCTTCCACCCGCTTGATCTTTTGCATGTCCGCAAACGAGAGGACGTTGTTGCCCAAAATCTCGTACGGCGCTTCATCCATGAACACGTAGCCGTGGTTGGCGGCACGCGCTCGCACTCCGGTCCCGCGCAGCATTTTCAAAAAGCCGAGCTGCAACTCCTCCGGGCGCAGGGCGAACACATCGTTGAACGTCTTGCGGAACGACTGGTAGTCTTCCTCCGGCAAGCCTGCGATCAAGTCCAGGTGCTGGTCGATTTTGCCCGACTCCTTGATCTGCGTCACGGTTCTGGCCAGACGGTCGAAGCGTTGAATCCGCTGTACGAGGCGGTTTGTCTCGTCGTTGGTGGATTGGACGCCGATTTCGAAGCGGAAAATGCCCGGCGGTGCGTTTTCAGTCAAAAAGTCGAGCACGTCCGCCCGCAAAATATCGGCCGTAATCTCAAATTGAAACACCGTTCCATTGTGGTTGTCGATGAGGAACTGGAAAATCTCCATTGCATACTTTTTATTGATGTTAAACGTGCGGTCCACGAATTTAATCGTCTTCACACCGTGGCGAATCAGCCGCAGCAAGTCTTCCTTGACCCGCTCCAGGCTGAAGTAGCGCACCCCGTCTTCAATGGAAGACAGACAGTACTGGCATTTGAACGGACACCCCCGGGATGCCTCGAAATAGACGACGCGGTTGTTCAGCTCGTCGAGATGATCCGCATAGGGCGACGGAATCGTATCCATCTCTTCAATCTGGGCTCTCGGTGCCGAAAAACGAACGTACTCGTCGTCGCGATAGGCGATTCCCGCTACATCCCGCAGGCGAGGAGGCTTGCCCTCGGCTTTCGCCTCCTGATAGGCTTGCAGCAGCTCCAAAAAAGTCTGCTCCCCTTCTCCGATGGCGATCACGTCAATCTCCGGATGCTTTTTCATCCACTCGTCCGCGTCGTAGGTCACTTCCGGCCCGCCGAGAATGACAGCGACGTCGGGGCATACTTTTTTCAGATTGCGGATCACATCGAGCGTCTCGCGAATGTTCCAGATATAACAGGAAAAAGCGACGATATCGGGCTGTCGCTTGTAGATGTCTGCGACGATGTTGAGCGTCACATCGTTAATCGTGTACTCCACCAGCTCGATGCCCGGAAAAGCTTTCTGGGCGTAGCTGCGCAAATAGCGCAAGGCCAGCGAGGAGTGGATGAACTTGGCATTTAAGGTCGATAGTACAATCTTCATGGATGGGTCTACTCTCCTTGCACAAAATCCGGCGACGAAAAAAACCATCAGGCAAACGATGGTCTGGCGTCCAACCGGGCGATTCCTTTCGTAACAGTACCATACGAGGCCAGAGCACGGCAAATCCGGCCCGGCCCCGCTCAGCGATTCAGTTCGCGCACGACATGCCCCAGCTCAGGCACAATCAGCCGATTCATCGCGAGCTTGACTGCCCCAGTCGAGCCAGGCGTGGAAAAGATCATTTTTCCCCCTCTGGTGCCCGCCACAGCGCGGCTGAGCATGGCCGCCGACCCGATGTCCTCCGTATAGCTCAGCATCCGAAACAGCTCGCCGAAGCCGGGCATTTCCTTTTCCAGCAAACCGGAGACGGCTTCGAACGTGTTGTCTCGCGGCGAGATGCCTGTCCCGCCGTTGAGCAGGATGACTTGCACCTCGGGATGCGCGATTCCCGCTTCAATCGCGGCAGTCACCTCGGCAGGCTCGTCCTTGACGATCTGGTAGAGGGCGACGTGATGCCCTGCCTCGGTTAATAGTTGCCTCATTAATTGTCCGCTCTTGTCCGTCTCTTCGGTTCGCGTATCGGAAACGGTAATGACCATGCACGTCACCTGTTTTGGTGACAGCGCCTTGTGCTCCTGTGTGCTCATATCGTGATCTCCCTCATTTTCTGCTGGCTTGTTTCTCTTATTCTACCATTTTCTCTCGGCACGGGTCTTGCCAACCGTCCTTTTGCAACGATTTCTTCACTTCTTCTACCCTAGAGGACGCTGTTTTCGATATAATGCTGGTGACAGTTATTTTTGACAGACAAGGAGGCGTACCCGGATGGCAGAACGGCCATTTTTTTCGTTTCATTTTCACAAGCAATCCCATACGCCGATTTATGTGCAGCTAGCCGACCAACTGAAAACGGCTATTCTGCGCGGGGCCTTTCTTGTAGACGGACAACAATTGATCTCGCTGCGGGACATGAAAACCGTCAGCGGCTGCTCGCTGGAAACCGTGAAAAAGGCGTACGACCATCTCGCGCTGGAAGGCTGGCTGGAAGCCGTGCACGGCAAAGGCTACTACCTGACGACGCTCGCAAAGGAAGCTCGTCTGGAAAGCCGCTTGCCGTTGACCGACATCCCGATTGCCTCGCTGGCTGACTCCTCGCCCCGCCCTGGCGAAGAGCTGGTCAAGCGGCTGCGCGGCGCTTTTTACGACAGTTTGACCGTGCTGGACGAGCCTTCCGCGCAAAAGAAAATCAGACGGACACAGGCGGCCAAAGTATTCGCCGATCACCTGAAGAGACGCGGCTTGCCGCACTCGCCCGAGCGCGTGCTGCTGTTCAACCGCAGCACCAGCGGCTTCGCCTTTCTCGCGCAGCGTGTCATGAATCCGCGCGATGTCGTCTACGTAGAGGAATACAGCTACCCGGTCTTTTTGCGCCTGCTCAGCCAGTGCGGGATCACCGTCCGCCCGATCCGCCTGGACGAAGAAGGAGTCAGCATCGAAGCGCTCGATGCCGAACAGGAGCACTACCCGGCCAACTGGCTGTTAATCAACCCGCACTACCACTTCCCGACAGGCATCAGCTACTCGTTGAAGCGCAAGGAAGAGTTGCTCGCCTGGGCTGAACGGCACAGCGTGCGCATCGTGGAAAACGACCACTACGGCGACCTCTGGTTCGAGGAGCCGAGCAAGCCGATCTACGAGATGGCTTTTCAGCAAAAAAGCCCTGTCGAGGTGTACTACCTGCACTCTCTGTCGAAAACATTGGCGCGCGACCTGCAGCTAGGAGTCCTGATGCTGCCTGCCGATTTTAGCGAAGAGGAACTGGAACGCTACAGGCAGATCGTGTCCATGACCGGAGCAGAGCCGTCCTTGCTCGTCGTCGAGGCAGCGGTCCGGCTGCTCGACGATCCGTGGTTTTCCGAGGTGTATTTGGCGGACCGCCGCGCACTGTTCCAATCCCGCTTTTTGCGGCTGTGGAAGGAAAAGAACCACGCTCTCCCGGCCCACGCGCGCATGTACCCGATCACGGGCGGGCTCAACACGTGGATCGAGTGGGGCACGCCGACCGCAAACGCGACCGAGCTGGAAGAAAGAGTCGTCGCCATCCTGCGCGAAGAAGGTCTGGAGCTGACCTGCGGCCATGCGTTCCGCGTAGCCGACGAGCCTGCTGACACGAAGCGCCGCCCGGCTGTGCGCTTCCCGCTCGCTCCGATGGAGGAACGGGAGCTGAAGCATTGGCTGCATCGCTTGGGAGCTGCGCTGCTGCGGTAATATTATCGGGGGCCAGACAACGATACGCCCGTATGCCGGCGAGAGCAGAGGGCGTATTTTCGCTCGCCAAAATGGCTCAATCACCATCGGCTGAACGCGCAAAAACCCTGCCGCTGTCCATCTGGACGCCGTGGCAGGGTTCTTTTTTGCTTTTTTTACTTAGGCTGCCATTGTTTGGACAGCTCGTCGCGCACGAGTTGGCCCATTGCTACTGTGCCAATCGCCTTGCTCGGATCTGCCGCGATATCGCCTGTGCGGTGTCCCGCTTCGAGGACGGACCAGACGGCGTTTTCTACTGCCGCCGCAGCCTCATCCATGCCGAGCGAGAGGCGGAGCATCATCGCGACAGAGAGGATCGTTGCCAGCGGATTGGCAATGCCTTTTCCGGCGATGTCAGGAGCGGAGCCGTGCACCGGTTCGTACAGCCCGAAGCTTCCCGCTGCCAGACTTGCCGAGGCCAGCATGCCGATCGAGCCTGTCAGCATCGCGGCCTGGTCGCTCAAAATGTCGCCGAACATGTTTTCCGTCACGATGACGTCAAACTGCTTCGGAGCGCGCACGAGCTGCATCGCGCACGAGTCGACCAGTTGGTGGGACAGCTCGACATCCGGGTAGTCGGCCGCTACCCGCTCTGCTACCTTGCGCCAGAGGCGGGAGCTTTCCAGCACGTTCGCCTTGTCGACAGACACGAGACGCTTTTGGCGTTTGCGAGCGATCTCAAAGCCTACACGGATAATCCGCTCGACTTCCGCTTCGGTGTAAATGCATTGGTCTTCGGCTACTTCGCCGTTCGGACCGTCGTAGCGCTTTTTCTCCCCGAAGTAAATGCCTCCGGTCAGCTCGCGCACCACGATCAAATCTACGCCGGACACCACTTCCGGCTTGAGCGTAGAAGCTTCGACGAGCGAGCTGTGCATCGTCGCCGGGCGAATGTTGGCAAACAGCCCAAGCTCCTTGCGAATCCCCAAAAGTCCTGTCTCCGGGCGAAGGTGCCCCGGATTTTGATCCCACTTCGGGCCGCCTACTGCACCGAGCAGCACCGCGTCGGCCTGCTTCGCCAGCTTGACGGTCGCTTCCGGCAGCGGAGTTCCGTCGGTGTCGATGGCGATTCCGCCGATCCGGCCTTCCTCGCACGTAAATGTGACGCCTTCGCGCTCTCCTACAAGCTGAAGGACTTTGACTGCTTCCTGCATGATCTCTGGTCCGATACCGTCACCAGGAAGAACGGCGATGCGATAATTTTTCTTCATCGTTTATCCCGCTTTTCTTTTCTGTAATGGTTTTTCGTTCCTTGCTGGTTTCTTTTTTCCTATCCAATCCGTTTTGTTCTAGTTTGCAGCGACTGGCACGGATTCCCCGCGGCGCTCCAAAATTTTGTTGATCGCGCGCACGTAGGCGATCGCGCTCGCTTCCAGCACGTCTGTGCTGACTCCGCGGCCAGTGACGGTCAGCTCGCCTTGCTGGAGGCGGACGAACACTTCGCCGAGCGCGTCCTGTCCGTGCGTGACCGAGAGAATTTTGTAGTCGATCAAGGTGACTTCTTCGCCTGTGGCGCGGTCAATCGCCTTGTAGATCGCATCGACGGAGCCGTTGCCAATCGCCGCTTCCTCGACGACCGAGTCGTCAGCCCGCTTCAGGCGGACGCTTGCCGTCGGCACGGAAATGTTGCCGTAGGCGAGCTGCACCGATTCGAGCTGAAACGCTTCGGCACCGCGAACCATTTTTGTATCGATCAGGGCAAGAATGTCGTCGTCCGTAATTTCTTTTTTCTTGTCGCACAATGCCTTGAAGGCGGCAAAGGCGGCATTGACTTCCTCTTGGTCGAGGTGGTAGCCCAGTTCCACCAGCTTTTCCTTGAACGCGTGACGGCCAGAGTGCTTGCCGAGCACCAGTTTGTTCGACTTGAAGCCGACCGACTCCGGACGAATGATTTCGTAGGTGGTGACTTCCTTCAAGACGCCGTCCTGGTGAATGCCGGACTCGTGGGCAAAAGCGTTCGCGCCTACGACGGCTTTGTTGCCCGGCACGATCATTCCTGTCAAACGGCTTACGAGCTGGCTGGTCCGCGCGATTTCCTTCAGATGAAGTTTGGTTGTCGCCTGGTAATAGTCCTTGCGTGTCTCCAGTGCGAGCGCCACTTCTTCCAGCGCCGCGTTGCCTGCGCGTTCGCCGATCCCGTTGATCGTACCTTCTACCTGTGTAGCTCCGCCTTCCACGGCAGCCAAGCTGTTTGCGACAGCCATGCCCAGGTCATCGTGGCAATGACAGCTCAGGCGGATTCCTTCTGTCTCTGGCACGCGCTTTTTCAGTTCGCGGAAAATGTTGCCGTACTGGTACGGCGTCATGTAGCCGACGGTGTCCGGAATGTTCACGGTTGTCGCGCCTGCCTTGATGACCGCTTCCACTACCTCGGCCAAAAAGTCGATCTCTGTCCGCGCCGCATCCTCTGCGGAAAACTGTACTTCTGTGAAGTATTTTTTCGCATAGGTGACCGCCTCCACCGCACGAGCAAGGACCTGCTCCTTGCTCATGTTCAGTTTGTACTGGCGATGGATCGGAGACGTTGCAAGAAAGACGTGGAGGGATGCGTTTTGCGCGTTGCGCAGCGCTTCGTACGCCTTATCCATGTCGTCTTTGACGGCACGTGCGAGACTTACGACGGTGGAGTTTTTCACCCGCTTCGCCACTTCGGCCACAGACTTTTGGTCGCCTGGGGAAGCAGCCGCAAAGCCAGCCTCAATTCTGTTTACGCCCAGCTTTTCCAGTTGAAGGGCGATCTCCACCTTTTCGTTCGTGCTGATGTTGACGCCCGGAGACTGCTCCCCATCGCGTAATGTCGTATCAAAAATCTCAATGGTCCGCATGAACTTTTCACCTCCACTTTTTTTCCTACATTATATATGTCTCTCTATACGGGTCCTTATTGCCCGATTTTCGCTTCTTCTTTTTTCGTTTCTTTGTTCAGCCAGGACATCATGCCGCGCAGTTGTTGTCCGACTACCTCGATGCCGTGCTCTGCTTCCAGACGGCGGCGGGAAGTGAAGCCAGGACGGTTTGCCTGGTTTTCCAGGATCCAGTTGCGAGCGAATGTACCGTCTTGGATTTCAGCCAGCACTTTTTTCATTTCTTTGCGCGTTTCTTCTGTGATGATGCGGCGGCCTGTGCTGTAGTCACCGTACTCAGCCGTGTCACTGATGGAGTAGCGCATGCGAGCCAGACCGCCTTCGTACATCAGGTCGACGATCAGCTTCAGCTCGTGCAGGCACTCGAAGTAGGCGATCTCTGGCGCGTATCCTGCTTCTACCAGCGTATCGAAGCCTGCTTTTACCAGCTCGCTTGCTCCGCCACACAATACTGCTTGCTCCCCGAACAGGTCTGTTTCTGTCTCTTCGCGGAAAGTCGTTTCGATCACGCCTGCTTTTGTGCAGCCGATTCCGCTGGAGTATGCGAGTGCGAGGTCTTTTGCATTGCCAGTCGCATCCTGGTAGATCGCGATCAGGCCAGGTACGCCAAAGCCTTCTTGGTACACGCGGCGCACGAGGTGACCCGGGCTTTTTGGCGCAGACATGATAACGTCTACGTCAGCAGGCGGCACGATTTGCGCGTAGTGGATGTTGAAGCCGTGGGAGAAGCAGAGTGCTGCGCCGGATTTCAGGTTTGGCGCGATCTCGTCGCGGTACACTTGCGCCTGGCGCTCGTCTGGCATGAGGATTTGCACCACGTCAGCGCGTTTGGTTGCTTCGGCCACTGTCAACACTTCGAAGCCGTCTTTTGCCGCAACGTCCCAAGACTTCCCTGGGCGCAGACCTACTACTACTTTATAGCCGCTGTCGCGCAGGTTTTGCGCTTGCGCATGGCCCTGGCTGCCGTAGCCGATGATGGCGATTGTTTTGCCGCGCAGTACCTCTTTGTTTACGTCTGCTTCATAATACATTTTTACCATTTGTGTAGCCTCCCTAAAATTATGTTTAGTTTGAATTTCTATTCTGAATTTTGCAATTTAAACCGTTGCTGCGGCTGTTGCTGGAACAATACTGCGCGCCATCGCTACTGATCCTGTTCTCGTCAGTTCGAGCACCCCGTAGCTTTGCAAAAGCACAAGCAGCGCGTCGATTTTTTCGGTGTCACCCGTTACTTGCACGATCAGCGAGGTAGGTCCCACATCGACGATCGCGGCGCGGAACGGCTCGACAATCCCGTTCAACTCGGCCAACTGGCTCGGTGATGCGCTCACCTTGATAAGCGCCAGCTCCCGGGAAACGTACGGGTTTTCGCTGAGGTTCGTCACCGAGATGACGTCGATCAGCTTTTGCAATTGCTTCATCAGTTGTTGAATCTGGCGGTCATCCGCTCCGGTGGTAATAATCATCCGGGACAGCCCTTGCTCCTCTGTTCCTCCCACCGTGATGCTGTCGATGTTGAAGCCGCGTTGCCCGAACAAGGTCGCGACTCGGGTCAATACGCCGGGGTGATCGTTGACGAGTACGGCGATCGTATGTGTTTGCATCCTAGTCGTCCCCCAATTCCATCTGATCTAATGTGTCGCCCGACGCTACCATCGGATACACGTTTTCTTCCTGCGCGACGCGGAAGTCCACGACGACTGGCCCATCATGGCGCAGCGCTTCGGCCCAAACGGCTTCTGCCTCTTGCGGAGTGGTGGCCCGCAAGCCTTTGACGCCGTACGCTTCCGCCAGCTTGACGAAATCCGGGCTGCACGTCAGGTCGATCTGGCTGTAGCGATTGTCGTAGAACAGCTCCTGCCATTGGCGAACCATCCCCAGGCACTGGTTGTTCACAATCGCGACCTTCACCGGAATGTTGTACTGGGAGACGATCGCCAGCTCCTGGTTGGTCATCTGGAAGCCGCCGTCGCCCACTACGGCGATTACCGTGCGATCCGGGTGCGCGATCTGTGCGCCAATCGCTGCCGGGAAGCCAAAGCCCATCGTGCCGAGGCCGCCGGAAGAGATAAAGGAGCGCGGGTGCTTGAACTTGTAGTATTGTGCTGTCCACATCTGGTGCTGTCCAACGTCTGTCGTGACGATCGCTTCCCCATCTGTGGAGCTGTACAGAAGCTCAATGACCGCTTGCGGCTTCAGTACGTCGCCGTCTTTTTTGTACTTGTACGGATACTGTGCCTGCCATTCCCTCAACTGGCTGATCCACGCCTCGGAATCGCATTTGCGGGCAACCGGAATCGCTTTGGCCAGGGTGCTTTTCACATCGCCTGCCACAGTGACGGCTGTCTCGACGTTTTTCCCCAGCTCGGCAGGGTCGATGTCGACGTGGACGATGCGGGCTTTCGGAGCAAACTCCTTGGTGCGTCCCATCGTGATCCGGTCATCGAAGCGAGCGCCGAGGCCGATGACACAGTCCGCATTGAGCAGCGCCTGGTTGGCTGTGTAGCTGCCGTGCATGCCCGGCATGGCGAGCGCCAATTCGTGCGTGCCCGGGAAACCGCCCAGCCCCATGAACGTGTTGATAACCGGGATGCGCGTCTTCTCCGCAAAAGCGAGCAGCTCTGCTTCGGCTTTTGCGGCGATGATGCCGCCGCCTGCCAAAATGACCGGGCGCTTCGCTTCGCCAATCGCGTCAACAAATGTCTGCACCTCTTCGTCTGTCGGCACGAGCGTGTCGCGGTAGCCGCGAATCTCGACCTTGTCGGGATAAGTGAACGGCGCCTTCGCGTTGGCCACATCTTTTGGAATGTCGATGAGGACCGGGCCCGGACGACCTGTAGAAGCGATGTGGAACGCTTCCTTCACGATGCGCGGAAGCTCGCGGACATCGCGGACGAAGTAGCTGTGCTTCGTAATCGGGATGGTGATTCCGGTAATGTTCGCTTCCTGGAACGCGTCGGTTCCGATCAGCGACTGGGCTACGTTTCCGGTGATGCACACCAGCGGAACCGAGTCCATCTGGGCTGTCGCAATTCCGGTTACGAGGTTGGTCGCCCCCGGACCGGAAGTGGCGATGCATACGCCCGGTTTGCCAGTAGCGCGGGCGTATCCGTCTGCTGCGTGGATCGCGCCCTGCTCATGGCGAGTCAGGATGTGCTTGAAGTAGCTCCCGTACAAGGAATCGTAGATCGGGAGCACCGCTCCGCCTGGGTAGCCGAAAATGTATTCGACTTCCTCCAGGATCAGACAGCGCAGAAGCGTTTCTGCTCCTGTCACTTCCTCCCCGAACTGAATCGGTGGAATGCCGTTCTTTTTCTGCAATTCGGCCATTTCAACACTCATTTTCCTCTCCTCCTCCCACTTCTTAAAGCAGCTATAAAAAATACCTATGGACACATAGAAAAACCCTTTCGCCCCGACACGGTTCGGTTTCCATGTCTTTTGGGGCGAAAGGGTTCGCGGTACCACCCAACTTTATCGGCGCCTCGCGGTCAGCCGATCTCAGCCAGTCACAGCAAATGCGGACTGTAACACGCTAACGGGTGTCAATCGGTTTTCCCTACTTTTTGCACGAGGCAAATTTCAGCAAAACAGCTCAGAGGTGAGCAATGCAGCGTACCCTATGCCCGTTCTCAGCAACCAGGGCTCTCTGTAAAAGGGGAGACGCGCACCATCCTCGTCATAGCCTGCTATTATAACAATATTTCTAATATTGTTGTTGTCAGAAAATAAAGTGTTACGTCTGATTATAGCTAGGCACTTTGGGGGTGTCAACGAAAACAAAAAGATTTTACTATACTTTCGTCCGAACGGATGCTCAGTAGAAAATGCCGGAACGGCGCGGTTTTTGCGTGAAAGCGGATACATTTTCTTTCGGCTTGTCCCCTTTCTCGGGCAAGGAAACGGACCGGCAATGCCCGCCCTTCCCTTTTGTTCGCAAACTTGTTTTACAGATTGTCGCGAAGTCCCTCGATCAAAATTTGCGCCACCTCGGGACGGGTAAATTCCGGCGGCGGGGTCTGGCCGCTGCGCAAAAGCGCGCGCACTTTTGTCCCGGACAGCGTCAGATGCTCGCTTGCAGCGTGTGGGCACGTCTTGGCCGTCGCCATTCCTTGGCAGGCTGTGCAATAAAAGCTGTGCTCATAAAACAGCAACTGGATGCCCAGCTCCTCTGGCGCAAATGCAGAGAAGATGTGCTGCGCGTCGTATGTCCCGTAGTAATCGCCCACGCCCGCGTGATCGCGGCCTACGATGAAGTGCGTGCAGCCGTAGTTTTTGCGGACGAGCGCGTGGAATACCGCTTCTCTCGGACCTGCGTAGCGCATCGCCGCCGGGAAGGCCGCGAGCAGCACGCGCTCTTTCGGGTAGTAGTTTTCCAGCAGGGCGAGGTAGCTTTTCATCCGCACTTGCGCGGGGATGTCATCTGACTTGGTTTCCCCCATCAGCGGGTTGAGAAAAAGCCCGTCGACGATTTCCATTGCCGCCTTTTGAATGTATTCGTGCGCCCGGTGGACGGGATTGCGCGTCTGGAAGCCGACGACGCTCTTCCAGCCGTTTTGGGAAAAAAGCTCTCTCGTCTCGCGCGGCGTCAAATAATATTCGGCAAACCGCTCGGGCTGCGGCCGCTTGAGCACATGCACCGGACCGCCCACGTACAGCCCCGGTTTTTCCATCAGCTTTTTCACTCCCGGATGCGCCCGGTCCGCTGTCCGAAACACTTGTCTTGCCTCCCGGGCTTTATCGGGCTGGTAGAGGCTTTGCACCTGGAGTATGGCGTAGTCTTCGCCATCTTCGCCGCGCAGCCATACCGCATCCCCCGGCTCGATGTCCGCGTGCTCGGCCGCATCGACTGCCAGCGTCACGGGCAGCGGCCAAACCGTCCCGTCTGCGAGCCGCATCCGCTCCACGACGGAATGGTAGTCGTCCTCGCAAAGAAAGCCTGTCAGCGGGGAAAAGGCGCCAATGGCGAGGCAGTCTATGTCAGACAACGTCCATTGATCGACCACGATTGCTTTTTTGCCAGCGGCTCTGGTTATCGCTTCCGGCTGACTTTCCAGCCGTTCAATCAGCGTCCCACCGTGTGGCGAGATCGTATGCATAGCGTGTCCTCCCTTTTGTTCCCTTACTTGTGCAGGCCGCATTCGGTCTTGTCAAAGCCGGCCCAGCGGCCCGCGCGCGGGTCCTGCCCTGACTGGACAGGCCGGGTGCAAACACTGCAGCCAATACTTGGATAATTGCGGTCATGCAAAGGGTTGTAGGGGACATCGTTCGCGTGTATATATGCCCACACCTGGTCCATCGTCCAGTCCGCGAGCGGGTTGAACTTCACCAGCTTGAATTTATCGTCCCATTCCACTTTTTTCGCATTGGCGCGGGTAGGCGCCTGATCGCGGCGAATGCCGGTAATCCAGGCGTCGTAGCCGGACAGCACCCGTGTCAAAGGCTCTACTTTGCGGATTTGGCAGCACAGATTCGGGTCTGTCTCCCACAATTTGTCTCCGTGGCTCTTCTCCTGCTCAGCCAGAGTCATCTGGGGCAGCACCTGGATAAATTTCGTCTGGTACCGCTCCTCCAGCTTGTCGCGCGTCTCGTACGTCTCGGGAAAATGTTTGTTCGTATCGAGATAAAAAACAGGTATCGTCGGGGCCAGTTTGTGCAGCATGTCGATCAGCACGACATCCTCGGCACCGAAGCTTGAGGCGAGGACGAGGTTGCCTGCGAAGTGTTCCACCGCCAGAACAAGCACATCCTGCGGGGATTTGGCTTCCATCCGGTACGCCCACACTTGCAGCTCTTCGTCCGCCATCCTCTGGCGATTGCTCATCAGCGAAACTCCTTTCCTGCTAGGATTCCCCCACCATCATATGTCGGGAGGCAGGAAGTGGCGATTCGTCCTGCTGACAAAACTGCCGCGACGGCACCGAAAGAAACGAAAAGAGCGACCAGACCTGTAGCCCGATCGCTCCTCGCGGATTGCTCCCTCTTATTTTTTGTCAGAGTCACTGTTTGCTGCCGGGAAAATAAACGAACTGCCTGTCGGAATCGTGTTGAGATTCGCCTGGTCTACATTTTGTGTCGCCGGTGCTCCTGTGATGAAGACGACGGGTGCTACGTAGGCATCATCCTTTTCTTTGGCGAACGCTCCCGGAACGAACAGCGCCGAACAGACCACCGCAGTTGCACCCATCATTACCATCCACTTTTGTTTTTTCATCTCTACTCTCTCCTATCCAATGTTTTCCTTTGACGCTTTTTATTGTACGGCAGGGAGCCATCCTCTCGACACGGACGGGAGATTGTTTTTTGCTCCAACCTGAGACGGAGCCGCCTCTACGCCCGTTGTCCATTTTCTTAAAAAAACGATGGCGTTTCGTTGCTGCCCTTGCGCTTTTCGGATGTTCATTCATAGGGGAGAGCCTCTCCGACAAGCAAAAAAAGCCGACCTTCCCCACCAGGAAAGATCGGCTTTGCTTTTTGCGTATGTGCTTACGCGTTCAGTTTGCCTTTTGCAACTGCTGCCAGTTCGTTGAACGCAGCTTTGTCGTTCACAGCCAGGTCAGCCAGCATTTTGCGGTTCACTTCGATGCCAGCCACTTTCAGGCCGTGCATCAGACGGCTGTAGGACAGACCGTTCAGGCGAGCTTGCGCGTTGATACGGGTGATCCACAGTTTGCGGAAGTCGCGTTTCTTTTGACGACGGTCGCGGTATGCATAAAGCAGGGATTTCATTACTTGCGCATTAGCGGATTTAAACAGGCGATGTTTGGAACCGAAGTATCCTTTCGCCAGCTTCAGGATTTTCTTATGACGACGGCGTGTAACAATGCCACCTTTTACTCTTGGCATACTAAACTCCTCCTGGTCTTTCCAGCATGGCGGCCTACTGCTAGGCGCTTAGGGAGCTCATGCTGCGTAATGTGTGTAATGATGCGAAAACTTACAGGTAAGTGAGCATTTGCTCCATGCGTTTTTGATCGCCTTTGGAAACGAGTGCAGCTTTGCGCAGGTGGCGCTTTTGCTTAGTCGTTTTGTTGGCGAACATGTGGTTACCAAATGCGCGGTCGCGCTTCAATTGGCCGCTTCCAGTCTTTTTGAAACGTTTTGCAGCAGCCTTGTTGGTTTTCATTTTAGGCATCTGAAAAGTCCTCCTGTCTAAACTACTATCTTACTTTTCCGCTTTCGGAGCCAGAATCATAATCATGCTGCGGCCCTCGATCTTCGGTTTACGCTCAGGCGTAGCGAGATCTTCACACTGAGCAGCTACACGCTCCATAACGCCAAGCCCGATTTCGGAGTGGGTGATTTCACGTCCACGGAAACGGATCGTACACTTCACCTTGTGGTGATCCTCCAAGAACTTGCGGACGTTGCGAAGCTTGGTTTGAAAATCGTGTTCTTCGATGTTAGAAGAAAAACGCACTTCTTTCAGCTCGATGATCTTCTGGTTTTTCCGTGCTTCTTTCTCCTTTTTCGCCTGCTCGTACTTGAACTTTCCGTAGTCCATGATACGGCATACAGGCGGTTTGGCTGTCGGAGCAACGTTTACCAGATCCAGTTCGGCTTCCTGGGCAATGCGCAACGCTTCCCTGAAGGGTACGACTCCCAATTGGCTCCCGTCAGCGCCGATCAAACGGACTTCACGGGCACGGATCGCTTCGTTGATTAACATTTGATCCTTGCTAATACTTGCCACCTCCGTCAATTTCGAGAAGGAACAAAAATGTGCGAACGCATCTGCGCCCGCACATATCTCACCTAAGCAATTTCATCAGATCCAAGGATCTTTGCATAAGAGTTACCTGTCAACAGTCGTGTCGGACGTCGACCCAGGTGAGAAGCTGGGCGCCTCTGCTTGTTCTCGAAGTATGAAGTGTTTATACACGCAACTTATAATACAAGGTAGAGTTGTCTTTGTCAAGGCTTATCGCTTTTTATCCTCCGATGTGGGACATTTCCACCTTCGGACGCTTTTGCAGCCCCGGCGTTTCGTCCAGCCGTTCTTCCGAATAGCGCTCGTCGCGCTTTTCCCAGATCGCGCGAATCTGCTCCTGGATTTCTTCGTCGCTTCGCCCGCTGCGCAGCGGCTCGCGCAAGTCATAGCCGGCGGAGGCGAACAGGCAGTTGTACATTTTCCCCTCTGCCGACAGCCGCGCCCGCGTACAGGTAGAGCAAAAGGCTTGTGTCACCGACGAGATCAGCCCAATCTCCTGATCGCTCCCCTCGTAGCGGTAGCGCGAAGCGACCTCGCCGAAGTAGTTCGCCTCGACCGGGACGAGCGGCATTTCTGCGCCGATCATCCGGACGATTTCGCTGGAAGGCACGACCTGATCGAGCTTCCAGCCGTTGCTGTTGCCTACGTCCATGAACTCAATGAAGCGCAGCGTATGGCCTTGCTCGCGGAAATAACGGGCCATCGGCAAAATGTCCTGGTCGTTGACACCGCGCTGGACGACCATGTTGATTTTCACCCCGAGTCCCGCTTCCGCCGCCGCGCGAATCCCGTCGAGCACAGCATCCACCGGATAGCCTCTGCCGTTTAACATGCCAAACCGCTCGTTGTCCAGGCTGTCGAGGCTGACGGTGACGCGATCAAGCCCGGCTTCCTTCAAAGCCTGGGCATGGCGGGCGAGCAGCGAGCCATTGGTCGTCATGGCGATATCGTGAACGTCCTCTATTTTTCGAATCATTCGTATTAATTCAGGCAAATCCCTGCGCACGAGCGGTTCTCCGCCCGTAATCCGGATTTTCCGCACGCCGAGCGCTGTGAATATTTGGGTCAAGCGGGTAATTTCTTCAAACGACAGCAGCTTGTGCTGCGGCAAAAATTCAAACTCCGGCCCGAAAATTTCAGCCGGCATACAGTACCGGCAACGAAAATTGCATTTGTCTGTCACGGAAATGCGCAGATCACGGAGAGGACGCTTTCGTGTGTCACGTACTTGCATCTGCTCTAGCACTGGTGGTCACCCTCCTTTTCCTGGCTGAGCCTGGCATGCCACTCTATCTCCAGTTTGTCTCGTATTGATGTCCAACATGCGATTCCGGCTTTTTATTAGCGTACCATATTCCGCCTGCGAACGGCTCCTGTTCCTGCACTTTTCGCTGTTGCAAAAGCGGTCGCAAGCCGATGAAAATCGGAAAAATGACCCGGTGCACGCCAATGTGCAAACCGTTTTTTTGACTATTCCCTTTTGTATAAACATAGGATAATATGACTATATATTATGCTCTATATATTCCTCTTCAATAAGGAAAGCGAAGATCAGCCGTTTGTATGTGGGCACTTGAATGGCTGGGAGCGAGTAGTGCAACCGACCCTATTTTCGTTGTAGAGTCGGTTTATTTTATCCCAGAACAAAGGCCTTGTCCACTGCTCAGAAACGGCAAGCTGCAGCAATGGCAATCGCCCCCTCTTTCTCAATTTTTGAGTAAATCAATAAAATGTAAAATTCGGAGGTCTGCATGCAATTTTTTGCAAAGAAAGCAAAGCCATGGAATGAGTATGTGAAAGCTTCCCACGCAACTGACATTACCGAAGTGGGCGAACGCGTGAAAGAGCGCCTGTCTTTTTTGGGCGTGGATCAGGATACATTGGCGCACGTCAAAGAGGCTGCTACCACGCTTTACCCCTTTAAAGCAGAGATCGTATCCAAGTTTTACCAGTCGATCACTAACGTTCCCCACCTCCAGAAGATCATCCTCGACAACTCCAGCCTGGAGCGGTTGAAAAAAACTTTGGAGGTCCACCTGGAGCAGTTTCTCACAGCAGAAGTCAACCATGAGTACGTGAAAACGAGAATTGTCATCGGGCAAGTTCACAGCCGCATTCATCTGACAGCCGATCATTTTATTTCTGCACACCATCTGCTGATTCAGATCATGACCACGATTTTGATGGAAAAATGGAGCAATCAGCCGCATCAGATGATGAAAATGGTCACCGCTGTGCAAAAATTGGCAGCATTCGATCAGCAACTGATTGTGGAAGTGTATATGGAAGAGACGTTCAAATCGTTTTTGTTCGGCATCTCCGGCATGCTCAACCATATGACCCAGCTCGACACGACGAAGCAGCTTATCTCGGGAATGGACGAGCAGATCGAGGAAAGCCACAGCGTCACCGCCGCAACGGAAGAAATGAGCGCCTCGATTCAGGAAGTCGCCAACCACGCGCTCAAAGTCGCGGAAGGGACAGACGAAGCGGTGCAATCCGCTGAACAGAGCAAACAGATCATCAATGCCGCTCTCGGCGACATCCGCCAGGTGGGCCACGTCTTTGTCGAGGTCATGAGCAGGGTAAACCAGCTCAATCAGGAGATTCATCAGACACAGGACGTCATCCGCATCATTCGGGAAATCGCCGAGCAGACCAACCTGCTCGCGCTGAACGCCAGTATCGAGGCCGCCCGGGCCGGAGAGCAAGGGCGCGGCTTTGCAGTCGTAGCCACTGAGGTGCGCAAGCTGGCCGAGCATACAAAAGAACAGATCAGCCGGATCACAGACAACATGGAGTCGCTGCAACAAGTTTCGAAGCGAGTGACGGAGCAGATGGACAGCACGAGCAAGCTGGTGGAGCGCAGCGTCGGGGAAGCCCAGTTCGCCGATGTCGCCCTGAACAAGATTGTGTCCACCATGCAGGAAATCAGCCAATCCACCTCGCAAATTGCCGCCATGACCGAGGAACAGGCTTCTTCTGTCACGGATATCGCCCACCGCAACTCCACGATTTTTGACCTGAGCACACATTCGCAGCAAATCGCCAAAGACACCGCGCAAATCATTCTCGAACTGAGCCGGAAAATGGATGAGTACCGCAAGACGTTCTTTACGATCAATGTCAAATTGAGCTACAAAGACATCGTGCGCGTGGCCAAAACGGATCATTTGCTGTGGAAATGGAAAATTTACAACATGTTCCTTGGTTTGGAAAACCTGGTCGCCGCAGAAATGGCCTCGCACCATCACTGCCGACTGGGGACGTGGTACTACAGCGACTTGCCGCCGCTTGTGCGCAACAACCCGACCTTCAAAAAGCTGGAGGAGCCGCACAAATTAGTACATTTTTACGCCAAGCAGGCAGTGGAAAAATACCAGGCCGAGGATCTCGCCGGCGCCCAGGAAGCGTACGAGCAGCTTCAACGGGCGTCCCATGAAGTCGTAACACTGCTTACCCGTCTGGAAAATGAGCTGTAGCAGTTGTCGCCACCGTTTTCGCCAAAAACAAAAGGGCCGTTCCCACCGTTCGGGTGAGAACTGCCCTTTTTGCTTTACTTCATTTCGTTGATTTCGGCGCGGATTTTTTCCACGAACTCATCAACGGTCATGGCGCCTTCATCGCCTACTCCCCGTCTGCGTACAGACAGAGTGCCGTCTGTCACTTCTTTTTCCCCGATAACCAGCATGTACGGGATTTTTTGCACTTGCGCTTCACGGATTTTGTAGCCGATTTTTTCGTTGCGCGCATCCAGCTCTACGCGGATGCCAGCTTGTTGCAGCTTTTCTTTGACTTGCTCGGCGTACGGAATGTGCACCTCGCTGATGTTCATCAAGCGCGCCTGGATTGGAGTCAGCCAGACAGGGAATGCGCCTGCGTAGTGCTCGATCAGGATGCCGATGAAACGCTCCATGGAGCCGTACATCGCACGGTGCAAGACAACCGGACGATGCTTTTCGTTGTCTTGGCCCACGTAAGTCAGGTCGAACTTCTCCGGCATTTGGAAGTCGAGCTGGATGGTTCCACATTGGTGACGGCGTTTCAGCGCGTCGGTAATTTGGAAGTCGATCTTCGGTCCGTAGAACGCACCGTCGCCTTCCTTGATTTCATACGGCATTTCCAGTTGCTCCAGCACCTTTTTCAAGGAGCTTTCCGCTGTTTCCCACAGCTCGTCGGAGCCCATGGAATCTTCCGGGCGAGTCGAAAGTGCTACGCTGTATTCAAAGCCGAACACTTTGTAGATTTTGTCGATCAGCTTAATCATGTTTTTGATTTCGCTCTCGATCTGGTCAGGGCGGACGAATACGTGTGCGTCATCCTGGCAGAAGGTGCGAACCCGCAGCATGCCGTTCAGCGCGCCGGAATATTCGTGGCGGTGAACCTGGCCGAACTCGGCATAGCGAATCGGCAAGTCGCGGTAGGAATGCATTGCGTTTTTGTAAATGAGCATGTGTCCTGGGCAGTTCATCGGCTTCAAGGCGTAAGTCGCGTTGTCGACTTCAGAGAAGTACATGTTTTCCTTGTAGTGATCCCAGTGACCGGATTCTTTCCAGAGGCGCTCGTTCATGAGGAACGGCGAGCGCACCTCTGTGTATTGGGCAAGCTGTTGCAGGCGGCGGGAGAACTGCTCCAGCTCGTTGCGGACAGTGAAGCCGTTTGGCAGGTAGAACGGCATGCCAGGCGCTTCCTCGGAGAACATGAACAGCTCCAGCTCTTTGCCCAGTTTGCGGTGGTCGCGCTTTTTCGCCTCTTCGATGAAGTGCAGATATTCGTCCATATCCGCTTTTTTCGGCCAAGCGGTACCGTAGACGCGCTGCAGCACCTGGTTTTCCGCTTTTCCGCGCCAGTATGCACCTGCCACGCTCATCAGCTTGAACGCTTTGATGTAGCCAGTGGACGGCAAGTGCGGGCCGCGACAGAGGTCGAAAAATTCGCCCTGCTCGTACAGGGTGATCGTCGCATCCGCCGGCAAGTCGCGGATGAGTTCCAGCTTCAGATGGTCGTTGAGGTTTTGGAAAATTCTTGTCGCCTCGTCGCGGCTGACGACTCTGCGGCGGATCGGCAAGTCTTCCTTCACGATTTTTTCCATTTCCGCCTCAATCTTGCCCAAGTCTTCTGGCGAGAGCGAGACCGGAATGTCCATGTCGTAGTAGAAGCCGTCTTCGATCACAGGACCGATCCCGAATTTGACTTCGCTGCCGTACAGGCGTCTTACTGCCTGGGCGAGCAAGTGAGCGGTACTGTGACGGTAAACTTCCAAGCCTTCCGGCGAATCGAGGGTCACGATTTCAATTGCTGCGTCATCCTCAAGCGGCGTGTACAGATCCACGACTTTGCCGTCTTTTTTGCCGGCTACTGCTTTTTTCTTCAGGCTCGCGCTGATGGAGCCTGCGATCTCTTCGATGGTGATCCCAGCTTCGTACTGACGGACTGCTCCATCCGGGAACGTTACGTTAATTTGTGCCACCTTGGATTCTTCCTTCCTGTTTGTTGTTTTTGAGAAAATAAAAAACACCCATCCCAGAAGGGACGAGTGTATTCTCGCGGTACCACCCTAATTCAAGTCTGTTTTTACAAAACGGGCCGTGCAAAACGGATGCCCAAACAAACTCCTCATTGACATGGTAACGGTATGGAACCGGCAAGCCGTTAGTAAAAGCGTACGCTTCGTTCCCGGCTGCTACTCGAAGGGGGTAGATCCATATCGTCTCGCAGCAAGCTTCCAGCCAAGGCCCGCCTCTCTAGAGCGATCTCGATATCGTCCATGTCCTTCTCATCGTATTTGTAAGCGATATTCACTCTTGTTGCTGCTAATTATAGTTTAGTCGGATTGTTCCCGTCAAGTACACGTCTTTGCCCAAGGCATAACGAACAGGAATGGCAGGTGATGAGCCTGCTGTCAAAAATGCTGCGGATCGTTTGCACAAGCCCCGGCTTCTCCCCGGCCATGTGCAGAACGATGCTCTCCGGTGCCAGTGTAACCAGCGCGCTGACCAAGTAATCTTCATCGCGGCATTTTTGTTCGTCCATGCTCAGCACGGAATCGAGCTGTTCCAGCCAAAGGCGGTCTCCCTTTTTGTCATAAAGATGGAAAGGTTTGTCCACACTAGGAACAACATGGACCACTTCCTGTTTCACTTCCTGTACGGCGATAAAATAGCGCAGAAGCTCGACAAATTCCTGGTATTGCTTGTCTTCCAAATATTCGTCGATTCCCGATTCGACCAGCTCGAACAGTTCATTCCAATGCTCCTGCAGCCGGAACCTGACGAACCCCAATACGTTGATAGTTCGCTCCTGCTCCAAGTATAAAAAGGCTTTGCGGTAGACGTTTGCCTTTCGAGTCGTGGCGGCCAGCAGTTCGCGTCCGTCCAGCTCGATCTCTCGGCACATGCGCTCAATGTAGGGAAAAATTTCCGGCCATTCTTCTTCCATCTGCTCCGCCGCCAACAGATCGGCAGCCATTTCCTGCATGATCGCCGGCTCTTTGACCTGCGTCACCCACTCCGCCAATGTCAATGCCACAAAAGCTCTCGCCCACTCTATCGTCTGCGCATCGTATTCCTCTTCGCACCAGCTTTGAAAAAGGAACGTGCAGTAGTCGTCCTGTTCCTGCTCCTTGTATGTAATGCGCACCGGGGCAGTATTGACCCGCTCCATCATCTCATTTACGATAACGCGATACGTGCCACTATGCTCAGGGACATTCTCCAGCAAGACGCGAAACGTTTGCATTTTCATCCCCCCAACCGCAATTGTAGTTACAGTATATGTCCCTTTATGGGCGATATACTTTTAAACGATTGGAAACCGGGGATTGGAAGTTGTCCGTGGGGATAGAAAAACACGCTGCCAGATCGTCTGTTCCGCTCTTGCGAAAAGACGATCTGGCAGCGTGTTGCTGAACGTTTTTTCATTTAGTTTTGCATCACAAAATCTCTTTCCGCCATCTCGCCGTCCTTGAACACGCGCAAGATGTCGTACTGGGTGTTGCGCTGCGCCGGGATTTTGCCTGCACCGCGGATCAGTTCGAGAATCTGGTTGGTGTTCACCTTGTAGGTACATGCGGCTGCCGAGACGACGTTTTCTTCCATCATCGTCTGACCGAAATCGTTTGCCCCGTAGGAAAGGGAAAGCTGGCCGTACTCTGGACCCATCGTCACCCAGGAAGCCTGGAGATTTTCGAAGTTGTCCAGCATCAGTCGGCTGATCGCCAGCGTCTTGAGGTATTCCTCCGGCGTATTGTTCACGGCTTTCATGTTCGTGTTGTCCGGCTGGAACGTCCAGACGATAAACGCCTTGAAGCCGTGCGTCTCGTCCTGTGCTTCGCGAATGCGCATCAGGGACAGCACGCGCTCCTCCATTTCCTCGCCGAAGCCGATAACCATCGTCGCCGTACCTGGCAAGCCGATGCGGTGAGCAGCTTTTTGCGTGTCGATCCACTCTTTCCACGAGCCTTTCAGGCGGGAAATTTTGCGGCGGGTACGGTCGTCGAGAATTTCGCCGCCCGCTCCCGGCAACGAATCCAGCCCTGCGGCCTTCAGTTCCTTGAGCACGTCTTCGACCGTCATGTTGGAAACTTCCGCGATTTTAATCACTTCCGCTACCGACAAGGAGTGCATCGTAATTTGCGGGAAGCGCTGCTTGATCGCGCGCAGCAGGTCGGTGAAATAGTCGATCTTCAGATCCGGGTTGGTCCCGCCCTGCATCAAGATTTCCGTGCCGCCGACGTCAATTGTCTCCTGAATCTTTTGGAAAATAGTCTCTCTGGGCAATACATAGCCTTCGCTTGAACCGGGACGACGGTAAAAGGCGCAAAAGCGGCAATACGTATCGCAAATGTTCGTGTAGTTCACATTTCGGCTGATGACAAACGTGGCAATGGGCTCTGGGTGGTGCTTTTGCATCACCAGATTGGCGTAGTGTCCGATCTTCTCAATTTCATTGCTGGCAAACAGCGCGAGGCCGTCTTCCAGGCCAAGTCGTTCTCCGGCAAGGGCACGTTCCAATATAGCATCGATCATAAGGATCACTCCTCGTACCTTACGTAAATTCCATTCCACATGATATCACAATCGGGACATAACGGCTATAGTTCGGGGTGCTGGCACAAACAGGGCGCGACGATGGTACGACGAAAAACAGCCCCGCCAAAAGCAGGGCTGTCCGTTTCTGTTGCTATAGGTATCATTCATATCCGATCTGCTCATACACTTCCGGTTCCCAATAAATGACGGTTTGCGAAAGCGGCAGATTGGTTTCGCGCGCGCCATTCGGCTGGCCGTTAAAGTAAATGATTTCCGTCACGGCTACCCGATCTCCGCGCACGTCAATTTCTCCCGTCAACTGCAAGCTGGTTCCATCCGGCGCATAAAAAACGACTTTCCCCGATCCCAATGTCTTCATGGGTTCCTCCAATACTGTATGTCCTTCTTTTCTATACTAATGGATATTATTTCCTATCGTCAATGAAAAAGCGAGGGACTTCTTTACCACCCGCCTCCTCTTCTTCCGGGCCGAATCGCGCAGGACGAATCTCCCCAAAGCGAGAAGACGCCAGGAAAACGTAACCCCCCGGCGTAGAAAAACGTATTCCCTACTGTTGGATCAGCCAATTGGCGGTCTGTGTTTGGACAAAGCGGCATATCCTAACTACTGAAATGCGATTTTTTCCTGTATAATGGAAACCCGAGAGGAAACGTCCTAAGGAGATGCTCATGCTCGATCAAATCACACAACTGTTCATGCAATATGGAATATGGGGACTCTTTGGCATGGCATTTTTGGATTCGTTCATCAGTCCGATTCCTCCCTTTTTTATGCAAATTGCGATGAGTCTGCTCGACCCCGGTTCAGCGCTCCGCTTTGCGACCGTGGCCTTTACCGCCTCGATTCTCGGCGCGCCGATCGGCTTTTTGCTCGGCAAATGGCTCGGCAAACCGATTTTGCAAAAGCTGCTTCCGGAAAAATGGGTCGTGGTCGCCACCGAGAAATTCGCCAAAAACGGGGACGCTGCCGTGCTGATCGGCGCTTTTACTCCGATTCCGTTCAAGGTGTTTACCGTGCTGAGCGGCGTGTTCAACTACTCGCTGACAAAGCTCATGCTCTTTGCCATCGTCGGCCGGGGCTTGAAATTTTTTCTGATCGGAACCTTGTTTCACCTGTACGGCAAGCATGCCAAAGTGCTGCTGGATGAATACTTGGAGGTCACTCTGCTGGGCGCCGCCGCGCTTGTGGCGATCGGCTGGTTCATCTGGAACAAGCGCCGAAAACGCTATGCCTGAAAAGCTGTCGTGACAACCAAAAACGCCCGGGCGTGCCATGTGCAACTGCCCGGGCGTTTTTTCGCTTGTTTTTTTCAGGTAGCGGAAGCAAAGGCCGTCTGCTGCTGGAGCGCTTCCACCGGGATCGGCTCGCAGTCCAGCAGTTCGCGGAAAAACTGGACGTCCAGCAGTTCGTCGCCTTGAATGCCGCGCTTTGCTTTTGGCGTCAAATGCTTTTGCGCATACAGCTTTGCCAGCACGTATTTGCGCGCGTTGTTGTCTTTGGCCACCTGGTCCTCGGCCTCGCTGACGATGCAGGAGAGCGCGTACAGGTCGATCATGTGGTCGGCGAGCGCCTTCAATTTATATGTCACATAATCAGGCGACTGCCGGAAAAGATAGGCGATATTTTCCTCCAAAACCGCAAGCTCTGCTTGCAATAGCTCGGCAAACGGCTGTGAAAAGGCGTGACGCCAGCCTTCGATACGGGAGCGCAGCAGCCGGGCGAACACGACATGGCTGTTTTCTTTTTGCATGACGCGCAAAATGTCCAGGGCGAGGATGTTGGACGTGCCCTCCCAGACCGTCAAAACCTGGGCGTCACGCAGCAGGCGCGGCGTAACGTACTCTTCGATAAAACCGTTGCCGCCGTGAATCTCGATCGCCGCATGGGCGGCCTCGACAGCTTCCTCTCCGGTCCGGTATTTCAGCAGCGGAATCAGCAGCCGGGCGAGCGCCATGTCTTCGCGGCTTCCCGAGCCATCCTGCAGGCGGTCGTACACGGCAATCATGTCAAACACCGCGCCAGTGCTCACTTCCGTATCGAGCAGCAGGCTGACCAGCATCTCTCTGACCATCGGATATTGGTCGATCGGGTTTTGGAATGCCCGGCGCTGGCTCGCGTAATATTTCGCTTCGTACAGCGCCCGGCGCATAATGCCGATGGATGCCACCGCGTTGCAAATGCGCGACAGGTTAAGCGCCTCCGCCATGTATTTGAAGCCGTTTTCCGGCTGGCCGATCAAGTAGCCTTCCGCTCCATGGAGCAGGATCTCGGCAGACGGCACCGCGTTCACGCCGAGCTTATCCTTCAGGCGCCGCACCTCGATCTGATTGCGCGTCCCATCCGGCTTGAGCCACGGGACGAGAAACAGTCCCAGCCCTTTTGTGCCCGGCTTGCTCTCGTCGATTCGCGCCAGCACGGTGGCGACCATCGCCCCTGCATTGCTCGCGAAAAACTTTTCGCCTGTCAGCCGATAGACGCCAGACTGCCCCTCCACGGGCTTCGCCACCGTGAGATTCGCTCCCACATCCGAGCCGCCCTGGCGCTCCGTCAGCCAGGTCGCGCCCTCGTACAACCGGGTGCGATCCCGCGAGGTCAGTCCGCTGAGATACTGCTTTTTCTGCGCGTCGCTTCCGTAGCGGTCGATCAAGTACGCCGCCGACATCGTGAGCGTGACAGGGCAATAAAAGCCCGGCTCGGTCTGGCTGACGAGATAGCCCATCAAGAACGAATAGCTGTAGGGCGCCTTGCGTCCAAGCTCCGGAATGTCGTGGTACAAATAGCTGACAATCCCCGCTCCGTACACGTCCGCCACCGTTTCCTTGTAGCCTTCGTTCGTGATGATCTCCGAGACGTCCTCGCCCAGCCGGTTGTATTTGCGCAGGCGCGGCTTGCCTTCCCGATCCGTATAGGCGGCCCGCTCTTCCAATGGCCCCGCCGCTTGTGCTCCCAGCCAATGCAGTTGCTGTGTCGCCCACTCGTGCATGGCGGCAGGCAAATAGCGTTGGAGCAAATAATGAAGATTTGGATCGGCGGCGAAAAAGTTTTGCTCGCTGCCCGGGCGCGGATGAGGGATGTTGTCACTGTACCGGCGCTGGTCGATTTTCGCTTGCAGCTCGCTCATGTCAGCTCCACTTCCTTTTCCGAGGTCGAATCGCGCAAGACGTGCTTGAGCACTTTTCCGCTCGTATTTCTCGGCAACTGAGGAATGACTGCCACCTGCCGCGGCAGCTTGTAATCGGCGAGATGGCCGCTCAAAAAGCCGCGCACCTCCGCCAGCCAATCGCGGTTCGCGTCCACGTCCGGGCGCAGCACCAGATAGGCGGTCACCGTCTCGCCCCACTCCGGATGCGGCAAGCCTACGACGGCCACTTCGGCAATCGCCGGATGGCGCTCCAGCAGTTGTTCAATTTCCTTCGGGTAAACATTGATCCCGCCCGTAATCATGACGTCTTTTTTCCGGTCGATGATCCACAGGAAGCCGTCCTCGTCGAAGCGCCCGATGTCCCCCGTGTAAATCCAGCCGTCGCGCAGCGTCTCTATGGTCGCTTCGGGGGTGTTATAGTAGCCCTTCATCGAGCCTTCGCCGCGCACGCGCACTTCGCCGGGGGTACCCGCCGGGACGGGAAGGCCGTTTTCATCCACGACTTCCACTTCGGCAAACAAAACGCCGCGGTTCCCGACACTGCCCACCTTGTCCGGGTGCTCGCGATGCAGCAAGCGCGTGCCAGTAGGCCCGGCTTCGGTCAGGCCGTAGACGCACGCCAGTTTGTCCCGCCCGTATGCCTGCTCCATCTGCGTAGCCATTTCCTTGGACAAAGGAGCGCCGCCGTACATCCAATATTCGATCGACGACAAATCGTACTTGGCAAACTCGGGATGCTTCATCGTCAGCAAGTACGCAACTGGCGCCCCGAAGAAATGCGTAATCCGGTGTTTTTGCACGAGCGACAAAAGCAGCTCCGGAGAAAAGGTGAGCGCCATCACCTGCGTCGCTCCCACCATCAGCCCCGAGATGAAGAACAGATGCAGCGGTGCGGAATGGCTGAGCGGCATGAGCTGGAGAATCCGCGAACGATGCTGGATCGACAGCTCGATCGCCATCATCTTGGCGACGGTCAGCAAGCTTCTGTGCGTATAGAGCACACCTTTTGGCCGCCCGGTCGTGCCTGACGTGTACAAAATGCTGACTTCGCTGTCTTCCGTCAGGTCGGGAGCGTCCGGGTTGATCGCAAATTCATCCAGCCGCGTCAGGACGTCTTCTTCCGTCTCCCAGGCCGCGGTCCCTACCCACGCTCCCTGGCTGTTCCCCGTCTTGATCGCGATCAGCCCTGGCTCCTCTTCGATCCACTCATTGACGGCATGGACGAGAGCTTCGTGAACGATCAGCGCTTTTGCCTGTGCGTGCTCGCAAATATAGCGCACCTCTTCCTTCGTCGACCGCGCATTGATCGGCACGACAAGCGCGTGGCAGCGAATGACGGCTATGTAAAAGAAAGCAAACTCCGGGCAGTTCGGCAGCATCAGCACGACGCGATCGCCCGGCTCGACCCCTTGCTGTCTCAAGCGGTAAGCCCACCTGCTTGCGATCTCGTTCCACTCGGAAAAAGTAACTTCCACCTCTCCCGCAACAAGCGCAGGCTTGTCGGGATATTTGCGTCCGTTGGCAGCAAGCAAAGCTGATACGTTCATCGTTTTCCCTCCCCATGTTCTTCCAGCAGTTTTTGTTCGAATCCTTGCTTGTAGGCGAGAATGTCTTCCCTAAGTTGACCCAGCTCCCTGATTTTTTCATCAATCTCCGCGAGCTTCTGGTTGCCGTACTCAATCGCGCGCAAAAGCTGGGCGCGTCCGCTGCGGTCCTCGCCAAACAGCTCGATCATCTCGCGAATTTGCTCCAGGGAGAACCCGAAGCGCTTTCCCCGCAAAATCAAGCGCAGCCTGGCCCGGTCCTGGCGGCTGTAGTACCTGATTCCCCGCTCCGTTCGCGCCGGCAAAATCAAGCCGACTTCCTCGTAGTAGCGGATCGTTCTCGTGCTGACATCCAATTCTTGGGCAAGATCAGAGATCGACCATGATGTTCGCTTTTCGTCGGCTTCTCTGTTCATGTACGCCTGCTCCTTCACGACACTTTTTAAATATTCAGAAATGATTGACTAACCATATTTTACCTCCCGTTTACGTTAACGTCAACGGAAGCTTCCTTGCTGCGAAAAAATTCGCAGGAGCATTCACCGATCTGTTATACGCCCATATATTGTCATTGTGAGTTTTAGGAGGAGGTGAAGCAATGGCCGTCATCAAAGCGAACAGTAATGACGTCGATATGCTTGCCCGATTGATCCGCGCTGAAGCGGAAGGAGAAGGCGAGCTGGGCATGCTCATGGTCGGCAACGTCGGCGTGAACCGCATTCTCGCCAACTGCCTCGATTTTAAAAACATTCGGACGATGCGGGATATGGTGTACCAATCTCCGGGCGGGTATGAAGCCGTCCAAAAGCCGTACTTTTACCAGCGCGCCCGCGATCGGGAAAGACGGTTGGCCAAGCGCACAATTAACGGGGAGCGAACCCGTCCCGCCACCAATGCGCTTTGGTTTTACCGCCCGACCGGAAACTGCCCCCCTACCTGGTGGAATCAGGCGAATTCCGGGCGTTACAAGGCGCACTGCTTCTACGTTCCCTCACGAGAGGATTGTCCGCGCGTTTACTAGCAGATAGATAAAGGAGCGAGTTCATCATGAGTCAGCAAATCCCCTACCAACCTTATCCATACGGGTATGACATGTATCCTTCCACCCAGTTTCCCTACGGGATGCAGCAACAGCAGCCGCAATTGGTTCCTATGCAGCCAAGCGGCGCGCTGATCCCCGGCACGCCTTACACGCCTGGGCAAGTCATGGAAGAATCGTACATCGAAAACATTTTGCGCATGAATCGCGGCAAAGTGATTACGGTTTACCAAACGTTTGAAAACAACAGCCAATGGAACGCCAAAATTTTCCGCGGCGTGCTGGAGACAGCCGGGCGCGACCACATCATCCTCAGCGACCCGCAAACAGGCAAGCGCTACTTGCTGCTCATGGTCAATACTGACTACATCACGGCAGATGAAGAACTGAACTACATTCCTCCTTCTCTTCCTCAAGGGGTTCGCTAAGCTTTGGCCTCAAGCCCAAAAGGATAGCTTCCGTCTGCACGCCGGACGGAGGCTGTCTTTTTGTTATAATAAGGAGAACGACCAAGCTCGCAAGCGATGCGAGCCAGCTTGAAAAGGAAGAGGATGAGACTTCGTGGCATTTGGCATTTCGCGATTAGAGCTGAACCAGTGGAAACAGGCCGTACAGCGCGGGGAAATCGCTTTTTTGACCCATTACTGGCTGGACCCGCGTTTTCCCGGGATAAAGACGGTGACGAAGGTAGGCTGTGCCGACACGCAAAAGCTGGCGGACTGGTGCACAGCGAACGGGCTGAACCCCGCCTATATCCACCATCGCCAGCCGTTTCCCCACTTTGACCTGATCGGGCCCAGACAAAAAGAGATTTTGCAGCGGACAGGGCTTGGCGACCATCTGGAGCGCTTTCGCCTGCTGGACGACTAAACGGCAAACAGGCCGCCCGCAAAAAGGCAGCCTGCTGCTGATCGGCCCCACTACATCCGCTTTTCCTGATGGTAGCCGCGCTCGTTGTACGGAGCGAGCTTCTCCACCCATTTTTCTTCCAGTTTTTCCAAAGCATCCTTGACATCTACATTCGGGTCGTCCTGTTGCTTCAGCACTTCCAGCACCTCGAACTCGAACGCGTCCGCCCCCAGCTCGTTCCATTCCTTTTGCAGTTCGCGGTTCGGATGCGAGCCGTGCTGCAGCATGAATTTTTTCCCGTTGATCGTTTTTAAGTTCGCGCTGCTCGCCACCAAAATTTTGCCGTTCACCTTGTTGCGAATCTGGTAGACTCCCGCTTCGCTTTTGACTTCTTTGTACATCTGCTTGAGCGCTTGCTTGCGATTCGCAGACTTCTCCTCCTGCGCCTCTTCGCCGCTGTCCTGATCCGTGCGCCAGTAGGCACTGCCATCTGCCTCTCTGGTCAAAAAGCCGTAATCGATCAAATACCGCCGCAGCGTGACGTAATCGGCGCAGACAGCTTGCAAAATGTCATTGACTTCCTGCTCGCTGTAAATTTTGTCCGGCGCAAAGTGCTTGGCGACTTCGCGGCAAACGACGAGCCTGTGCTTGTGCTTGCGCGGAATCCGGTCCAGAGCATGGCTTCGCCCCTGCGGAAAATATTTTTGCAAAATCGCTTCATACTCGGCAGAGCCGGACTCCACCTGGACTTCCTCCTGCTTTTGCGGCTTCCCCTTTTTCGCGGCAGCAGGCGGGCCGTCCTGATCCGCTTCGCGCAGCAGCTCCATCAGCGTCAAAAACACTTTTGCCTGCCGCTCCTTTTCCTTTAGCGCAAAGCGATGGTTGCGGATCGTAGAAGCGCTGCCAATGCCCAGCTCCGCCTGCACCTCGGCGTCTGACTTGCCGGCAAAAAACAGACGCAGCAGGCTTGCCTGATGGTCGGAAAGCCCGCTCAGCCGTTTGTCCAGCCCGCTCAGATGGGCAAACACCGATTCATGCTCTTGCTCGATATGGTGGCGCATATAGCGAGACGCTTCGAACAGGGCGCCGTCGACCGGGTAAATGATGCCTTTTTCCACTTGCTCCCCACACAGCAGGCACAAGTAATCGTGCGTCCGCTCCACAAACCCTTGCTTGGCTTCCTGCAAAGATGCGTTCCAAAACTGTTCCATCACGTTCAAATCAAACACATCCTCAATTCGTTTGTTTTATTATAGGCAATTTAACACTATGTTTGTTTTATGTCAAAAGAAAAAAGCTCCATGCCGCGCAACTGCGCAAACAAGGGAGCTTTTTGTCTATCGCCTCCGCTATGCTTTTATCGTCTCCAAAGTCTGGCTGACGAGGGCAAGCTCTCGCAGGAAGGCTTGCCGATCACCCTTCCAATAGTTTCCCTCTGTTATTCCCCGATTTTGCCGATAGCGAATCGCCAGCCGGTTCACCAATCGACTGACCTCCAGATGCCGGATTTCGTCCATCGTGAAAAAAACCCCATATTCATAAAACGCCTGCTCCCACAAGCGGGAGCGCACCACATGTCCGTATATTTTCAGCGGGACTGCGCACAGCTTCATCTCAAACTGCAGGACGAGCTGATCGCTGGCAGGCATTTTGAGGTGAGACAAAAAACACAATCCTCTTGCCCCGATATCCTGAACCAATACCTTCGAACTACCAATTTCCATGGTTCTTCCTTTTACCAGGACAATAGTCATGTCCGCACAGAGGGGATACTCCAGCTTCAGTCTGAAATGTTCGCGTCGATTGCCCTCTGGTCTACCTGCCATTGTCCCCATCTTCCTTTACATTGTACTTCGGCCAAACAGTCAAGTGAAGCGCTTTTACGCGTCCGGCACCAGCTTGCCTCTGCCGCTTATTCGCAAGCGTCGCCATCGACTGGAAGCGCTTATGCCGCAAAAGAAAAACAAGCGTCGTTATAGCTGACGCCTCGCTTATTTTTTCTGCTTCTTGTGCCGTATTTCCTGCAACTTTGTGCCAAATTGTTCCCACAGCTCTCTTTGGTCATACTCGATCGAGTCGCGCTTTTCCAATCGAAAGAGGAGCTTTATCACAAACCAGACAACCAGCAAAAAAGCAAAAAAGATGACCATGGTAAAATAAATCATAAGTTCCGCCCCCTCCCCATTTGTTACCAAGATATGGGGAGGAGCAAAATAAGATTACCATTCGTGGCAAAATAATGACAATTCCAAAATTAAAAAGCGGTCATACTCTGCGGCTTCTGCGCGGAGGAAAAGAGCCGATCCAACTGCGGCAAGAAAGCTGTATCGTCCAGCTCGACCATTCCGTACTCGTACAACTTGCTGAAACGGACAACCCCCATCACGAGCGAGGAGAAATCGGAAATGTCCAGTTCGACCGACACGTCGGCTTGTCCATCGCGGGCGACATGAGCCTGTCCGTGCTGGAACTGCACCAGCCACGTCCCTTCGTTTTCCGGCAGGAACGAATCGCGCACGGTCAGGCGCAAGCTTATTGTCTCTGCGCCAAAGCGATGCTCGGCGAGCTGGCGGAAAAAGCCCGGCACGTCAATCACCCGGTACATCAGCCCGACTCCCGAGACATGGCTCTCATGGTAGACGCCGGGCAAAAGCCTGTCGGTGCCATTTCCCGGGTCAGACAAGAGCAGGTGAAAATCTTCGTCAGGCGTCGTCAAGACGATCCGCTGGATTTGGTCTGCCTGACTGTGCAGGAACGAAAGGAGCTGGGCCAGCGATTCGCGCGACTCGTACAAAAGCTCCTTGACCACGAGGTTGTTGTAAATCTTGTTTTCCGCGTGAGCGCTTTCAAATTGGAAGGCGATATAGCCTGTCAGCTTGCCTTCTTTCTGGACGCCGACCACGACTTTTTCCGGCACGTTCAAGAGGCTGTCGATATCCCGCTCCGTCCGCCGGATCATCCCGTGCGTCTGCCGGGCAACGCGCTGGTAGCAGGCCAGCACCTGCTCCTTGTCTTCTTTTTTTAAGTACACGATCTGTTCCTTGCCTGTATAGGGCAGGCTCGCCGGCTTGAATTTGTATTGATAGATTTTGCTGCCTGCGCCAAAGCCCATCTGCTTGTAAAAATCGACACGAAACGGATAGAGCGAGACGAGCGGAATCCCCCGCTCCCGATAAGCCGAGAGGAATCCATGCAGCATCGCTTTTGCGACCTTTTCCTTTTTGTGCAGCAGGTCCACGGCCACCGTACCGATTCCCCCCGTCAGCAGCGGGATGCCGTACACATACATGGAAAGGTCGTACCACTTCATGATCCCTACGAGCCGACCATCCCGATAGCACCCGTGATAGCTGACATTCGGGTCATTTTCCAGCGTGCTTTTGACGCGTTCTGCGAACTGCTGTCTGCTTTCCGTCCCCAGGAGGTTGCTTCCCGGATAGGCCATGGCGGCTATTCTGACTACCTCGTCAATATCGTTTCGAGAAACAGGGCGAATCTCGTCCATCGTCACACACTCCTGTCTGTACACGCTCGAATGAACTTCCGTCTAAAAAAATTTTATAGAATCATAGTGGGGCATGGCAACATATTTTTGGATATTTTGGAAAACTCCCTATTCAGCCACCTTTGTCTGTCTACCGCAAAAAGCGCCGACCGGGCGGCCGACGCCTAGATTATGCAGCTAAAGAGAGTAACGCATTCATTAATTAAATGAATTCATCCATTAAATCAATTAAAGAAATAATGTTCAGAATATAAAAACTTCATAATTTTACATATTTCTACGTTTTTTCCATCAAATCTCCTTTAATATATAAAATATCACTAGCGTTGCATTAATCTTTTCATACCATTCAAAATCATCATAACTTTCAGCGTTCAAGTGTTCTCAGGCATAAAAAAATCCTTTACACTGGAAAGGTCAGGTAGTTCCTGTCCAAATCCAACGCAAAGGATAGACCATGGACAAGAATACCCTATTTTCTTCATTTGGTAAATACATTTCACCCATTAATATTGTGAAATTTCAACAACGGATAGACGAAACGGATCAGGACAAGTACGTGAAAAAGTTAACGACCAAAGCATATCTACTCCTGTTTTTGCATGCTCAACTTCAGCAACGAGAAGGACTCCGAGCCATTGCAGATGATGTTTTATCAAAGAAATTCCAGCAAGAGTTAGGACTGTCGTCGATTAGTCCCGCTCAGCTTAGTCGCAAAAACAATCGAGTAGATCCAGCTTTGCTTGAAGAAATATTTGTTGACCTTGTAGGGCAAATTCAGAGACACTCGGGCAACACGTATTCCCTTCGAAAAGACATGAAAATCATTGATTCTACAACGATTGGGCTGTGTTTGCAGAAGTACAAATGGGCAACTTTCCGTAAAACCAAGGCTGGCATCAAACTTCATCTTCGTCTCGTCTTTGCCGACCAGGGGGATGTGTATCCTGAAAAAATAACCATCACGGGTGCCAAGTCCAATGACCGCACTCAAATGGAATCGTTGATTGATGAGATCGGTATGATGTACGTCTTTGATCGAGGGTATGTGGATTATGAAAAATTTGATGAATACACGGACAAAGGCATCTTTTTCGCTTCTCGTCTAAAAGATAACGCCGAAATCCGTCATCTTTATGAATTCAAAATCCCCTTGGAAAGCTCCGTTTTATCGGATTCCATGATCCTTCTTGGAACGCCTCAAAAGCGGGTAGATAACGTGCTGCGACTCATTGAAACGCTTGATTCGAAGGGAAATCTCATTCGAATCATTACGAATCGGTTCGACCTGGAAGCAGAAGAACTCAGCGACATCTATCGTTGGCGTTGGCAAATTGAGCTGTTTTTCAAGTGGATAAAGCAGCATGTAAAGATCAAGAACTTCTATGGAACGAGTGAAAATGCGGTACGAAACCAAGTATTACTCGCACTCATTGCCTACTGCCTGTTGCTCCTTGTCAAACTGGAACAAAACAGTCAGCACAGCTTGTTGCAGATCAGGAGATGGCTAAAAGTGTTTCTTTGGCAAACGTTCGAACAATGGATAGGTAGAATGAATTACCAGTCCAAACGAACATCCAGAGGGCGACAGAAAAGGAATTAGGTATTGGTTGCTGTTATCACGATTGTAATAAATGTATAAAACTACCAAATGGACAGTGGCTACCTTTTGCTTGGTTGCTGCCGTTTTTGGTTGTGTAGCTGAAAATGTCATTCAGAATACTTCGACAAATTACGAACGCATTTTTTATGCAACGCTAGTGATAAAATATATTCTATATCATCCAAAAATATGCAGGAGGGGTTTGTTGCTGCACTTTCTCTTACGCTGTCTTTAGCTACTTCAATTTCTCCGACATTTGCCGCTGACGAAGGAAAGAAAATAGTTCAACCAAATCTAGGATGTGTCTGAAAACTCATTATTGAGTTAGTTTAAAGATGGACGCGACATATACAAACGCTAGGAATGATTTGGCCAGCTTGTCGTAACGAGTAGCGATTCGTCGAAAATGTTTGATTTTATTGAAGAAGCACTCCACCAAGTGCCGTTCTTTATAGCGGTACCAATCCACTTTCCAAGGATTTTTATTATTCGCTTTAGGCGGGATGGTGTACGCTGCCTGCTTAGCCGTAATCCAATGCCGAATGCCTTCTGAGCCGTAGGCTTTGTCACCAACAATATGGCTTCCCGTAAGATCAAACCCTTGAAGCAAATTGATCGCTGGAACGGAATCATAGACGTGCCCCCCCGTGAGAAGAAAAGCGAGGGGATTCCCTAATCCATCGACGACGGTATGAAGTTTGGTTGTCTTTCCGCCACGGCTGACGCCTATGTGCTGATTTACTTCGTGTCCTTCTGCGTTTTTTTAGCACCCGCACTGTGTTGATGAGCTTTGACCGATGTAGAATCGATGCTCAAGTTTTCAAAGTCAGGTTCTACGTGAAGAGCTTGGAAGATGGCGACAAGTAATCCGGTATCTCTCCACTTGCAGAAGCGACTGTAGACCGTTTTCCATGAACCATAACGTTCTTCCGGCAAATCTCGCCAAGCCGCACCACTTCGGGCAATCCAAAGAATGGCATTAAACATGGTACGATTACTTAATTTGGACGGACGTCCTGTTCGATAGGGGGGGAACATGTCCTGAATTTGTTCCCACTGTTCATCGTTTATTTCGTACCGTCTTTGAATCATGCTCGTTGCTCCATTCGTTTTTCCTAAATCATACCACATTTTCTTTAGTTTTCAGACACGTCCTAGTTATTCATTCACAATTTTTTAATCGCTGAATTGAGAAGTACTTTCAACACAAAGCAAAAGAGGCATCGCCCCTCTTCGCCCAAGCGAGAGAGCCGTGCCTCTTCGTGTGTTGCCTGTTGTTATTCCGTTACTTCTACAGACCAGCCAAACTTGTCTTCCCGCTCTCCGTACTGGATGCCAGTCATCGTTTCGTACAGTCTGGTCGTCAACGGACCTGTTTTCTCCCCGTTGATAATCATTTGATGGCCGTTCCAGTTCAGATCGCCAACCGGAGAGATGACCGCCGCCGTCCCTGTGCCGAACGCTTCTTCCAGTTGTCCGTTCTTGTGCGCCTCATACAAGTCTTCGACGGAAATGCGCTTTTCTACAACCGGAATGCCCCAGTCTTGGAGCAACTGGATGGTCGAATCGCGGGTGATCCCCTCCAAAATGCTGCCGTTCAACGCCGGGGTCCACACTTCGTCCCCTACTTTGAAAAACACGTTCATGCTGCCGACTTCTTCGATGTATTTATTTTCAACGCCATCCAGCCAAAGCACTTGCTCGTAGCCTTTTTCCTTGGCTTCTGCCTGTGCTTTCAAGGCGCCTGCGTAGTTCCCTGCTACTTTTGCGTTGCCCGTACCGCCTCTGACTGCGCGGACGTATTTGTTTTCCACGTAAATTTTGACCGGCTCCATGCCATTGGCATAGTAAGCACCGACGGGAGACAGGACGATAATCAGCTTGTACGTGTGCGAGGCACGCACGCCGAAACATGGCTCTGTCGCAATCACGAACGGACGAATATAGAGCGACATGCCGCTTTCTGCCGGAATCCACTCTTTTTCCAGCGCCACCAACTGCTTCAGGGCGGCGACCATGAACTCCTCATCGACTTGTGGCATGCTCATCCGCTCCAGGGAGCGATTCATCCGTTTGAAGTTTTGATCCGGGCGGAACAGAAGCACTTTGCCTTCTTTGTTGCGGTATGCCTTCAGTCCTTCAAAAATCGCTTGTCCATAGTGGAAGACCATTGCCGCCGGATCGAGTGACAAGGGAGCATACGGAACGATTTGTGGATCGTGCCATCCTTTGCCTTCCGTGTAATCCATGGTGAACATGTGATCGGTAAAATGTACGCCGAACCCCAGCTTATCGAGCGCTGGCTTCTCTTTTTTGTGTGCTGTCCGGGTAATGGTTAACTGACACTCCATCCTCTACATCTCCCTTAGTTTATGAAATTCTACCTTTTTGAAACTGAGCTTATATATTTAAAATAGCAACTATTTCGAACGATTGCCAGCGTAACTTTCTGTTTGCCAGGAAGCGGCTACCCGATTGCTTGCCCTGTCAACTGGCAAAGCGCGCGATGGCGTCGACATTGTACACGTCCTTGCCTTTTTCCAAAGCCGCAATCAGCCGTTCATGGCCAAAGCCATACCTTGCCCGAACGCCGCACAGCCCGTACGATTTGGAAAACGTGCGCAAAACGAGCAAATTCGGATAGCGGTCTATAAGCGAGATGACACTCTCATCCGAGTCGGCAAAATCCATGTAGGCTTCGTCGACGACAACCAACCCGTCCATGCCTTCCACCAAGTGGATCACCTCGGCTTGCGAAAGCAGCAGTCCCGTCGGCGCGTTCGGGTTGACTAGCACTACGGCTTGCGCCCGCTTTTACGCAGCGCCTCCCCATCAATGGAAAAATCGTCCCTGGTCGCAACTTTGATGCATGTGGCCTGGTAGCCAGCCGCCACCGAATGATAGAGCGGAAAGGAAGGGGCGGGGATCGCGACTTTTCCTTCGGGACCGACGAACACCTTCATCAGCAGCGAAATCAGCTCGCTGGAACCGTTGGAGCAAAACGTTTGCTCTACCTTGACGCCATACTGGGCGGCCAGCTCGGCACGCAATTCCTCGCACCTGGAATCCGGGTAGCGGCGCAGTTGCTCTTCTGTGATCTCGCGCAAAGCTTTTAGCACCTGTGGCGAAGGGGGATGCGGGCTTTCGTTCAGATTCAGGCGAATCGCTCCCGCTTCGGGAAGCGGCTGCACCCCCTTCTGCGTAGCCCGGCATCTGCTCGATATGCGGCAAAACGATGGTCATTTTCCTGTCTCCTCCTCGTACATACTTTCTCATCCCTGCTTCCGGTTCTCTCTGCAAAGATGGTATGATGTACCTACCATATCCTTAATTTTACAAAGAAGAAAGATCCAGTTTCCCGCTTTTTCAAGTGCCAGGTACGAAAGGAATGGAGATGGACCCGGCTTGCGCTCCCGGATCGCCAGCTATTTGCATCAAATCCGCTGCTCACCCGATCAGATCGTCGTCGGCGCGGGTACGTATCACTCGCTCGACCTGCTGTTTCAATTGCTAAAAGAAGACGTGAAGACCCTCGCCTTGGAGGAAGCCGTCAACGATGGGGTGAAAGCGCTACTGGGCCAATACCCGTTTTCCTGTCGGCCGCTGCGCCTGGAAGAAGACGGTATTTGTCTCGAAGATGTTGCGGCCAGTCGTGCCCAGGCGATCTATTTGACGCCTTCCCACCAGTTTCCGTACGGGACGACGGTCTCTGACCGCAAACGAGCATGGCTGTTGGATTGGGCCAAAAAGACGGGCGGCTACCTGATCGAAAACGACTACGACGGAGAATTTCGCTACGGGGCAAGGCCCATTCCCTCGCTGCAAAGCCAGGACGACAGCGAACGCGTCATCTATGTGGGCACGCTTTCCCGAGTGCTGTGTCCCTCTTTTCGGCTCAGCTATTTACTCTTGCCCCGCTCGCTGCTCGCCCGCTTCCGGACAAAGCGCAACAGCTACGACCAGTACGCCTCGCCGATTTTCCAGCACACATTGGAGTTGTTCATGCAATCCGGAGACTTTCATCGGCACGTGCGAAACATGCGCGCGCTCTACAAGCGCAAGCACGATGTGCTGCTTCATTCGCTCGAGGAGCATTTTCCTGCGGGCAACATCATCGGGACAGGGGCCGGCCTGCACATGCTGCTGCAGCTTTCCGCGGAGAGAAGCGAAGCGGAAATCGTGGAGCAGGCGCTCGGCAACGGCGTGAAAGTATATCCTACCTTCGCCTACTCGCTTGTGCCCGCGCGCTCGTGGCCGCCCACGATCCTGTTCGGCTTCGGCGGATTGTCCGAGGCGGAAATCCAGGAGGGGGTCAGACGCTTTGCCCAAGCGGTTTACGGGTGAGCAGGCGGCAAAAGGCAAAAGGAGCGCCCCCTCTTTTGCAAAAACAGCTACTATGCCCGGATCACTTCGATTAGTCCTGATCTGCGCGGGAAGCGTATATGATGAAACAGAGCGGAGTGAATTGTCATGAGTGAGTTTTTGGTCATCGCGATTCCACTGTTGTTAGGAATTGTCGGTTTTGTTTGTCTGCTCCTTGGCTTGTTTGGATACCACCCGAAACGGATTCGCATCAATCTCACCATTTCCGGCATCTGCTTTTTCCTGTTGTTCGCGTATCTTATCATCGGTTATTTTTACACGAATCAGGCTGCTTCCGCGTTTTTGCTTTGAAGTTGCCTGCCGATGCACGTTCCAGCATTGTCACAAGGAGGTTTTACGCCCATGAACATTCGCGCTGAAAAAGCGTTGCCAAAAAAAATCGCCATCGTAACGGGGGCAAGTCGATTGCGCGGCATCGGCGCTGCCATTTGCCGAAAATTGGCTTCCCAGGGGGTCGATCTGTTTTTCACCTACTGGACGGCGTACGACAAAACGATGAACTGGGGAGTGGAAGACCATGAGCCGCACCAGTTGCGCGAGGAGCTTTCACGCTCCGGGGTGAGATGTGCGAGCATGGAGATTGACCTGTCCCAGCCGGATTCCTGGCTGCGTGTCCTCGACGAAGCGAACGCACAGCTCGGTGCGCCCTGTATTCTCGTCAACAACGCCTGTCATTCGACTACAGATGGTTACCAGGCGCTCGATGCGGCCAGCCTGGACGCCCATTACGCCCTCAATGTCCGGGCGCCGATCATGCTCAGTGTGGAATTTGCCCGCCGATTCTCGCAAGGCGCCCACGGCCGGATTATTCATATGACTTCTGGACAGTCCAAAGGCCCGATGCCGGGCGAAATTGCCTACACCGCCACAAAAGGAGCCTTGGATGCATTCACGGTGACGTTCGCTGCGGAAGTGGCCCCGCTTGGGATTACCGTCAATGCCGTCAATCCGGGGCCGACTGACACCGGCTGGATGTCGGCGGAGCTTGCGCAACACATTCTTGCGCGCAGTCCGCTGGGCAGAATCGGCCAACCGGAGGATGCCGCCCGTTTGGTTGCGTTTTTGGCGAGCGAGGAAGCGGGCTGGATCACGGGGCAAGTCATCCATTCGGAGGGAGGCTTTCTGCGTTGAACCGCCAAAGGTTGCCAGCCTGGCCGAGTACAGAAACCTATAGAAAAAGCACAATCCGCTCAAGTCTGGCAGATTGTGCTTTTTCATTTGGCAGCGAGGCTATTGCGACTTGATCGGCGACTTGCCGTGACGGCGGTGGATTTCCATGTACTCGTAGCTGCCCTGTGCCGCGTGCAGGCGAACGGGACAACCCAGCTCGTCGCTGTAGCGCTTCGTGACGACCAAATTCTCGACCGTCTGCGTCTCGATCCGCTCAGGCGCGAGCATCCCGCGAATCAGCCCGTTGTGCGCGCCGTCAAAATCTTTGACAAACTGGACGGCCCGCTCAAGCCCTGCCCGCCCTTCCGCTTCGTTCCACACGACTTCGATCTCGCCGTTTGCCTTGACCACGCGCATGCCGGACTGGTAGCTCGGCCCCATGTACATGCGCAGTCCAAGACGTCTTGCATGCTCGGCCGCTGCTGCCAGCTCCTCGTACGTCTCCGACCAGCGCTTGTAAAACACAGAGGTGATCGGCATCGCGGTCGTCACCCCGTTCAGGATCAGTTGGCTGTAGGCGTAGAGCGACTTGAACGACTCTTCTTCCGGCGTCATGACTTCGCGGTAGCCTTTGCGGTAGTACGCTTCCGACCAGAGCAAGTTTTTGTTTTTTTCCGCCGATACTTCCAGATGCACGATGTCGTGGTCGATATCGCCCAGCGCGTTCAAGTCGATAAAGCCAGGGCTTATGACAGCGTTTCCGGCGTCGATCACTTCGTCGACTTCCCCGGCATAATCATGGCCCACAAACAAAATCGTGTCGTTTTCGTAGACAACCTCCCCGTCCCTGATGATGACGTGGTCTTCCCCGTCAAAGCCGATCACGTATTTGGCTGTTATTTTCGTTTTCATACTGCTTCTCCCTCGCCTTCGCATCCATACTCTTTCTCTCCACTGTCTATCTGCGTGTCCTTTGTCAGTATAAGAAATATTCTGTCAAGTTTGTTGCAATTGCTTTGCATCTATTTGCACAATCTTTACTCCTTTGCCGGCTGCCCCCGCTCGTCACGACGCTTTTCTCCAACCTGATCGGCTTCGGGGCGCTCCTGCCGTTCCTCGTTGCCAGCCTGCCGCAAGTCGCGTACAGCCCTCGTCTTGCTTCGTGGCTGCTGCTGTTCGTCACGGCTGTGGTCATGCACGGCATCGTCACGCTGATCTGGAACAGCCAACTGCAAAAGGTCGGGGCGGCCAAGGCGGCGATGTTTTCCAACCTGGAGCCGTTTATCGCCATGCTGTTCGGCTTCTTTTTGCTGGCGAAGCCCATCACCGCCGTCCAGTTGTTCGGAGCGGTCCTGATTATCGCGGGAGTCACCTTGACCACGACCTCCAAGGAGCCGCGCGATCAGCACGAGCTGTCTTCGTTTCCTACGGGGGTCAAATAGTCGGGGTTTATTTCATACAAAAACAGTCGGAATTGTGGTTGAGATTTACAGCCGCAATGATTATACTAGACGGTAACGTGCCATCACGACTTTTTGCGTGAAACCACCCGAAAAAGACCAAGGAGGGCTGTTCATGTCTACGGTTAAGCTGTCCCAATGGGAAACGATGCTGCTTGAGGCGGCACGCGCCCACGGGCTCGTCGATGAAGAAATCATCCATAAGCTGAGAACGGGCGACCGAGGGCCTTTTGCCGATGTGGAAGGCGGGAAGTACGATTACACTCCCCTCTTTGAGCTGTACCAGAGCGATTCCGCCGCGCTTGAGCAGGCGATTCGCGACGGCTACCAAATCAAGTTCACGACGATGAACGGGATCAAATTTTTATTGAACAAACGCTACCGCCTTCTCGCCGAGCAGGACTACCAGGTAGAGGAGACGGCGCTGGACCAGGTTCGGCTGTCAGACGAGGCGCTGCAATGGATGCGCCAGACGGTCTCGAAAAACTGGCGGATCGTGGAGCAGGCAAAGCTCGCCGACAGCAAGGAAACGGTCGTCCGCTTCGAACTGGCTGCCTCTTGAATGCAAAAAGAGCACTTTTCCGCACGGGAGAGTGCTCTTTCTTTATACGTGATTTCGCGATTTCGTGAAAAAAGCATGCCTGGCATGCGGGACCTGGGCAAAACGTGAGCAAAAGCGTGCGGCTCTGCCGCTACCGAGCCTATTCGCTCCGGCAAAGCATCCTCATCCCGAGCAAAACCGCCCAGGCGCGGCTGTCCGCCTTGAAGAAAAAGCGCAGCGGCATGTCGCTGTCCACAAAGATCAGCGTGTCGCTTGCGGCAGCGCGGAGCGAAAATTCGCTGCCGGCGACTTCCGCTACAGGCGCTCCGTCGCGGATGAACAGGCGCACGTTGCCTCCTTCTGCGGAAGTATATGTCCCGACGAGCTTTTCCAGCTCCTCGCGGTCGAGCTGATACGTCGGGGCTGCGCTCTCCTTGTACGCAAGCGGCAGTCCCAGCGCGGCGTTGACCGCTGCCAGCCAGACGTTGCGGATCGGCACGTTTTCGAGATTGGACAGGACGACGCAGACGAGTTCTTTTTCCGGGACAAAGCCGAAGTTGGACGATACGCCCGGCTGCCCGCCCCCGTGCTCGACCAGCGTGACTCCCGCGTAGTCCCTCGTCGTCTTGAGCGCGTAGCCGTACCAGGCGTCCTTCGTCAGCCGATGGACGGGCTGCCACATCGTTTCCAGCCAGGCGGCAGGCACGATCTCCTGTCCCTGGTAGCGGCCTTTTGCCACATACAGGCTACCGTACACAAGCAAATCGTCCACGCTTGAACGAATCCCTCCGCCCACCTCGTAGTTGCCAAGCGTCGGCCAAGGGACCGCGGTGACTTGCTGCTGTTCCCCCCGCTTCGCATACGGGGTGGAGACATTGTCCAGGCGGGCAAGCTCCTCCAGGCTGAACGTAGAGCGATGCATCCGCAGCGGCGCAAGCAGCCGCTCCGTCATATAGCGGCGGTACAGCCGTCCGCTGACCTGCTCGATGATCGCGCCAAGCAGCAGGAACATGTCGTTGGCATAGCTGAAATACTGCCCCGGCTCCCCGAGGGCCGCGAACTCGACTTCAGCCAGGTAGTCCAGATGCTCGGAAAACCGGACCAGCTCTTCCCTGCGCAAAAGCGGCGGCACGCCCGACGTATGCGACAGGAGATGGCGAATTTGCACCTTGCTGGCATCGCAGCCTCTCAGCCGAAACGCCGGGATGTATTTGCCGACCGGATCGTCCAGCGACAGCTTTCCTTCGTGCGCCAGTTGCATGATCGCCGCTGCCGTAAACGATTTTGTGACGGAAGCGATGCCAAACACCGTAGATGGCGTGGCTGGCTCTTTCGTCACCAGGTTGCGCACGCCGAACCCTTTTGCGTAAATCGTTTCCCCGCGGTGCGACAGGGCGACCGCAAGCCCTGGCACGCCCTGTTCCTCCATGAAGCGTTGAATGTACGTCTCCAGCTCTGTCATTTGCAGCCGATCCATAGTCGCCTCCGTCCTTTTTTTCGCCTAGCGAATGGATGAAAAACCAGACTTGCTGCCCGCTTATCGCAGCGGAAGCGGCATGGCGTGAACCGTCCGCCCTTTTCGGCCTGTCGTCGTCACCGCCTGGGAGAGAGAGTTGTAGATCGCTTCCTCGGTCGCCTCTGCGGCTGCGGCAAACAGCTCGTTCATCACCGGATGGTCCTCGCGAAGCTGCACGCGCGTCTCCGTAACCGACTCCGTCCGGTGCGGGATCTTGTGCGCGGTGGAAAAGGCGATCGCGATGTCGCCGCTGCCGTGCCCGAAGTGGCTCCCGGTGCGGCCGAGGCCGATTCCTGCGCGCTTGGCGACACGCAGAAGCTGGCGGTCGGAAAGCGGCGCGTCTGTCGCAAGCACGATCATAATCGAGCCGTCCTCTTCCTTCTCGACTGCCTCTGCGGCCGCCGGCTCGCGAGGGGCACAGGCAAACAACCTGTCGCCCAAAAAGTCGTCCTTGCTGCCAAAGTTGGACAACACCAATGCGCCGAGCGTGTACGTATGCCCGGAGGCGGACACGACGCGCGAGGACGAGCCGATTCCGCCCTTGTAGCCGAATGCGACCATCCCTGTCCCCGCTCCGACCGCGCCTTCTTCTACGCCGTGCTCCGTTGCGTTTTCAATCGCCGCCACCGCGTCTTCCGGCCGCACGACGCAGCGGCGGATCGAATTGAGGTGGCCGTCGTTACACTCCCCGACCACGATGTTGACCGTCCCTGTCGTATCGCCAATCTCTTCATTCGTCGCCAGCATGTATTGCAGCGCGCCCTGTGTCACCGCCGGGACGGAAAACGTATTCGTCAGCATGATCGGCGACTCCAGCACGCCCAGCTCGTTTACCTGGACGAGTCCTGTCGTCTTGCCGAAGCCGTTGATGACGTAGCTGGCTGCCGTCACCTTTTCGCGAAACAGGCTGCCTCCGTGCGGCAAAATGGCGGTCACGCCCGTACACGCACACTCCCCGTCTTCCAGCTCATGCTGAATCGTCACATGGCCGACGCGCACCCCAGGCACATCGGTCAGATCGTTTTTCGCTCCTGTGGGCAGCTTGCCGACCACTACTCCCAGCTCGCGGATTTTCCCTTTTCCGGCACGCTTCATGACAGCTTCCTCCTTTCCCGTTCGGCTCGCCTACACCGGGCGATTGCGCAAAAAGTTTTCGTAGGCAAATCCGCGCACCTCGTCTTCCGTGTAGCGCTTGAGCAGCTCGTTTATCAGGTTTTGGCTCATCCCTGCATGCTCAAGCCCCACGACTTTTTTCGTGATCCCGTCAAAATCCGAGCCAAGCCCGATATGGCGTACGCCGCCGAGCGAGCAGAAGTGATCGATATGCCGGATCAGGTCGTCAATCGTCGTCGGCGCCGAGTCGTTAATAAACATCGTGCAGTACACGACGTGGACATTGGCCCCTTTGGCGAACATCGCCTTCGCCTGCTCGTCCGTCAGGTTGCGGGGATTGTCGCAAACAGCGCGGGCGTTGGAATGGCTCGCGATCGGGTACTTCGCCAGCTCCAGCGTCTCCCAGAAGCTGCGCTCGCACAGGTGGGAGACATCTGTCAAAATTTTTCGTTCATTATGGAACTGAATAATCTCTTTGCCAAACGCGGTCAGCCCGCCGTTTCTTTCTTCCAGCGCCCCGTCTGCCGCCAGATTCGCCAAATTCCAGGTCAGGCCGACAGAGCGCACGCCGAGCTGATAGAGAATGTGCAGCTTTTTCAGGTCGTTGCCGATCGGCTCTACCCCTTCGAGCGTCAAAAGCGCCCCGATCTCGCCGTCCTGCAGCCTGTCCAGGTCGCTCCAGTCGCGAATCTGCTTCATCTCCGGATGCTTGCCGAGCACCTCTGTATAAAAGTAGTGAATCTGATCCAGCGCGCATTGAAACCGGCTTTCCGAAGGCAGGTCGACCGGCGTGTAAATCGCGTAGCATTGCACCTTCACTCCCCCGTCGTGCAGCCGATTCCGGTTCACGTCGAGCTTTTCCGAATCGGCAAAGGAGAGATTCCCCTTTTGCTCCCATATTTTCAAAAGCGCATCGCAATGCAAATCAATAATCGGCATTCCCGCCATTTGCTTCATCAGTCCTCGCTCTTTTTTCTCTTGACGAACTCTACCTAATTCCCTCACTTTACGGTAATGTATTTTTAAAAGCGATTCCAATTAATTTTTGCAATAGGCATCTTCAAAAATTTGCATAATGGAGCCCACCCCTATGAATATGGAACAACTGGAAGCGTTTATTTTTGTAGCTTTGACAGGGAGCTTTAGCAAGACAGCCGATCTCTTGTACCTCTCCCAGCCAACCGTCAGCATGCGGATCAAGGCGCTGGAAACCTCGATGGGCTGCAAGCTGTTTCAGCGCACAGGCCATACGATTTCGCTGACCAAGGAGGGCGACCTGTTTTTGCCCTACGCGAAAAACATCATGAACATGCTGCAGGAGGGCCAGCAGGCGATCCAGCGCTCACAGGGCGACGTGGAAGGCGAGCTGACCATTTCGACCGTATTCGTTTCGGCCTTTTACATCTTGCCGGATCTCGTGGAGCAGTTTCAGCAGCTTTATCCGAAAATCAAGCTGACGATCCTCACCGGACATTCGCATCAGGTGCTCGATATGGTGCTCAACCACGAGGTGTCGTTCGGTATCGCGAGGGCGGTCAACCATCCGCAGATCAACCGGATTCAGCTCATGTCCGACGATATGGTGCTGGCGATTTATCCCGAGCATCCGTTTGCCTATCGCCATCAGGTGTCGATCGAGGAAGTCGCCCGCGAACGGCTCATCTTGTTCAACCGCGGCTCGCTGGACTGGAAGCTGATTAACAACGCGTTCAGTCATTTTCAACTGCAAAACAACGTCGTCATGGAGGCGGACAACATCGAGGTCGTCAAACGGATGGTCAAGCAGAAGCTCGGCATCGCCTTTTTGCCCCGCTTTGCGATCAGCAAAGATTTGAGCGACGGCGAGCTGAAAGAGGTAGACGTCCTCAACCTGCCGCAAATCAACCGCAACTTCGAGCTGATTTACTTGAAGGATACACCCGTGAACGGGATCATGCGCACGTTTATCGACTTTTTGATGCAAAACAAGGCGTTGCAGTGAGCGGCCGCAAGAAAAAGACCGCCTCTAGCGGACGGCCTCTTCTCTTCCGGCGGCGTGTGGCGCTGCCTGGTGCTTTTCCTTTTGGCGCGGACCCAGCTTGCTGATTGCAAGCAGCAGACAGCCGATGATAACGAGCATCGCGACCAGGGCAAACGTAAAGTCGCCGAACAGATCGACAGCCAGCCCGATCAGCACAGGCCCGAGCGAGCCGAGCATGTACCCGCCAAACTGCATGACGGCCGACCACGACGTAGCTTCCTGCGCGCTGTCCGCCTCTTCAATCGGGATCAACAGCGCCAAAGGGAACAAGCCGCCTGCCCCGATCCCGAGAAACACGGTCGCAAGCCACGGCGAAGCGTGAACGAGCAACAGGGCGATGCCGACCAGCTCAGCCAGGGCACAGGTGAACAGCCAGCGATTGCGGTTGCCAGTGCGGCTGACAATCACCGGGATGAGAAAGCTGACCGGGATTTGAATGATCGTAAACAGCGTCAGCACCAATCCCGACTGCGCATGGCTCATCCCTGCCGCTTGCACGAGCGGAGCCAGCCAGGCGGTTATCATGTAAAACATCGAGGACATGCACCCGAAAAACAGCATGCTTGCGATCATCCGCCCGCTTTTGATGCGCAGCTTGGGCACGGGGGCGGCGGACTTACCCGCTTTTTGTTTTGCCAACGGGAGCAGCGCGGCTGCGGCGAGCACGGCCAAGAGCGCCCAGACGCACAGCGAGTACTGCCACGACTGGCCCAGCGCCGTAAACAGCGGGATCGACAAGCTGGACGCAATCGCAGCCCCGATGACGAGCGACACGGAATAAATGCTGGCGGCACCCGGCTTTCCAGGAAAGTACTTTTTGATAAAGCCGGACAAAAGCGGCCCGGCGATGCCAATGCCAATCCCGGAAATCAGGGCGGTCACAAGCAGGCTCACGCTGTCCAAGACGAGCACCCGGTACGCTGTCGCCGCAAAAATCATCACGATCGCCACAAGCAGCGAGCGCTCCAGGCCAAAGCGCTGGCTGAGCGTGATGGAGAAAAGCGCAAACAGCCCCATGCAAAATACCGGGAGCGTCGTAATCAGGCTTGCCGTTACTCCGCTCATCCCCAAATCGGTTTGGATGATATCGAGCAGCGGCCCGACAGACGTAATGGACGGCCGCAAGTTCAATGAGAGCAAAAAAATAACGGCAATCAAATAAAATAACCGCACGCAAACACTTCCTTCCTCTATCCTTGAATGAAGTGTAAAGCCGTGCGTACAATAGATCAATTCTATTTTTTCTATACAAATAATAGTTACAGACTATGGTAAAGAAGGGAGGCGCCATGGAATTTCGTCAGTTGCAATATTTTCTCATGCTGTGCAACGAGCTGCATTTTTCCGAGGCCGCCTATAAGCTGGGCATTAGCCAACCGACGTTGAGCCAGCAAATCCGCGTGCTGGAGGATGAAGTCGGCGTGCCGCTGTTCGACCGGATCGAAAAAAAAACGGTGAAGACCGAGGCTGGCGCGATCCTGGAGCACCACGCCTTGCAAATCGTTCAGCATCTGGAAAATGCCCGGACAGCGATTGCCGACCTGACCCATATGCACGCGGGGCATTTGCGCGTAGCGGTGCTGCCGTCCGACCTCGACTACCGCCTCACTTCGCTTTTGATCGACTTCCACAAGCAGTTTCCGCAAACAAAAGTGCAAGTGTTTCCTTCCATTGACATCGTGAACCAGGTGCTGAACATCGAGGTCGACCTCGGTGTCGGCCTGGCGATGCCTGCCATGCCCGCCGATGAGCGTTTGACGCGGATTTCGTTTTACACGGAAACGTACAGTTTGTACGTCCATCGAGATCATCCTCTGTCCGGGCGGGAAAGCGTCTCTTGCGACGATCTGCGCGGGCTTGCGTTCGTCATGTATCCGCAAGGCTTCTACGGCCGCGATTTGATCGACAGGTTGAGCAAAGAGCGCGGGCTCGTCATCGAAACGATCATGGAAACAGGCTCAGCCACGTCCCTGCTCCAGCTCGTTGGCGCAGGCATCGGCGCCACGATTCAGCCGAGCCGCCTGATCGAAAGCTTTCAGTCGCTGGGGATTCGCGCCGTTGCCATCGACGACTCGCCGATCCGGGAAATGGTCATCATGTACCGCAATGACAAATACATCAGCGTCGCTGCCAAAGCGTTCATCAACAAGCTGGAGACGTCGTTTCAAACCTCGTGCTAGCGTGCCGCGCAGCTTGCTGCTTGCCGTTTTTCCCGCGGGAAAAAACCTCGCTCTTGCAACTAAAAGTATCCACTGGAGGGAAATCCTAATCCGTATGGCTGTCATCCTGTCATGGCAAGGAGGCATTTATGACGCAGCGCAAACTGGTACATTTCACCGATCAGGACCTGGACGGCGAATCGTGTGCGATCTTGAGCCGGATCGCCTATGGCGACCGGGAAGTCTTCACCCGCGGCGTATCGCCCTATACCGTCAACCAGGAAGTCCAGACGTTTCTTGCCGAAGAGTTTTCGCCGGAGATGTCCGTCGTCATTACAGATGTGGGCGTCAACGAAGAAGTGGCGTCCTTGATTCAGAAAAAAGTCGAGCAAGGGCATTCGTTTGTCCTGATCGACCATCACCCGACGTCGCTACCCCTGTCCGCGAAGTACGACTGGGCGAACGTCATCGTCGAAGCAGTGGGACAGAAGACTGCGGCGACCAGCCTTTATTACGATTACTTGCGAAGCAAAGGGCTTTTGGCGCCCACAGACGTGCTTACCGACTACGTGGAGCTGGTGCGGGCGTTTGATACGTGGGACTGGGAAGCGACCGGAAATGTGCAGGCGAACCAGTTGAACCTCTTGTTTTATTTGGCGGAGCGCGGCACTTTTGCCGACCAGGTGATCGGGCGGCTGCGCAGCGAGGACGTGGAGCAGTTCGCGTTCGAGGACTGGGAAGCTCTCCTGATCTACACAGAGGAGAGAAGAATCGCGGAGTTTGAGCAGAAAAAGGCAAAGCAGATGAAGCGCCTGAACGTCGAAATTGATCTGGACGAGCCGAGAACGTACAACGTCGGCGTCGTCTTTTTGGAGCAGTACCAATCGACGACGGGAAACTTTTTGTGCAAAAGCGATGAGACGCTCGATTTTGTCGCGATGCTCGATCCCGGAAAAGGCAGAATCAGCTTTCGCACGATTCGCGACGACGTGGACCTGTCGGTGATCGCGGCCCACTACGGAGGTGGCGGGCATCCCAAGGCGGCGGGCTGCTCGTTTACAGGCGTGACCCTAAAAACTTTTGTGTACCCTGCCCTGCGTGTGCATTGAAAAATCCCCTCCGGCCGCAAGCAGGCGTCCCCATCGGCTCATCCGATGATGAGATGAGCCGATGGGCGCTGCTTTTTTCGCGAGGGGATTCTCATGTGTATCCGTTACGCGTGGTTACGCGTGACCGAGCAAACCTTCCAACACTTTCTGGACTTTTACCCCTGTCTCAAACGTCACCAGTCTGGCTTCCTGCCCGTCGATGGCAAGCGCCAGCTCGTCGAGCAACAGCGAGAGGCGGTCCAGTTCTGGCACGTCTGCGGCCACAGGCGCTTCTCCCTCTCCCCCGACAAACAGCTTGCTCCAGTTGACTACGCTCAAGGTGCCTTTGGTGCCGTAAATACGGTAGTCCAGATGCTCCTGGTGCGCGATGCCCGCCAGTCCGTTGATCGTGACCGGAGTGCCGCAAGCAAGGCGCAGGAAGGCCGAGACGCCCGTTTCACACGCTTCCGGGTCTTGCGGATAGTCTACGTCCGAGCGGATGACCTGCAAATCTCCGAACAAGGCGTAGGTCAAATGGGTAAAATGCGGCAAAACCTCGCGGATGAAGCCGCCCTGCTCCCGGCCGGACAGCCACGGCGTCTGCTGCCACGGGCGCGGCCACGTATGGAAATGGGTCAAAATATCAATCCGGCGAATCTCGCCGATCTCCTCCAGCCTGCTGCGCAGCGCGGGGAAAATGCCCTGATAGTAGAGCGGAAAGTTCATCGCGTGCACGACGCCTGCGTCTTTGGCTGCCGCCAGCATGTCCTCGGCTTCTGCGAGCGAATTAGCGAGCGGCTTTTCGCACAGCAAATGCTTTTTGTGCGCCAATACGTCCAGAGCGATCGCATGATGGAACTTCGGCGGGACGGCCAGGTAGACGGCGTCCAGCTCTTCTTTTGCCAACAGCTCCTTGTAATCGGTGTACCACGGCACATTGCCGGATTTTTGCGCGGCCTCCTGCGCCCGTTCGGCAGACACGTCGCTCACTGCCGCGACGCTGAATTTTTCGTGGGTGCGAAGGGCGTTCATCATCCGCTCGCCCATGACGCCTGCGCCGATGACGCCCACCTTCCGTTTGCTCTCGTTCATCTGTCTTTCCTCGCTTCCTGATGAATGCTCGTCTTTTTTGCACCTCCCCCTTTTCTCTATTTATCTGAAAATTCCTTGTAAAAAAACTAGATTGCGAAAAAATGTTTGCGAAAATCGCTACACGGAAGCGATACCCGAGTGGAACCGTCTCGTTTTCTTTGAATCGCGTTCATGGCTTGTTGTGCCCAGGAAATGCCGCAATGCTGGAACTTTTGCGCCTGTACGCTGATTTCTGCTGTAATTTGAAACGACTGGATGAAAGTGCGACTCTTGTCATCGTTGAAAATCGGCTGCTCCGCCTCTTCCGGTAGGTCGGCTGCAGGCTGTCAAATCTTTCTTTCCCTAATTATCCATTGACATGCAACCATTCGGTTTCCTATACTACAAAAAGCGAAACGTTTTGGTTTCATTTCCATGCGCAAACTAGGAAACTACTTTACTGATACGGAGGCGTATTCATGTCCAACACTATTCCTGATATCGTTCAGACACAAGTTTTCAACGCTCCCTTGCAAAAAGTTTGGGACGCGGTCGCTACAGCAGACGGGATTGCCGCTTGGTTCATGCCCAACGATTTTCAGCCTGTAGCCGGACATGCCTTTACCATCCATTCCCCTTATGGCGATTCGCCTTGCGTCGTGCAGGAGATTGATCCGCCAAACCGCCTGGTGTTCAAGTGGGGAAAAGACTGGGTCATCACTTTCGCCTTGAAAGATTTGGGCGAAACGACTGAATTTACGCTGATCCATTCCGGTTGGTCGCCAGATACTGTGACCGAGTTCGGCGAAAGCCATGCAGTCGTGCGCGACCGAATGAACCAGGGCTGGGATTCTTCCGTGCTGCCTAAACTGAAAGAGTATGTGGAAGCGTAAATGAGCAGCTCTACTGCCAAGCACGACGTTTTTCAAGCCATCGCCGATCCGACGCGCCGCAAGCTGCTGCAATTGCTGACCGATCAGGAGATGCCCGTGACGGCCATCAGCCGGCACTTTCCGATCAGCCGCACAGCCGTTTCCAAGCATTTGCGCATATTGTCCGAGGCCGGACTGGTCAAGGAACAGCGCGTAGGTCGCGAGACGAGGTATCGGATGCAGCCCGAGCCGCTGGAAGAGCTGAAAAGCTGGCTGTCCTACTACGAGCGCTTCTGGGACAACAAGCTGAACGCCTTGAAGCGGTTGGTAGAAGCGGAGCATTCCGAGGAGCTTCAGCCTTCCGGGCCGCGGCTGGTTGAACGAAAGCAGGACGAGCAGTAGAAAACCTGCCCTTCTGGAAGCGAAAAAAAGGATAGGGAGCGTAGCATTCGTGCCGCGCCTCCCTATCCTTTTTGCTGATTCGAGCTTGCAAGCCGAACGCTTTTTCTCCAAACGAAACGATCGCAAGCGTCGGCCCTGACGTGTACAGCACAACCGACAGCAGCACGCTCTCTCGCAACAAATGCGCCAAACGGCTTGGCGCCGCCCGCAGTTCGCCGCCAAGATCGAGCGTGACGACAACCCGTTTGTCAATCGGCAGCTCCAGCCGCTTGCGGCAGTCGTGGATGCCCCGCCCCAGCACGCGGCCGCTTAGAAATAGTCATTGTATAATTGTCGCTGCTGTTCCTCTGCGATGCTCTGCAAGTCGTAGGCGTTAATGCGAAAAAACTGATAGTCGCCTTGATCCGCTTTTTTCGCGGCGAGCTTGCTTAAAAACTTCGGGGAGCCTTCGTTTTCTTCATCGTAAACTAACAAAAGACCGTCTGAATGGGAGAGCAAAAATTTGTCTTTCTCCTGAAGTTGCCAAACACCCTGGTAAGGCGTTTGATAGACGCTGTTGATATAGTCGGCTTGCCTTACAATATTTCGGTAGTAATCCTGTGTTTCTTCTTTCCACTTTTCCTCTTGGTTCAAAAACGGAGTAATGACCGCCAGCTTTAGCTGGGGATACTCCTTTTTTAATTCGAGAACCGTTTCGGCTGCCCACATTTCTACCCCGAGTTGGCCGGATATGATGACCCATTCCAGCTCTTCCTCCAGGAGTCTTGCGAGTTCCCGCCTCAGTGCTGTCTTGATAATCGCCAGCCCCGGATTTTTTTCATGGAATATGCCAAGCTCGTGAGCCTTGTATCCGGAAACCAATAAACGTTTTAACATCATGCCACCTCTGGTTTCAAAGAAGCTCTAGCAGAAAATAGTTTTTTTCACTCGACGATAGTTAGATTATAGCTGATGCATTTGCGTTTCTGCTCGTCTTTTATCGGGAGATCCCCCGTCTGAAAAACGCAAAAATCCCGCCCCCGCAGGGACGAGATTTCATCTCGCGTTGCCATCCTTGTGCGGAAAACCATCGCCACGAGAAGACGGAACAACCTTTTTTACGCCGCCACCCGCTTCATGCTGCGTCGGCTCTCCATGCGCGACAGGAACAGGCTGAGCACGAGAACGATTGCCCCGAACAAATACGGCGCGTTCACATGCATGCCGTACAGCGTACCCGCCACTGCCGGGCCGAAAATGTTGCCCAGGCTCATGTAGGCGTTGTTCATCCCTGCCACAAACCCTTGTTCATCCCCGGCCCGCTTGGAGATCAGCGTATTGATCGCCGGGCGCATGATCGACGTCAGCGTGAAGAACAGCACCGTCAGGACGAGCATATACCAGAAATTTCCTGATAACAACATCAGCACCATCGTCACGGCCGAGCTGAAAAACGTCCAGTTGATAAGCTTCTTTTCCCCGAAGCGGGTAATCAGCTTCCCGATCAGCATCGCCTGCACAATCGTTCCAGCCAGGGCGCCCACGGTGATGATGATGGAGATGTCGCGCGGCGTGTAGCCGAACTTCGCGTCTACGAAGAGCGGGAAGATCACTTCAAAGTTCGCCAGTCCAAAGGTCATCGTAAAAATCAGCACCAGCATGATGAAATACGACGACTGAAACGACTTGCCGAGCTGCAGGAAAATGTTTTCTTTCTTCGCCTCCGACTGGCGAGCTGCCAGTTGCTTTTCTTTTGGCAACGACTCAGACAGAAACAGCAAGGAGCCGATCGTCGCCACGGCACCGACCGCCGCCGAAATATAAAACGGCATCCGCAGTCCAAGCTCGGCGAGAAAACCGCCGATGCCCGGCCCGATCACGAATCCGAGCGACATCGCGGCGCCGAGCAGGCCCAGCCCTTTTCCCCGCTTGTCTTCCGTCGTGATGTCCGCCACGTAGGCGAGCATGGAAGGAATCATCGAAGCTGCCCCGATTCCCCCGATCAGGCGGGAGAGGTAGAGCACCCACGTATGCTCGGCGAGGGCAAACACAAGGTTGGAGATCGTAAACAGCACCAGGCCGGATACGATCATGATTTTGCGGCCGTATTTATCCGACCATTCTCCCGCGATCGGCGAGAACAGAAACTGCGTCAAACCAAATGCCGCCACCAGGTAACCAGCGGTCTTCCCGCCTGCCCCAAATTCCTTCAAAAACTCGGGCAAGATCGGAATAATCAAGCCAATTCCCAGCATGGCAATAAACATGTTTATCATGAGAAAGAGAATCGGTCGCCCGTTACTCTCCGCGTTACTCGTATTCATTTATCCAGTCCTATCCATTTGTATTTTTGTTTTTTCAGGCTGTAAGCTTCGCCTTCACGCTTTCGATCACAGTGCGCCACACGGCCGGGTCAGTCGTAATCTGCTCCTTGAACGTGCGGTACAACTGCTTTTGCTTTTCTTCAAAATCAGGCGCATCGGCCGCAGGGAGCGTTGCGCGAGCCGTCGTAATCATCTCCTGCACCTCCGGCGAGCGAGGTCCCCATACACAGGCTTCGTTTCCGTCCTGGTCGAGAAAAATGAACATCGGGATCGCCCGCGCCGTGCCGTTGGTGAGATATTGGTCCATCAGCTCCAGGTTTTCGTCGCGGATGAGGAAGCGCAGCTCGATATTGCTTTCCTCGGCGATGCGCTGGATGACCGGAACGCACAGAGCAGCATCCCCGCACCAGTCGGCAGTCAGCACGACGCCTTTCCAGTTGCGAGCGGACAGCTCCTTCCAAAACGCCAGGTCTTCCTCGGTAAACGCAAGCTGCTCGTAGACGCGTCCCAGCTCCTGCTGGTTGACGTTCATGCTCGCGCGATACTCGGCAAAGCTCATTCCTTTTTCAAACCAGATGCTCTGATTCACGGTAGACATCGTCGGTACTCCTCCCCTGTATGAAAAAAAGTTATTGCTCCCAGATTGCAGAAGTTCCCAGGCGGTTTCGCGCGGAAAAGCTTCTCGTCTTGCGGCTTTGTCTTTCTGACGCCGTTTGTTGTTTTTCCTGCAGCTTCGCGGTCAGCTCCATGAACCACGCTTTGTCTTTTGTCACGAGCGCCAGCTCGATCAGGTCATGCAGTTGTTCCAGGTCGTCAAAGGTGCCTGTCGACATGCGCTCCAGCCGTTGCAGCGGAATGGCCGCGAGCCTGCCGATCGCCTCTTCGTTGTCACTCTTGACTACAAAAACGTGCGCAATGCCCCGCGATGAATCGACGGTTTCCACGAAGCCTTGCACCAACTCGCCATGCTTGGACTTGCCCATTACCCACTCGCTACTTGCCAGCATCTTTTCCCGATTCATTCGAACGCACCACCTTAAATTGTAGTTAAAAAAGTTACAGTTTCCAGTTGAAAATGTTGCCTGCCTACTGGCGATTCTGCCCTTGACACTGGCCCTGTCCCTGACGAACTTTATCCAGAACCGTCTGGATCGTAAGCTGCTCCAAATATTTGGTGTAGTACAACTCCGCTTCCGTAAAAATCTGATCCATGACGCCATGCATGTTGGCAGACACGAGGCACGCTTCCTTCGGGTCGCCCGAGCACCAGTGCGGCTTCAGCGTCCCTGTCCACATCGAACGGTAAATCGCGGCCAAGGTCACGTCGCCGGGGTCGCACGCCAGCATATAGCCGCCCCCTACGCCCTCTTTTGTCTTCACGAATCCGTTTTTACGCAGAATCCCCATGATTTTGCGAATCCTCGCGGGATTGGTGCATACATTTTGTGCAATAAGCTCACTGCTTGCCATATGTCCCGGTAGATGAGCCAACAAAGCCAAGCTGTGAACAGCAATCGTAAACTCACTATTCACGTCTGAGACGGCCCCTTTCGCAAGAGTACTGTAATCTTAATTCTTACAGTTCTGAATGTCAATAACTGTTGGAGGCGTAACTGTTTTCGCAAATGTATGGATAACTGCTCCCGCGGCTGTAGGCGCAACTGCACTCTCGGCTGTCTTTTGCTGCTGTTATCCCTGGCCATGCCTTTGCCTGGGGTGCGCAGCGCCAAAAAGAAAAGGAGGCGGAAAAATTGCCTCCTGTCTATCGCGTCTCCCCGCGCATACGAGCGCTGCTTGCTTTTCGTGCCAGCTTCGCGGTATCTTCCTTTGTTCTATAGCGGCTTCACCAGCAAAATCTCGTCGCGAATCGGAATCCCGTTGTCTGCGACGAGCGGGATTTCCGGCTTGATCGCCCGCGCTTTTTGTACGGCATTCACGTACAGCGCGGACAACTGATACCCCCGGCGCTGGTAAAAGCCCATCGCGTGCAGGTTGTCGTTGGTCGTCACCAGCTTCATGCGCAGGCAGCCGTGTTCCCGCGCTGTCTGCTCCGCTTTTGCCAGCAGCTTGGAGCCGATCCCTTTGTTCTCCGCCAGGCTGTCCAAAGAAATAATCTCGCACTCCTTGGCCTCCAGCACGTAGCTGACGTACCCCTGGATCGCGCCGTCTTCGCCGAGGACGGCATACCCGTCCAGCTCGTCACAGCGAAAGACGCCGCTCGATATAACCATTTGCGGGCTGCCCCAGTTCACTGTAAAAAAATCCGCAATAACGCTTTTCGGCAGCTCGCTTGCTGCTACGATTTTCATCGCTGTCACCTCGTGGGCTGAACTGTAGTTTGGAAAAAAGCCCCCCGCTGGCTGAACCGCAGGGAGAACTTCCATCCGCTTTGCCGCTTACGGGCGCACCTTCAGCAGCACTTTTCCCGTGCTCTGCCTGCTCTCCACCCAGGCGTGGGCGCTCGCTGCCTCTTCCAGTGAAAACAGTTTGCCGATCTTGATGTCGAGCTTGCCTTCCGCCAAATAGCCAATGACCTGTCGGGCCGTATCTTGCAAAAGCTGCGGGCGCAGCTTGCGCGTCGTGCCGAAGCTGAAGCCGAGCACCGAGCGGCAACTCGCGTGCAAATCGAGCGTGCGAATCTGTCCGATTTCCCCGCTCGCATTGCCGAAATGCACGAGCCGGCCGTACCAGGCGAGGCACTCCATGCTGCGTTCGCTCACCTGTCCGGAGATCGAGTCCAAAATGACGTCGGCGCCCGCTCCATCCGTCAGCTCCCGCACTTTTTCCACGAAATCTTCCTTGTCGTGGCAGATGACGTAATCCGCCCCCGCCTGCAAAGCGACCTCTGCCTTGGCCGAACTGCCGACCGCCCCGATGACGCGCCCCGCTCCCAAAAGCTTCGCCAGTTGAATCGCAGTTGTCCCGATCCCTCCTGCCGCAGCGTGAATCAGGACCGTTTCGCCTTTGGCGAGACGGCCGACTTTTGCCAGCAGTTGATAGGACGTAAACGACACAACCGGGCAGGCAGCCGCTGTTTCCGTGCTGATCTGCTCGGGAATCGCGAATGTCAGCGCCTCTTCCGCAGCCACGTATTCGGCGTACGAGCCGTTCGCCGGAAAAGCGATGACGCGCTGTCCTACTTGCAAGCCTTTTACTTCGGAACCGATCGCTTCAATCACCCCTGTCGCATCCAGTCCGGGAATAAACGGCAGCTTGGCTGCCCCTTTTTTGCCGTAGCGCGATTTGATGTCGGCAAAATTGACGCTCGCCATGTCTACGCGAATGAGCACCTGCGTAGGCGAAATGGCTGGCAGCTCGACATCCGTATATATCATCTTTTCTGGACCACCCAACTCTGTTACCAAAACCGCTTTCATGAAAAATCCCTCCCAGCATGGTTTGTGACCGGAGGCAGTCGGCTTCTGTTGCCCGGGCGTCCTTGCTGCTCGCAGGCCGTTTTCGAGCCATTCCTCCCACTTGAGAAACGTGGGGCCACCCCAATTATTTCCCTATCTTTTGCGGATTCCCTTCCCATCGGCTATTTCATCGCCGCTGTGACAGCGGACCAGGCACTAGCAAACTTGGCGGCGCCAGGCCAGTGGTGAAAACTTCATTAGAAAACTTGACGCAGCCTTAGTTGCACGTATACTGATATCCTCTCCGTACAAAAAAACCGCTCATCCAATGAACGGTTTTTTCTTGAACGCTTATGCTTGCAAAATCGCCATGACGGCCGCTTTTTTCTGCGCGTATTCCTCGTCGGTCAGCACAGGCGCAAACTCGCTTCTCGGCAGCTCCACAAGCAGGTCGTGCCACGATTTGCAGCCTTGGTACGCGGCTTCAATCGGAATGACCGCCGGCTGCGCCAGCCGATACGTGCGCACGAACAAAATGTGCAGCGGCTGCTTTTTCTTCCAGTGTAAGCGCACGTCGGCAAAATTGTCCGTCCAGATGTGATGCGGCGACAGCGCGCGCAGCTTGGCTTCGTCCATCAGCTCCACATCGTCTGTCACTTCCGCAAAATACTCGATGGCGACCGTCGTTTGCTCGCTCGACCAGCCTGCAAGCGTCGCGTCCAGCAGGTGATGATACGCTGGCTTTACCATGTCGCGTTTTTGGTGCTCGTAAGTCGGATACAGGTAAAACAAATTATTTTCCAATCGGAATTCTCTTGTTTCTTCGTATAGCCCGCCCTTGCGGATCGTAATGATCTGCTCGCCTTCCCCGAGCGCTTTGACGGCGACCGCCCATTCCTTCAGGCTCAAGGGGGACAGCGGCTGTGCGATCGTCTGCATGCAGTACGGCTCCCTTCTTTTGTCAGAATCGTTTAGTGACTTTAGTCTAGCTTAATTCCGACCTGTTGAGAAGACATTTACAACAGTTGATTCACATGCTGCATGGCAGCCGTCAGCCGCTGCGCGTAATCTCCCGTGATCGTCACGTAGGAGATGCCCCGTTCGTCCAGCATCCGGCACAGCTTTTCGTGATTGTCCCAGCGCACCTGCTCTGCTCCGTGCACCCGCAGACCGTCATCGACCCAGGCAACATCCGGTTCCAGGAGCAGCCACAGATCGTACTGTTGCTCGCGGGCGATCTCGTCGAGCACCGGGAAGCTGTGCCCGGTGTACAACTCGGAGTAAAACTGGGTGACAACCGCCTCCGTGTCAATGAACAGCAGCTTGTTGGCTTGCTTGCCCGCCTCGTACTCCTTCATTTTGTGGGCGTAGGCGATGTGCGGGAAATACTCCTTCGTCAAGATCGTGTCGCAGCCGCCTACTTCCTCGCAGATCGTGCGGCCGTACTCCTCGACAAACACCGTGTTGTACATTTTCGCCAGGTAGCGGGGCAAGGTCGACTTGCCGCAGCTTTCCGTCCCGACTACGACGACCTTTTTCACAAAAGACGGCCGGACTACCGCCGGGATGTGCTGCCAATGGGCAAAAACGCCTTCGCTTCTGATCTGCGTCGCCGAGATCGGCACCTGGCTGCGCGCCCCGTCGAGCACGACATGTTTGGCTCCGGGATACAGGCGGCGAAAAATCGGGTCGTACGACGGCTCCGAGCTGAAGACGAGATCAATCGGCCTGCCGATCTTGCGCTTGATGTCGGCGGCCCCCGCCTCCCAATCGTACGTCTCGTCGCTGTCGGCCCGATCCTCGACCGCTACCACCCGCACGTTTTCCTGCCGCGCCGAATGGTCGTAGATGGCAAACACGATGTCGTCAAACAGCTTCGCGTACTCTTCGTCGAGCAGCACTTGCGCAAAGTAGTCGGCCACGTCTTTTGCCTGGTTGCGGAAAACGCCACAGCCGTACGCGCCCAGGATGACCGTCCGGTTCCCGTGGATCGCGGAGGCGCGCAGCACCTTTCGAATGCGCTCCTTCATGACAGGTCCGATCTGCCCTGCGTTTTCCGGCTCGCGCTCGCGGACGACTCCCGCATTCACGGCCGGAGCGGTGACGAACGACAGCAGGTACGGCTGATCCAACAGCCCGGAAGCGCGCGCCAGGCTCTCTTCCTGTGCCTGGCTTCCGCCCGGAAACCCGCCGCCGGGATGTTTGGCCGAAGCGAAGTTCAAGCATACAGTGTTCTCGCGCTGTTCGCGCACGATGAGCCGTTCGGCTGCGCCCAGGCTCGATTCGGCTGTCACCTGGATCTTGGCACGCCCTGCACGCGCCGGCATCGGCAGCGACTCGGCGCCGAGATCGTCCGGCCGGTACAGACGCGAATGGCGGATGGCGGCAGATTGCTCCGCGGCGAAGCTGACTTTTTCCCCTCTGCGATTCACGTAGAAGCCTTGATCCAATAGGCCAAGCGTCTCATGCGCCGTTTTGGAGCGACGGTCGCGATTGTTTCCTGGATTCATGATTTTTTCCCCCTTGCAGGGACTATGTCTGATCCATCCACGCCGGGTTGAAGCGGTAGTATTTGGATGGCCGATGCCCTGCATGCTTTCTGTATTGATTCGTTTCCAGCACCTTGTCTGCCACCTTCCGGCGAAACGCCGCGGCGAGCAGCTCCTTGCCCAAAATGACTTCGTACACCTGCTGCAGCTCGCCGAGCGTAAACAGCTCCGGCATGAGCGCAAAGGCGATATCCGTGTATTCGATCTTGCCGCGCAGCCGCTCCAGCGCGTACTGAATCATCTTGGCATGATCGAACGCGATCTTGTTCGTCTCCACGATCTCCCGCGTCTCTCGCACGATCCGGCCCGAGACGGTTTTCGTCACCTTGATCGTGGCCGACAGCTCCTCCCGCTCGTTTGCGAGGCGCAGCTCGACCCATTTTTCGGTCACGGTACCGTCCGGTGTCGCTGTTTTCGTCTCCTTGAGCCATTTGTCTTCGAGACGAAACCACTCGGCCTCGTCCGCATCGTCCCCCGCCTGCAAACGCAGCGCCGAGCTGTCCACCAGCGCCATGTACGAGGTGCTGATGACGCGCGTCCGCGGGTCCCGGCCGACATCTCCCCATGTGTACAACTGTTCCAGGTAAATATTGTCGAGATTCGTTTCCGTAAACAGCTCGCGCGTGGCCGCTTCCTCCAGGCTCTCGTGCGGCGAGACAAACCCGCCCGGCAGCGCCCACTGACCCAAATACGGATGCTCGCCGCGCTTCACGAGCAATATTTTCAAAGACTTGGGCGAGAGCTTGCGGTAATTTTCCTCCTGTTCGTCCATCACGGTAAAAACGAGCATGTCGACAGTCACGGAAGGCCGCTCAAACTGGCTCGCGTCATACGTCCGCAAAAACTCCTCTTCGGTTTGCCCCTGTTTATTGACAAGCGATTTTTGTGTCATGGAACCACCTCTTTTGCGTCTGCGCAATGTTACAGATGTTTTGTTATTAACAAATTGTTATTATCATTTTGTTTATATCATAGCACTGCTTCTTTGTTTTTGGTGTCAAGCAACAAAATGCCGGAGCTTGTTTTTTTACGCGCGGACAAAAGCCACCTATCGCTTTTGGGCACGCCAACGCAAAAAAAGCCTCTTGCCGGATGAACACCTGGCAAGAGGCTCTTCTGTTTATTGATCGTGACAGGAAAAGTTAAGCTGCGCTCGCTTGCGCTTTCACTTCACGAACGTACTGATCGGCTTTCTTTTGGTCAAACTGTCCTTCCCAGCGGGAGATGACAATTGCTGCCAACGCGTTGCCAACTACGTTGACTACCGTGCGGGCCATATCGAGCAGACGGTCTACACCAGCGATAAAGGCGAGTCCTTCCAACGGGATATTTACGGAGCCGAGTGTCGCGAGCAATACGACAAACGATACGCCCGGCACGCCAGCGATCCCTTTGGACGTTACCATGAGCACGAGCATCAAGGTAATCTGGGCGCTGATCGGCATGTCGATCCCGTACATTTGCGCGATGAACATGGCCGCCAGAGCCTGGTACAGCGTTGAACCATCCAGGTTGAACGAATACCCTGTCGGGATGACAAAGGAAGTAATCGCCTTTGGACAGCCCATTTTCTCCATTTTTTCCATGATCTTCGGCAGTACCGTCTCAGAGCTGGAAGTGGAGTAGGCCAGGAGCAGCTCGTCCTTCAAAATGCGCAGAATGGCCGTAATTTTGACGCCGCTGATGCGCGCGATCGTTCCCAGCACGACGAGAATGAAGAACAGCATCGCCACGTGCACCAAAATGACCAGCTTGCCCAGCGGAACGAGGGAGGACAGGCCAAACTTGGAGACGGTCACCCCGATCAGGGCGAAAACGCCGAACGGCGCAAAGCGCATGATCGTGTTCACGACCCAGAACATCGCGTCTGCCACACCCTGGAAGAAGGCAAGGACGGGCTTTCCTTTTTCTCCGGCGGCTGCGACACCGAGGCCGAACAGGACGGAGAAGAAAATAATCGCCAGCATGTCCCCGCGGACGATGGCATCAAACACGTTTTTCGGAACAATATTCACGAATGTGTCAATCATACTGTGACTTTGCGTCGTTTCCGCAGTCTCTACATACGTATGAATATCCGTTTTCGTCAGATGGGACATGTCGACGCCCACACCTGGCTTGAACAGGTTCGCGGCCAAAAGACCGACGACGATGGCAATCGTGGTAACGATTTCAAAATAGAGGATGGTTTTTCCGCCGATTTTTCCGAGCTTTTTCATGTCGCCTACGCCCGCTACCCCGACAATCAGGGTGGCAACTACGATCGGAACGACAATCATCTTAATCAAGCGGAGAAATACATCGCCAATAGGCTGTAAATAGGTAGCCACTGCTGGATTGCCATAAAAAATAGCACCCACCAGGATACCCAGAATGAGTCCGATGACAATTTGAATCGCTAACCCAAACCGCTTCATTCTGACACCTCGCTAGTAAAGTATGGAATCTGGTTTTGACACACTATACACACTCACCAAAATGAAGTGCTATATAGATGAAAATCATATCATGATTTTTTGGCTACTCCCCTTTTTTCTATTCTTTTTAGTTCTCTTTATTTTTTGACAATCACCGCTTTTTACCCGAAATTAGCGGGCGCATTGTGTTGCATTCTGGAAAAATGATAAAATAAGCCTAACGTTATTTGCGGACTCATTAATCAGAATGGAGTACTTTCATGACAATTCGGAAAATGCTGCTCCTGGGCTTGCTGGCCGCCATTGCCCTGTTTCTCTTGCCTTACTCCGTCCCGTTTTTGCTCGCGCTTTTGACCGCGATTTTGCTGGAGCCGCTCGTCCAGTTCCTGATCGGCAAGGTCAAAATGAACCGGATGAGCGCCGTCATCGCTTCGTTTTTGCTCTTTCTCGTCACGTTCGGCATCCTGCTGTACTGGATCGCTACGCAGATCGTCATCCAGGGCATCGACCTGGCCCAGCGGCTGCCCGCCTTTTCCCAGCATCTGTTTGAACTGGTGGAGTCGTACTTGCTGAGCTGGGAAAGCTACTACGCCACTTTGCCCGCCGAGACTGTCGTCCAGATCCAGAGCGTTTTTGCCGGATTGAAAAACTGGGCGATCACGAGCGCCTCCAGTGTCGCACGAGCCATCCTGGGCGTAGCGGCCATCATCCCGGGCTTTCTCATCAGCACGATCATTTACCTCGTTGCCCTGTTTCTCATCAGCCTCGACTTGCCGCGGCTGCGCGCAGGCTTCATGCGGATGTTCACAGTATCTGCCAGGGAAAAGGTCAACGTGGTGCTCTTCCAGTTGAACCGCGCGACCGTCGGCTTTTTGCGGGCCCAGATCATCCTCAGCCTGATGACGTTTTTGCTCTCCTTTATGGGGCTGCTGATTTTGCAGGTCAAGTATGCGGCAGTCGTCGCCCTGCTGATCGTGCTCGTAGATATTTTGCCGATTTTGGGCACAGGCTCGTTTCTCGTGCCGTGGGCGGTTTACAACTTTTTGACTGGCAATACACGCCTCGCGATCGGGCTGATTATTTTGTTCCTCGTGATTACGGTCGTGCGGCGGATCGTGGAGCCGAAAGTGCTCGCCTCCAATCTGGGGATCAGCGCCCTTGCTGCGCTGGTCAGCCTGTTTCTCGGCTTTCAGGTGATGGGCTTTTTCGGACTGATTCTCGGCCCTGCCCTCGTCATCATCTACGAAGCGCTGCGCAAGGCAGGCTTCTTGAACTTCAAGATCGACTTTTGACAAAGACGCTTGGACAGCCAAGAACGCAAGCAACCGTTTCTTCCGGAACGTTTCGGGGGGAACGGTTTTTCTCTATAGAAAAGAAAACCGGGAGAGAGGGATTTGGGCACGAACAAACCATTGGCGGTTTCCCAGCGGACGATTATGACACCTGACCCCGTCGAAGCCGAGCCGAGCGTTTTGCGGGCGATGAGCTGGCAGCTTTACAGCGAGTCGGTCCGGGCGATGCTGCTGCAAGAATTTCAGATCGAGATCGCCAGCTCCTTTGGCCCGCTGAAAGGGAAAATCTGGCGCATCGAAACGATAGGCTACAGTTGCCGCAAGCAAAACATCCTGCACCTGCTCGGAGCGCTGGAGGCGGTGCTCATTCGCCACGGAGCGAGAGTGCACGCGGGACGCGTCGTTCAGGCGGCACTGAACGTCTACCTGTCGTAGCGACAAAGCAGAAAAACAGCAAAAAGCCGCCGGGATCGTCCGGGCGGCTTTGCTGTTTCAAAAGCTCCTGCTTCGTGTTTAGCTTACGTTCTTGTTCGTGTCCAGCTCGGCTTCAATGCGAGACTCTTTGGACGTCTCGCCCATGCGCCAGTACGTAATCAGGCTGATCGCAATACAGCCGGCGACGTAGTAGTAGAACAGCGATTCGGAGCCGATGTTTTTCAGTCCGAGCGCGATGAACTCTGCGGTTCCCCCGAACACGGCAACGGTGATCGCATACGGGAAGCCTACGCCGAGCGCGCGAATTTCCGTCGGGAACAGCTCCGCTTTGACAATCGCGTTGATCGAGGTGTAGCCGGTGACGATGATAAGACCTGTCAGCATCAGCAGGAAGGCTACCATCGGGCTTTTCGTCTGCTCCATCATCAGGAACATCGGTACGGTAAACAGCGTCCCTACAATCCCGAAGGTCATCAAGAGCGGACGGCGGCCGATCCGGTCAGACAGCATGCCCGCAATCGGTTGCAGCACTACGAAGACCAACAGGGCCGTAAAGTTGATCCAGCTCACGGTCTCTTTCGGGAGTCCCACTGTGTTGACCATGAATTTTTGCAAATACGTCGTGTACGTGTTAAAAGCAATCGTTCCACCGAGCGTAAGACCGACAACCGTCAGCACCGCTTTTGGATGCTTCATCAAGGCGCGCAAGGTTCCTGCGCTCTCGCGGCTCTTTTTCTCCATTTTCGAAAATTGCTCGGATTCGTCCATCGAACGGCGCAGCCACAGTACAGCCAAAGCGCCCAATGCTCCGATGACGAACGGAATGCGCCAGCCCCATGCGTGCATGTCGGCTTCGCTGAGAATTTGCTGGAGCACGATCTGTACCCCAAGAGCCAAAAGCTGTCCGGCAATCAAAGTGACGTACTGGAAGCTGGAGTAGAAGCCGCGGCGGCCGCTGCTTGCCATCTCGGACAAATACGTCGCGGAGGTGCCATATTCTCCCCCCAGGGACAAACCTTGCAGCAGGCGAGCGAGAACGAGAATAATAGGCGCATAAATGCCAATAGTGCTATAGCCTGGCGTCAAGGCGATAATCAGGGAACCGCTGGCCATGACCGTAATCGAAAGCGTCAGCGCTGCCCGTCTGCCGTGACGGTCGGCGTAGCGACCCATCAGCAAGCTTCCGATCGGGCGCATCAAAAAGCCGATGGCGAAGATGGCCGCTGTGTTGAGCAACTGGCTGGTCGGGTCTCCTTTTGGAAAAAACTCGGATGAAAAGTACACGGCAAACGCAGAGTAGACATACCAGTCATACCATTCGATCAGATTGCCGATCGAACCTTTGAAGATGTTTCCCGTGATGCGTCGCGAATTGGCGCGATCGTTTGCTTGATTCACTGTTCTTCCTCCTTGTTGTTGATTCTAGCCAGAAACCGTCCTGCTTCCCCGAAAGCGGAATGTAATCGGTTTCAAAACGCAATCGCAATCATAGTAAAGCAAGTTTCGTGCCAAGCTTCTTCCGCGCGGCCCACTCGTAACGGCGCAGATGCGGATGACGCCCAGGTTTCTGTAGAATTTTTCGACGTGCCAGAATGTTTTGCGAAGAAAGTCTCTCAAGCAAGCGCACGCTCGCCCAGCCTTCCCCACGCAAAAACCCGGCAAAAAACTCCGTTCGATGCGGAATTTATTGCCGGGTCGATCGTTTGTCGCGTACTTTTTTTCCTCTATGGCGTTTGTCCCTGAGGCCGCGCCAGCTCGGCGTAGTATTTGGCAGCGCCCGGATGGAGCGGCACGACCAGTTCCTTGCCCGCCGTTTGCCTGTCAATTTGCTTGGCGGCTTCGTGCGCGGCTTGCAGGGCGTCGAGGTTTTCAAAAAACGTTTTCGTCAGCCGGTACACCTGCTCGTCGCCCATGCCAGAGCGGACGAGCAAGATGTTGCGAATCGCGACCGTCGGGACGGCCTTGTCGTTTTGGTAGATGCCCGGGGGAAGCTGTGCTTTTTCAAAAAAGGCAAAGCGCTTCGTCAGCTTCTCGATGTCTTCGGGCAAAATCGGCACGATCGCCACGTCATGGGTGGCTTGCAGGTCCAAAACCGCCGAATTGGGCAGGCCGGAGGTGACAAAGGCGGCGTCAATCGCGTTGTTTTTCAATTGCTCAATCGCCTCTGCGTACGAAAGGTACTCGGGCCGGATATCTTTGTACGCGATGCCGTGCTCGTTTAAGATCATCCGCGCGTTGACTTCTACCCCGCTGTTCGGCGCGCCGACGCCTACCCGCTTCCCTTTTAGATCGTAGACCGAACGAATGTCCCGGTCCTTGAGCGTGACGATTTGCACATAGTTCAAGTACAGCCCGGCAATCGACTTCACATGCACAGCAGGCCCGCTCGCCTGAAAGCTTTCCAGGCCGCCCAGCGCAAACGAAGCGACGTCCGACATCGCAAAAGCCACATCCGCCTTGTCGCTCTCCAGCAGGTGGACGTTTTCCACGGAGCCGTCCGAGGAGCGCACCGCCGTCTTGTAGCCGAGCTGGTTATGATACACCTTCGCCAATGCTCCCCCGATGAGGTCGTAGGGGCCGGAAGCTCCCCCTGTCGCAATCGTCAAAAACGGCTGCTCGTCGCCCGAATCGGGTTGGGCTGACTCCGGCTTTGGCGTGCAGCCTGCTGCCAAAAGGGCCAGGCCGATTGCAGCGACAGCGACAGTGAGCCATGCGTTGACTGCTCTCATTCTGCACCCCGCAAATATTGCTTCAGTTTGTCGCGCAATCCCCGCTCGCTGATCGCGAGCTGTCTGGCCGTATTCAGCCGATGCCCGCCGTTTTTCTCCAGCGTATAGAGGATGTACATGCGCTCCGCTTCGGCGAGCGTCAAGCCTTCCGGAAGCAACAGGCCGCGCTCTGCCGCCTCTCTGACTGTGCCCCCGCTGCGGTTTTCGCGCACCGCTTCCGGCAGGTCGCGCGGTTCAATGACCTCATTTTCCGAGAGGGCTACTGCGTATTCGAGCATGTTGGACAGCTCTCGCACATTGCCAGGGTAGGCGTAGTGATACAGCATACGCTTGGCATCCGGGCTGAACGTTTTCTTGCGCACGCCCATGTTGGCCGAATACAGCGCCAGAAAATGCTCCACGAGCAACGGCACATCCTCCCTGCGCTCACGCAAAGGCGGCAGATGGATCGGGATGACGTTCAGGCGGTAGTACAAATCCTCGCGAAAATTCCCTTTGGCGACTTCCTCCTGCAAATTGCGGTTCGTGGCGGAAATGATTCGCACATCCACTTCCTTCGGCTGCTGCGAGCCGATCGGGGTCACCACCTTCTCCTGGATGACCCGCAATATTTTCGCTTGCAAGGCGAGCGGCATTTCGCCGATTTCATCGAGAAAAATCGTGCCCCCGTCCGACCGCTCAAACAGCCCTTGCTGCTTGGCGTAGGCCCCAGTAAACGCCCCTTTTTCATGCCCGAACAATTCGCTCTCCAAGAGCGGCTCCGGGATCGCCGCACAATTGATGACGGAAAACGCGCCCTTTTGCCGCTCGCCCTGGTAGTGGATCGCGCGGGCGACCAGCTCTTTTCCGGTGCCGCTCTCGCCTGTTATCAGCACATTCGAGTTGATGTCCTTGACCTTCTGGATCAATTGGAAAACTTTTTGCATGGCACTGCTCTTGCCGATGATGCCCGCATACGTTTCCTGCTGGCGCACCGCCTGGCTCAGCACCTGAACCTGCTGATGAAGCTGCTGGAAGGCCAGCGCCTTGCCGAGCAGAAGCTTCACTTCCTCCAGATTGAGCGGCTTCGTCAAGTAATGGTAAGCTCCTGCCTTCATGGCCTCGACGGACGATTCGATGGAGCCGTAGGCCGTCATCATGATGATGACCACATCCGGCTTTTTTTCCTTGATCTGACGCAACAGCTCCATGCCGCTCGCTCCGCGCAAATTCAGATCGAGCAAAATGCCGTCGATCGGCTCCTGATCCAGCACTTGCAAGCTTTCCTCCGGCCCGGAAGCGGTAAACACGCGGTATTCGTCTTCCAGGGCAAAGGAAAGCGACGAACAGATCGCCCGTTCATCGTCAATGATTAAAATGTTCATCGCATATCCCTCCTTTGGCAAATGTCAGGAAAAACGTGGTGCCCGTCCCAGGCGCGCTGCGCACGTCAATCTCTCCCCCGTGCTCGCGCATGATTTTTTGGCTGAGGTACAGGCCAAGCCCGATCCCTTGGCTTTTCGTTGTGTAAAAAGGCTGGAACAGATGAAGCTGCTCCTGCTCGCCGATGCCCGGCCCGGAATCGGCAATCGCCAGGCATACCGTGTGCGCTTCTGTCGGCAGCACGGAAAAAGTCAGGCGCTTGTGCTCCGAATAGGCCATCGCCTCAATGGCGTTGAGCAGCAAGTTTATCAGCACCTGCCTGATGCGGTCGCGGTCGACGAACACGTCCACAGCGAGGCCAGGCTCGACTGTGACCCGTATCCGTTCGCTTTCGATTCGTTTGGCAAAAAGCCCCAGCACGGACTGCACCAGCTCCTGCAAGTTTTCCCGTTTTCGCTGCATCGGCTTTTCCCGCGAGTAGTCGAGCAAATCTTCAATGATCCGGTTCATCCTCGCCACTTCTTCCGGCACGTGCTCCACAAGCTCTCTGCGAAAGCGCTCGTCGTTCAGCTTCTTCGGCAAAAGCTCGGCAAACGTCTTGATCGCCGTGAGCGGATTGCGGATTTCGTGGGCGATGCCTGCGACCAGCTCGCCCAGCGCCCGCATTTTTTCCTGCGCGATCAGCCGCGCCTGCAAATGCTTTTGCTCGGTCCTGTCCTGCAAGCAAAGAATCCCGCCCACCTGCTGGCCCGCTCCGTTGGTCAAGGCGGCGAGGTAGTAATGCACAATCCGGCCCGAGCCATCGCCCAGGTGCAACTCACCTTCGAGCATGTGCCCGTCCCCCATGTGCAGCGCCTGGCGGATCGGCAGTTGAGGCAGACAATCCCATACGGATGGCTGGGCAGCCTTTTCCATTTGTCCAAGCAATTTTTGTGCCGCGTGATTGATGAGCGTAATCCTGCCTTCCCGATCAAACGACAAGATCCCGTTGTCGACGCTGTTTAACACGGTCGTCTGAAAAGCGAAGCTGTCCGCCAACGCGGCTGTTTGCCTCCGGACCGCTTTTTGCAGACGGTTGTTCCAGAAAAAGCTTCCGGCCAAGACGATGACGACAATCCCCATCACGATCAAGAGCCCGTACACGAGCTTGCGCCACCAGTCGATCGCAAGCGCGCTGTACGGCTCCAGATGCCGCGAGTAAAGCTGCTCGTACATCCCGTTGTGGTGCAGTTGGGCCAAGCCCTCGTTGAGCTTGTTGACCAGTTCGTAGTTGCCTTCGCGGACGGCAAACGCATAGTCGGACGGCGGAATCAGCCCGGTGCGAATCCGGTAGTCTTGCTGCCTGCCCGTTCCCGCAAGCACGTATTCGGCCGTCCAGCGGTTGCCCAAAAACACGTCCGCCCGGCCCAAAAAGAGCATCTCCAAAGCGTCCGGCTGGCTGAAGGCGACCAGCCGTTTGCCGCCGCGAATGTTCTCCAACTGCGCTATGCCCGCGTCATCCCGCTGAATCGCCACGACTTTTCCGCGCAAATCGTTAATCGCGGAAATGTCCCGGATGGCTGCTGGCACGACCAGCGCGTCCGCCGCCGTCAAATACGAATCGCTGAAGTCAAACAACGTGTCGCGCGTGCTCGTATATTTCATCCCGACCACCAGGTCCAGCTTGCCTTCTGTAAGCCAGGTGACCGTCTCCTCCCACTCCAGCGGAACATACTCGATCTGATAGCCGCGTAGAGAGTCCATGCTGCGGATCAGCTCGATGTCAAAGCCTGCCGCTTCCCCGTTTTTGTCCACGTAAGACAAGGGCGGCAGCCTTTTGTCGAAGCCGACGCGCAGGATGCGCTCCTCCTGGGCCTGCGCTTCTGCGGGCGCAGCCTGTGGCCAACAAAGAATCAGTGTGAATAAAGCCAAAAGTACAGCCATCTTTTGCAAAAAACGCCCGCCTCCTTCCTCGCGCTATCGCTGTTGCCTGTCCTGTTTTGCCGATCGGTTAACAAGCTTATTATGGACGAACCAACCAGGCTTGAAAAGAATCATGCCCGCGAAAACGAAAACAAGCCGATCCTCTTGTCCGAAGAGAGTCGGCTTGCATTCGTTTTTTTGCCACCGTGCCTTTAGGCAAACAGGCTAATCAGGTTTCCATCCGGGTCTTTGACAATCGCATAGCGCTGGCCCCAGACGGCATCCCACGGCTCGCGGTGGCTTTCGTAGCCATGCTCGACGATTTTGGCATACAACGCATCCAGGGCTGCGGCATCGTCGCATAAAAAGGCCAGCTCGATTCTGTGTCCGCTCGCCGGCTCCCATCCGCCGTACACGCTTTTGGCGATCTCCACCGTGTCAAAAGCCAGGCGCACGCCATCCTGTGCGACTTCCACGTGCTGCTCTTCGTTCGCCTGCTCCGGGATCGCAAACCCGAGCACGCGGTAAAAGTCTAGCGCCTTTTTCATGTCCTGCACGACCAGTCCTACCATATCCAGCTTGATTCCCATTTGCTTTCCTCCTGCGTTTTCCAAGTAGTTCCCGCCATGCCGCTGCATGCGCGAGCGAGGTTCTTTCCCAACAATAGCAGACAAGCCTATTCACTTGCTTTTGAGACTCCCACGGCTAAAGCCGCAAGCCTTCCACCTTGCGGTGTACGGGTGGGATTCTTGAATGACTAAGCGTTCGCAGTCCATTTCTGTTTTGAACAGCCTTCAAGATGAGGGCATCTCATTGCCCCTCCTAAGACAGTGCATATAGCATCTTAGGCTGATTGACTGTTACCATCAATCACAGGTGCATATCGAATGTTCATAGCACCGACTAAATCACGATGTTTTTCGAATCCACATTTGCATTTATACTTACGGTCTTGTGCCTTATTCTTCTCAGAGCATTTAGGGCATGTCTGACTTGTGTATGCAGGATTCACATGCTCAACTCTAATACCAACTAAATTCGCTTTATATTCAATGAACTGAGACAGGCGATAAAATGACCAAGTATGCAGATTCTTTTCGTTTTTACGGCTTGTTCTTGCCGTCTGTCTAATATTCGCCAGTTGTTCCAAGCGAATGACAGAAATTTTATTGTCTTTTGCAAAATTTACGATAGCACGACTAACCTTATGGTCTTGGTCTTTCATCCAACGTTGTTCTTTATCTTTTGAACTACGAATCGCATTTACCTTTTTCTTTTTGCCTAATGCTTTGCGTTCAGAACGGAACTTACGCTTCATGTACTTATTTTGTCTGCCATTCCCAAAGAAACGTACCTTTTCATCATCTGTTACAGCAACGGCAGGAACTTTTAACCCCAAATCAACCCCCATGACTTTTACTCCTGTTCCTTCCATAGTAGGTATGGTGACAGAAATTTGGGCAATCCATTTATTTGCTTTCTGTGTGATTCGAAGCGTACCTAATTTGTGTTTTAGCAAAGCAAAGTTACGGTTGTCTTTATCAACTAACAAAGCACGGATAGGTGTTTTAGTTACCTTGCCGTCAATCATAATCGGCATGGAAATGTGCGTGAAATCAAACGAGTAGTTTTGATTGTTCCAAATGCAGACAGGTTTCTTCAAAACAGGAACAGTAGTGAATTTGCTTTTCTTCGCTTTCTTAAACACACTTTTCGCGTCCTTGATAGCTTGATTTTTAACGGCACTTGGCAAAGAAGCAGAAATATCCTTACTCGACTTCTTTGTGCTTTTCTTTTCAGCAACCATTTCGGAAACGAGAGTATTGATAGTGGAGAGGTACGTTTGACTCATCTCACGCAAAATAGAAGCCTGTTCTTTTGTTGGAAGCAATTTCACTTTGACTGTGATGGTCTGCGACATGATTTTCACCCCCTTGTTTTCTGTTGTTCGACATATCGCTTTATCGTTTCACTTGATACATTTCCTGCGGTAGAATGGGAGTGCGTTGAGAAACATATGCGTATGGTCTTTGTCGCATTCAAGAGCAACAATCACAATTTGCAGTTCCTCACACCCTTCATGTACCAACTCTTTGAAGCGTTGTTCTACATCTGCTTGCAGAAAAATCTTTCTTCTGTACCGAGGGCAGAACACAAAATGGTAGTTTAATAATGAAAGGGTTGTGCTTGTTCTTCTGTATTCGTTCATACACCTATCGTATCAGTTTGTTTTATATACTACAACAAATGAACAACAAAAAAGAGTGGAATTTTCAAATACTTGAAGTACCACAAACCTTCGGTTTATTCGTGGTACTCCGTATTTGACCTCACTCTCATCCCGCCCCTAAAGGGGGTGCTATCGCACCGTAGCGGGCTTTCTCGTTCGGAAAATCTGTAAAAAACGGACAACTTCACCCGGCTGCGCCCGCGCTCCGCGCACGGCGAAAATTCCGCCCGTCGTCTCGCCGTAGTAGGCGCGAAAGCTTTTGATGACGTGCGACTGGTCGTAGTAGCCGCATTGTACGGCCGCGTCTGCAAAGGAAGCAGCCTGCCCTTTGGCGAGCAGTTGCAGCAAGCTCTGAAACTGGATGATGCGGGACAGCTCCTTCGGCCCGATGCCGAGCGCCTGCTGGAACATCCGGCGCACATTTCGTTCGCTGTAGCACACTTTTTCCGCCAGCGCCGCAACCGACAGATTCCCCTGATGCTCGTACAGATGCTGCATGCTGGTCAACAAGAGCGCATTTTGCCGCATCCCGTCGCGGTTCAGGCTCTGCATCAGCAGCCGCTCCGCCCAGGCAATCCGCTTGGCCGTGTCCGCCGCGTCCAGCATTCCTTCCATCGCCCACAGCGCCTCGCTCCCCCAGAGGTCCTCCAGCAAAACGTGCGCAGCGCTGACCTCCGCCACCGGAAAGCGGAAAAAACGGTCGGCCTCCTCCACGAAAAAACGGATGCCGAACATCGCCTGCGGCTCTACCAGCGGCATGAGTTCATAGGCGGTCATCAGTCCGGTGACAAACGCGCCGCGCCCGAACGATCTCGCTCCCAGATCGAAAATGATGTCGACGCAGCCGTCCGGGATGACTCTGTGCAAAAGCGGCGTGCTCTGCCCGTGGCCGTGGAACTGCGAAGTCCAATAGCAGGCCACGTAATTCGCCAGGCTTTTGCTGGGCAAGTATTCGCGATAGCTGTACTGGTCGTCGGAGCCCGTCCCTTGCAAGATCGGCGGCTGGACTGGTTGGTATCGTCTCATCTCGTTCTCCGTTTCCGTTCGCATTTGCTTTTCCTAGAACATATTTTCCCCGCAATTGCCCAACTCCTGCTCACTTTTTTCCATTTTGCTGTATATGTTAGCAAGAATGGAACTTTGATCTTTGCAAAAAGGCGAGGTGTCTAACTTGATCTCCTCCTCCAAATGGAGCCTTCATCAGTTTTTTTCCAAAAGCCCGCACATTCGTCCGTATTTGCCCCCTACAGACTTGTACCAGCCCGCTCTGTTGGAACCTTATCTTGCGAAGTACACGACCGTCTACATCAAGCCGACGCGAACCCACATGGGCAAAGGCATCATGCGCGTCTTGCAAACGGCGGACGGCTACCAGTTTGTAAAAGAGCGTGGCGAGCCTGTCCGGGTTGCCTCGCTGGCGGAGCTGAAGCAGCAGCTTGCCCGCCAGTGTACCGAAAAAAACTACATCATCCAAAAAGGGCTGGATTTGGCTGAGCTGAACGGCCGCCCGTACGACATTCGCGTCATGATGATGCGCAACGGCCTCGGGAAATGGCAATATGCCGGGATGCTGGCAAAAGTAGCCGGAGCTGACAGCGTCATCACGAACGTCGCCCGCGGAGGCGGCTACGCCGTCACAGTCCCTCACGCCTTGTCCAAGTCGCAAGCGGTCGCGCCGGAAAAAATCAAGGAGGTCGTCTCCCGGTTGATCCGCGTCAGCCACCGCGTCTGCGCCCATTTCAACAAATACCGCCACAGCGCGCAAATCGGGGTTGATTTCGCCATCGACAAAGCGGGCCAGCTCTCGATCATCGAGGTCAACTACGACTTCCCTTCTCACGCCCTGTTTGCGAAGCTCAAGGACAAAACATACTTCCGCACCATCAAGCGGCTGCATTTTCAGTACAAAAACCGGGGGAAGCGCAAAAAGAAAAACGTTTGACGAATACGGCAGAAAACGCTGCGGATAGGGCTTTCAGATCGCCTCTGATTCTCTATCTTTTCTTTTTGCGGGTTGCGGGCAAAAAATGAGCAGAATGCTACGATTCTCTCAACAGAAGTTAATTGATTAACTGATACGTTTAACCAAGCGTTGGCAAAATCATCTTCATCGGCCTGTTTTCGGACATGTCCTTCCAGCAAAGTATCCAGAGCGTCCTCGACTGGAATATTCCCGTCGTCTACGCCAATCGCTGCATTCCGTTCGCCGGATTTCCGCTGCTGTACCCGGACTTGGTCAAGGCCAGCCGTCTAGGCACCGAGTATTTGCGCTCCAGCGGAAAGCGGCGGCTCGCCTTCGTCCACAAGCAATTGCCCGACCATCTGCTCCCTTATTTTCTCGACGGGTACCGCCAGGCGACCGGAAGCGCGGAAAAACCGTTGCTGCTGGAAATGGCCGATAGCATGGACCTGGCAAAAGACTGCATCCCGGCCCTGTTGCAACACAACATTGACGGCGTCTTCGTCCTGAACGAGCTAAGTGCCGTCTGTCTGACAAAAGCATTGGTGCAGGCAAACATCCGGATTCCCGAAGACATGGCGGTGCTGAGTCTGGGCAACTCCTTGATGTCGGAAATCTCTACGCCCGAGCTGACTTGCGTGGACTTGCACAACCGCGAGCTCGGGGTCAAAAGCGCCGAGATCATTTTAAGCCAGATTCGCAAAGAAGAGTTCGAACCCGTCACCATACTGGAGCCGTTCATCGTCGTGCGCAACTCCGCCTGACTTTTTCAAAAGAATAGCCGGCCGTTCGAAAACCTGGCTGCGCCACGGGCTTGGCTCAGCCTTGGTTGCCCTTTCTTGTACACTCTTCATCTGCGCAAAAAAGACTTCGCGTCTTTTGAGCTTTCGTTTCCCCTTTTAGTTAAACGTTTAACTACAACCGTTTTCCTCTGCCGACAAGCTTTCCCACATGTTTTTTTGCTGGTTGAGTTAAACGTTTAACTGAATGTTTTGCTCCATGCTACATACGTTTCGCAAACGCATTTAGTTAAACGATTAACTAACCCTCTCCATTCGATAAGTGCAGAGCTTACTCGCTCTCCTTATATAAATTTTTCCCAAGGAAAGGAAGAACTGAAGCCATGAAGCAAACAGAAACGAACCACCTTGAACAAGTCCGTGCGATTTTCGCTATTTTGCACGGCAAGAAGGAAGCCGACCTGCTATTAAAAAACCTGAATATTCTGGATGTGCATGGAGAAACCGTCTACCACGGCTCCCTGCTCGTTTACGACAAGCGAATCGTCGCGCTCAATCCGGACGAGTCGGTCATCCGGGTCAAAGAAGTGTTTGACGGGCAAGGGCTGTATGCAATCCCCGGCTTGATCGATGCCCACCTGCACTTCGAATCCCAGCTCGCCCACCCGACAGCGCTTGCGGAAGCGATGGTGCCGTGCGGGACTACGACGATTTTTGCCGAATGTCTCGACCTGCTCAGCGAGGCTGGCGAAGACGGGGTACGCGCCGCGCAAAACTTGTTCCGCGACTATGACAAGCTGCCTTACCGCCTGTACGCTTTTGCTCCCCGCAAAAAGACGGCGGCTTGGGTGACCAAGGAAGTGCTGGAGATGGAGCCGGTCATCGGGTTAGGCGAATTTGAGCACTTCACCTACAGCAAAGGCGATGAGGACGATTTCCAGAAAGCGGCCTGGGTGCGGGCAAAAGGCGGCTTCATGAACGGACACTGGGGCCTGACCGCTCTGCCGGACATGGTGCTGAACTACTTGCCTGCGATCGGGGTATCCAACAACCACGACGTCTGGAACGGCGACGACATCGAAAAAAGCATTCGCTACGGTTTCCCGACGCAGATCAAGTTCGGCGTCGGCAGCAGCGAAGTCATCCAGACGCTGTTGCGCTCCATCGTCGACCGCAAGTTCCCGACGGAAAACTTCATGCTCTGCACGGACAATATTTCGATTGAACGCTTGCGGAAGCTGGGCCACATGGATTGGATCATTTCGCTTTGCGCCCAGATGGGCATCAGTCCGATCAAGGCGATAAAATGGCTTCCTACAATACCGCCAAGGCGTATCATATGGACGATCAGATCGGCTCTTTGACACCAGGCCGTTTTGCCGATATCGTTTCGACAGACAGCTTGTCGCAGATCAACCCGCTGTACGTCTTCAAAGACGGCGAACTGATTGCCAAGGACCTGTCCGTCATTCGCCGCTATGCCGATGGCAAGCGCCACGTCGTCAACGGCTTGTTTAAAGGCGTGTACGTCGAGCACGGCGCCGTGGCAACCTCCTGGCCCGCTCCGCTCCCCTACTTTGTCGTCGTCGGACAGGACAGTGCGGAGATGTGCTACTGCGCCAAAGTAGTGGACAAGTATTCGGGAGCGTGCATCGTGACCGACAACCAGACTAACAAAAGCGTACTGCCGCTGGAAATCTACGGCGTGATGGCAAACATGACCGCAAGCGAGCTGACCAAAAGCGCCGACGCGATTGACGCCGCGCTGGAGGAACTGGGCAACCGCAACGAAGGTGAGCCTGTCGTGAACAAGTGAACAAGCTGCTCAGCCTGTTTATTTCCTTGCATCGCTTCCGCTTCATGGAATAGCGGCAGAGTCGACAGATGCTCCGGTTTTTTGCCCGGCGTCCTCTCCCGCTTTTTACGTGAATCCTTTCGTTTAAAAAAGAAAGCGCTTTAAAAGCGCGGGCCAGGCCCCTCATGGAACATCCTCTCCCGCTGCCTGCGCAACTGCTGGGGGAACATCAAAACAGCTTTCGACTGCTCCCTCCTGGTCGCCTCGGCGTGCATCGGCCTGCTGTTCCTGGGCGAAATCATGTTCAAGTCGCCTTTTCGCGCACGGTACAAACCTGGTTAAAAAAACAAAAGCAAGCCGCACCAGTTGGTCGGCTTGCTTTTTCGTTTTGCGTCTTCTGTACGCTCAAGTCTGTGGTTATTCGTGCGCCAACGCCGCTCCGTTTGTATCGAGCATGGAGGTGCAATGCGGGCAGCGGGTCGCCTTGATCGGAATGGTCGTGATGCAATGCGGGCATTCCTTCGTCGTTTCCGGCGCTTTGACCACTTCCTGCTTGCGCTTGAAGCGGTTCAACTGCTTGATGACGATGAAGATAGAAAACGCGATAATCAGAAAATCAATGACAGAATTCAGGAAAAGTCCGTAGTTCAGGGTTGCAGCCCCGCCGTTTTTTGCTTCCGCAAGCGTATTGTAATGAACGCCGTTCAGCGCGATGAACAGATTCGTAAAATCAACTTTGCCCAAAAGCAGACCGATTAACGGCGTAATAATGTCGTTGACCAAAGAAGTCACGATTTTGCCGAAGGCTCCCCCGATGACAACCCCGACGGCCAGATCGAGCACATTTCCTTTTAACGCAAACTCTTTGAACTCTTTCAACATAACGATTCCTCCTTAATTTCCCATGACATGCCGCAAAAAATGCTGCACAAAACGCTCGTGGTCGACCTTCAGGCAAACTTGTACATTCGCAGCCTGGGCAGGACGAGCCCGCCTGTCGCCAATCGTGCGCGCGTCGCTTGCGCCCCCGGAAGTGTCGACTTCGACGTGCATCGGGACGGCCTTCACAAACGTCGGGTCAATCACGACGCCGACCGCCAGCGGATCGTGCAGGCCGCAGCCGCGCACATTGCCTACCGTCGCGTAAGCGTCCATGTACAGCTCGCACATATCGGCAAACACCCGGCTTACAGGCGTGTCACGCGCTCTCCATTCCCGCAGGTGCTCGCGCGTAAGCAGCGTCTGCATCGTCACGTCAAGCCCCACCAGTGTCAGCGGGATACCTGACTGCATGACGAAAGCGGCCGCTTCCGGATCGGCGCAGATGTTGGCTTCCGCCACTGGCGTGCGATTGCCCGGCACGGTGACCGCTCCGCCCATCGCGACAACCTGCTCGATGAGCGTGACGATTTCCGGCGCCGCCATGATCGCCCGGGCGAGATTGGTCATGCTTCCGACCGTGATGAGCGTAATTTGGCCAGGGTTCGCCTTGATTGTGGAGATGAGAAACTGCGTGGCGCTCTCTGGCTGTGCGGCTGTCACGGGCGGCGGCAGGACGACATTGCCCAGACCGTTTTCGCCGTGGAACAGCCGTGCCTTGCCCGTCAGCTCGCGGACGATCGGACGGGCCGCTCCCTGGTAAACAGGGATGTCGGCTGCGCCCAGCAGCTCCAGCATTTGCAGCGTATTTCTCGTCGCTTCCTCGACGGTAATATTGCCAAACGTCGTCGTGATCCCGCATACCTCCAGGGCCGGGGAGTGAATAGCGTAGGAGATCGCCAACGCGTCGTCAATGCCCGTATCCACGTCCAAAATGACTTTTTTCACGATCGTCCATCCCCTTTCTCCGGCAGTTGCTGCAGTCCTGCGAGCACAGCCCCGGCTTTGATGCCTACGCACACGGCCGCGTCTGTGCCCACGCTTGGTTTCGCCCTCAGATCGGCGAGCAGGGCGCCGCGCGACAATTCGCTCTGGCACTCGACCGCAAGCTTCATTTGCTCGACAAAAATGCGCTCAGGGGACTCGGCTGCCATAATCGCTGCCAGCGCGTGAACGGCAGAAGCTGTTTTTTCCGCGGAAAAGAAAGCCTCTGCCTCTGCTGCTGTCACAAGCCCAGCCGCCTTCGCACGCTTTGCCAACTCGTCTATGTACGCCTCCGCCGCCGACAGCGATTCCGTCGCGTCCAACGGAACGAACAGAAGCGGCAGCCGTGCTGCCAGGACGAACGCCGCCGCTTCCGGGTCCGCGTGCAGATTGGCTTCCGCGACCGACGTCACGTCTCCCGGCACGCGAATCGCGCCGCCCCGCACGACCAGCCGTTCAAGCGCTGATGTCCATTCGTGGTTCCTCGCCATTGCCATCGCCACTGTCGTCAAACGCCCCAGCGTCACCAGCGTGTACGGATTGGCCGAATCGTGCCTCAGCTCGGACAAAAATGACACGCCGTCACTGGTCGCAGCAGCCCCTGCCTGCGCGTCTGTTTCTCTGTGAAAAAGCGGCCGGCTCGCACCTGCCACTACCGGAATTGTTGCATTTGGCTGCACCAGCTCGATCAGCTTTTGCGCCAGCCTGATGCCGCGCTGCGGCTCTGCGTCGGTAACGACGATGCCGCTCACCTGAACGTTTGCCGATTGCAGCGCATACCAGAGCGCCAATGCTTGATCGAGCCCGCCGCTATAATCAATCAGCAGCCGCTGTTTTTGTGCCATGGCTTCCACTCCCCGCTCTGTCTCTCATTTCTCGTAAAATGTGCTGTCCCTATGCTATCTAAATCGGCTGAAACCGTCAAATGTCAACAAGCATCCGCCATCTCTCCTATTGCAACGAGCTGGAGACTATTTTACACTTAATCTTGGTTTCGACAAAATTCGTCAACATCCACACTTCAGGCTGGCCGAATCGATCGCGTTTCGCCCGTCTTTGAAAAAGGAGCAAGAGACATGCCCTCTGTGGAAAACAACGCAACCGACTTCTTTCCCTCGCCAAGCAGCAGCTTGTCCACGCTATCATCCAAGCCAAAACAAAACCATATTTGCCCGTGTGGGGAGAGCTTTTTACTTCCTTGCGCGACATTGCCAGAATCGGGCGGCAGAGAGAGGAAAACATTATGCTCTACTTGCTGCAGCCGACTGGCTCCATGTGGTATTTGTACAAGGAAAACCGCTTTCACGCCGATCTGCCCGATACTGGCATCTCGATCTCGCTGTCGCAGGAGCAGTTGATTGACGCCTTGCTGAAAGGCAGCTTTTCCCCGAAAATCCCGTCTGCGTAAACGGCCGGCCCGCTCTGTTCGCCGAGTGGTTTTTGCTCTGTCTTGCGGCAAACAAAAAAATCCCAGGATCGTTTCCTGGGAAGAGGTAGTACGGAAGTATTCTACATCTACAAACCTACAAGATCTAGCTGTATATTCAGGTAATTGTACCTATTCTATCCATTCAAAAAGCTGTGTGTTTCGTTGCGAGTCTGCTTCTTCTCCTGCTGCCAAATTCCCGCAGATTTACCCGCTTGAAAAAAAGAGGCGGCCCTCCTGCACAGTTTGGGTACCGCCATCCCGAACTTCCCCAAGTTCGTTCATATTGGAATTGTACTATGAAACTCTCTTATCGAAAAGTGTCAGGTTTTGTTTTATAGCGAAATAATGGGAAAAACGGTCGGAAAAGCAGAAAAAAAGCAAATCCCTGCCCCGTTTTCACGAGCAGGGATTCATTCCTACTTGGTATCCTTGCCGATTACGTCAGCAGCTCTCGGCCCAAATACGATGTACAAATAGACGTACTGGCTGACGCTCACTCTGGGAAAGACGAAGGCAACCCCTGTCTTCCCTGCGTACTGCCTGACCACAAACCGCAATTTGCCCGCTTTCAACCTTTTCAGGATGCGTGTCGCTTCTCGCCACGGTACGGAAAACTGGACGTTTTTTTCCATCAGCACCAACACCTCACCGCAGCTAGTATGCCCCGATTGGAAAAATTACACACTCATTCGTAGCGAAGCGCGTCGATCGGCTTCAGTTGGGCTGCCTTGCGCGCCGGGTAGACGCCAAAGATCACGCCAACCAAAGACGAGGTCAAAAACGCGTACAAAATCGGCGTCAGGCTGATCGAGGTCGCAAGCGAGCCGAGCTTGCTGATGAGGAGCGCGGCCCCTACCCCGATGGCAATTCCCAAAATGCCGCCAATCAGGCTGAGCGTAACCGCCTCGATCAAAAACTGGCGCAAAATATCCCGGCGCTTGGCCCCGATCGCCTTGCGAATCCCGATTTCGCGCGTGCGCTCTGTCACGGACACGAGCATGATGTTCATCACCCCGATCCCCCCGACGATCAGCGAGATCGCCGCAATGCCGGACAAGAGTGCCGTCATCGAGCTGGACACTTCCTGCGCCGTGCTGAGAATATCCGATTGGGACGTAATGCGAAAATCGTCTGCCGCTTGCGGCCGCAGGTTGTGCTGGGCACGCAGCGTCTGGCGAATGTCCTGCTGCGCCGCGTCCATCGTGTCGGAGGACGCAGCCGAGACGTAGATCGTGCTGACGTTTTTGCCGCCTGTCAGTCGGCTCATCGCGGTCGTAATCGGAATGAGAATCCTGTCGTCGTTGTTCGTCATACCGGAGCTGCCCTGGCTTTTCAGCACGCCGATGATCGTAAACGGCACGCGATTGATCTGCACCGTCTGCCCCACCGGGTTCGTCGTCGTGTCCTTGAACAAGTTGCTGACGACCTCCGTCCCTACGACGGCGACGTTAAACTGCCGCGTCACCTCGAAGTTCGTGAAAAACCGGCCTTGTGCCACCTCTGCATTGCGCACGCGCAAAAAATCGGCGGTTGTCCCCTCCAGCATGCTGGAATAGTTGTTGCTGCCCCAGACGATCTGGGCACGGCCGTTGACGCTCGGGGCGACGCCCGCGACCGATTCCTTTTCTGCGATCGCTTCTGCGTCGGCCAGCGTCAACGTATTCAGCGACCCGGCTCCCAGGCTGACCCGGCCTTGCGTCGCTTGTCCTGGCGAGACGATCAGCAGGTTGCTGCCCAGGCCGTTGATCTGCGAGGCGACAGAGGAAGACGTGCCTTCCCCGATGGCGACCATCGCAATGACGGCCGCGACCCCGATGATAATCCCCAGCATCGTGAGCACGGAGCGCAAGCCGTTTGCCCGGATGCTGCGAAACGAAATGCGTACACACTCGATCAAGCTCATGTTCTCACTTCCTCTGCCCACGCTCTTCTGCGCTCTTTTACCACTTCATTGGCGATGATCTGGCCGTCGCGAAAACGGACAATCCGCTTGGCATACTCGGCAATATCCGGCTCATGCGTGACGAGGATGACGGTTTTGCCTTCGTCGTTAAGCCGCTGGAAAATGCCCATGATCTCTTCGCTCGTCCTGGTATCCAGGGCGCCAGTCGGCTCGTCCGCCAGCAAAATGACCGGATCGTTGACCAGCGCCCGGGCAATTGATACCCGCTGCTGCTGGCCGCCCGACAGCTCGTTCGGCTTGTTGTTCAACCGCTCGGCCAGCCCCACGCTGGTCAGCGCCCTGATCGCTCTCTCCCTGCGCTCTTTGGCGGGCGTGCCGCCGTACAACAGCGGCAGCTCCACGTTTTCCACCGCTGTCGTGCGCGGGAGCAGATTGAAGTTTTGAAAAACAAAGCCGATTTTCTGGTTGCGAATCTCCGCCAGCTCGTCATCGTGCGCCTCGGAAACAGGGTGGCCGTCCAAGTAAAACTCTCCCGCCGTCGGCTTGTCGAGGCAGCCGATCACGTTCATCATCGACGATTTGCCCGAGCCGGACGGCCCCATGATCGCCACGAAGTCGCCCTCTTCAATCGTCAGGCTGACGCCGCGCAAGGCCAAAATTTCCTGGTCGCCGATCTGATACTGCTTTTTCAGCCCTTCAATTTGTATGACTGGTCTCATCTTCTCATCGTCCCCTCATCTGGACGACGCCTCCGCCACCTGGGAAGCCGCCAAGGCCGGGCATTCCGCCTCCCATTCGGGCACCGTTCTGATTGGACGTCGACGAGCTTGTGCTTGTGCTGATCGGAACGACGACTCTGTCCCCTTCCTTCAAACCTTCCAGCACTTCTACGCGATCCGCCGCAAAAAATCCGATCTTGATCGGCACGAACTGGTACGGCATGGAAGCCATTCTGCCTTCTCTTGCGCTTGTGCGCTCGCCCGTCTGCCCCGCTTGCCGCTCTGCTCCCGCCTCCGGCTTGGCCTCGGACTTCCCGGCTGCAGATTGTTCGGTCGCACCGCTCTCGGCTCCGGCGCTGTTTCCGCTTCCGGACATCAGGTAGACGCCGTCCTTGCCGTTTTGCGTCTGCAAAGCATAGGCCGGTACGTACAGCACATCCTTGTGCGTTCCCAACTCGATCGTGACGTTCATCGTCATCCCGATTTTCAGCTTGCTGTCCTTGTTGGTGACGGAGAGCAGCACATCATAGCTCGTGACACCGGAGTCTGTCTTCGCCTCCGGGTAAATCAGCTTGACTTTTCCCGTAAAAGTTTCATCCGGATACGAGCTGGTCGTAAACGACACGGGCAAGCCTTCTTTTACTTTTCCGATGTCGCTCTGGCTGATCTGGGCCAGCACCTCTAGCTCGCCGGAGTTGGAATTATCCATAATAATAAAATCATTGCCTGGAATTTCGCCGACATTGCCGTTCAACTGGACGATCACGCCGTCCATCGGCGCCCGCAGCGTCACGGCGTTCAATGCCTTTTGCGCTTTTTGCAGTTCGGCCTTCGCTTGCTCGACCGCAGCCTTCGCCGCGAGAATCGTCGCCGAATCCGGCCCTTCCTGCGCTTCTTTCAACGCCTCCTGTGCCGTCTGATAGGAAGCGAGTGCCTGCTCGACCTTTACGCCAGACTGCGAGCTTGTCTGCCCCGCCGTCAGCACAGCCGAATTGTAATCCCGCTTCGCCTGCTCCAAAGCGTCTTGCGCATTGTCGTACTCGGTCTGCGAGATCGCGCCCGCCTCAAACAGTTTCTTTTGCGAATCAAACGTCTTCTGGGCGTTGTCGAGATTCGCCTTCGCCTTGGCTACGTCGTTCGTCGCCTTTTGCCCGTCGATATTTTGCTTCGCCAGCTCCAGCTCGTTTTTCGCCTGGGTGACAGCCGCCTGCAGGGAGCTGATTTCCGCCGCGCTCTTGCGCTTTTGCGCATCCTCCAGCTTCGCTTGTGCCGATAAAAGGTTCGCCTGGGCGTTGGTCACCTGGATTTTGGCGACGGAATCATCCATCGTAGCCAGTACCTGGCCAGCCTTTACATGGTCGCCGATTTTGACCTGGATCGTCGAGATGGCATCTTTGGCGTCCTCTGCGTCTGAAAACGAGAGCGAGGACCGCTTGGAAGCCTGCACAGTCCCGGACGCCAGCACGGTTTCCGAAACATCGCCCCTTTTCACCGTGACGACCTGATACGCCGCCTGTGCCCGTTCCGGGGTCAAAAGCGTCCGGTAGCCGAACACGCCCCCTCCTGCGATCACCGCGACAGCCAGTCCGACGATGATCCATTTTTTCTTGCTATTTCGCGCCCCCGAAAACAACGTCCGCTTTTTCTCCGATTGCGTCACACCAAATCCTCCTGCCATTTGCGTAATGACTGGGAAGCTGCTTGTCTTCCCTGTTGCGATCAATATACGGAACGAATGCGTCAGGGAAAAGTCAGATGGAAGGGAGTGGTGTGAAATGTCGTCACGGCTGGTTCCGCAGCTTTTTCACTTCATGTTCGGTCATGTTCGATAGAGGGCAACTGTACGAAAAATCGACCAGCCAATTGGTCTGGTCGATTGCGTACAATTCGTGGCTAGGCGCGCAAAAGCAACGTAAACGTACTCCCTGCCCTGCTGCTTTCGGACAGCAGCAGCTTGCCCCCCAGCGCCTGCGCGATCATTTTGCTGAACGACAGGCCAAGGCCGAGCCCGCGGACGAGATGCTTCTTTTCCTCGCCCCGGTAAAAGCGCTCGAAAATAAGCGGCTGCTCCGCTTCCGGGATGCCCGAGCCTGTATCTTTGACATCAATGCGAATTTCATCGCCCGTGCGAGACAGGGACACGACGATCTTTCCGGCCGAGTCCATCGCCTGCGCGGCGTTGTTTAACAGGTTGTACAAAATTTGCTGCACGCGCAGCGGATCGGTGCTCGCGATGATCGGCTCCTCCGGCTTGACGATGGACAGCTCAATCTGCTCTACCTCCTGCACGATCTGCCACTGATGGGTAATTTCCTGCACCAGCTCGTATATGTTTTGCTGTTCGCGGCGAATGCGGATGTCGCCGACGGCAAAAGAGTTGAAGTCGAGCAAGTCCTCGACCATTTTTTGCAGGCGGACTGTCTCCTTCGAGCAAATCTCCAAAAACTCTTTGGCCTCCTCGCCGCCGACGATGTCGTCCTTGACCGCCTGTACCAGCCCGCTGATCGACGTGACGGGCGTTTTCAGCTCATGCGTCACTCCGGCCAACAGCTCGGTGCGCATCAGCTCCAGTTGCCGCAGGCGATCCGCCATTTCCTTGAACGAGTGGATCAGCTCGTAAATCTCATCCTCGCGCCTGTCTTTTTCCAGATGAATGTCGTAATTGCCCATGACGATCTGCTTGGCCGCGTCTGCCACTTCCTTGATCGGCGTCGACAGCTTTTTCGTCAGCAAGTAGATGACCAGCCAGCCCAGCAGGCCAAGGCTTATCAGCATCGTGAACAAAAGCTGAAACTCCGTCGTGCTGCGGGTCAAATCCTGCATGGGCGTAAACAGCATGACCCAGCCCACCGTTTGCTGGTTGACCTGGATGCTTTTTTTCACAAACAGCAGCTTTTCTCCCCGGTCCAGTTCTACCTGCGACATGCTCTCATCCGTTGCCACCAGATCACGGGCCATCCGCCTCAACTCGGAGCTGAACGGCCCCGGCCCGCCAAACACCGCGCGATGATCGGCATCCAAAATGACCATGAACGGCTTGTAATTGACGCGCAGCGACTCCTGGCGACTGTCGAGCAGGCGGAACAGGAAAGGCGCCGTGATGACCCGCCCGTTGGCGTCAACCACCCGATCCGACACCTCGGCTGCCATCAGCCGCATGAAGTCCAGCCGTTTTTGCTTTTCGCTGTAGTTGATCCAGTAGCTGGACGCGATGCCGATGACCAACAGGCCGATGCAGAGCGTGATTAAATACCGCGTCGTCCAATAGCGAAACAGGGAAATGCGCTTTTTTTCACTCATAGACGCAAAGCTTGTAACCCAAGCCACGGTACGTGCGGATTTCCCCTTCGGACGCTGGCCAGTTTTCCAGCGATCGGCGGATGCGCTTGATCGCCAGGTCTACGGCGCGGTCGCTGCCCTCGTAGTCCATGCCCCACACTTGCTCGATCAGTTGCTCCCGCGTAAACGTCTGATTTTTGTACTGGGCGAGAAACAAAAACAGCGACAAGTCTTTTGGCGTAAACGCCAGCTCTACGCCGTGCAGCGTAACCGTGTACGCCTTGAAGTCGATTTTCAGGCTGCCGAACTGCTTGACCTGATCTCCCTCGATAATTTGCTTGGAGCGGCGCAGCACCGCCTTGACACGGGCCACGACTTCGTCGGCAATAAACGGCTTGGTGATGTAGTCATCCGCTCCCTGATTCAGCCCTGTAAGCTTGTTGTCGATATGCCCGAGCGCCGTCAGCATGATGACGGGGCAAGAGCTTTTCGACCGTATGTATTCTAAAATGCTCCACCCGCTCCGGCCCGGCAGCATGACGTCGAGCAGCACCAGGGCAGGATTGAACGAATCGAACTTGCGCTGGGCCTCGTCCCCGTTAAACGCCTGTTCGACGCAGAACTGATGTTTTTCCAGGTACGCCTTCAGCACCCGAGAGATGGGCAGCTCGTCTTCCACGATCAGGATGTTTGTCATTCCAGTTTCTCTCCCCTCGAAAACGGACAGGTCTTCCCCCTTTAGCGTAGGACATGAATATGTCAGGCAAATGTCTGGAACATGAGCTTGCGCATCAGTAAAATGAAGGAAGCCGTAGCAAACAGGGAGGTTTTACTCATGAAGCGTTTGACACCGGAAGAAAAAAACGGTCTGTACAAGGCTATCAGCAATCGTCGCGATATACGCACGTTTCGCCCTGATCCAATCCCACCGGAAAAAATTGCCATGATTTTGGCCGCTGCCCATCACGCCCCTTCCGTCGGATTCATGCAGCCGTGGAATTTTATTCTCGTAGAGGACGAGCCGACCAAGCAGGAGTTGGCAGACTGTGCGGACAAAGAACGGCGCGCGCTCGCCATCCACTACGAGGGAACAGGGCGCGAATCGGCTTTTCTGGCGCTGAAAATCCAGGGCATCAAGGAAGCGCCGCTCACCATCTGCGTCACCTGCGATCCGACGCGGGGCGGCGATCACGTGCTTGGGCGCAATTCGATTCCCGAGACAGATATCATGTCGGTAAGCTGTGCCATTCAAAACATGTGGCTCGCGGCATATGCGGAAGATTTGGCGATGGGCTGGGTCAGCTTTTACAAAAAGGCGGACGTCCGCCGCATCTTGAACATCCCGCCGCACATCGACCCTGTCGCGTTGTTGTCCATCGGCTATACCGATCATTACCCGGATCGGCCGCTTTTGGAGCTGCACCAATGGGCAAAGCGGGAAGACTTGCAGCAGTTGATCTATCGCGGCCGCTGGGGAAACAGCCCGTCCGGCAAACAAAATGGACTGCCCGATGAACAGGCAGTCCCAAGGAAATAGAGAGGGTAGTACGTGAATCGCGGTATGTTCCTGACGGCCGCAAACCGCGTGAAAGTTTCAGTTTCAAGCCGACTTGCGCACATGGAACTAGGAAGTTGGGAAATATCGCCCTGAGCCTGGTTGCGCCCGTCGGCTTTTTCTGGTTCGATCTCTACAAAAGCGGCAAGCCCGCAAGCCCCAATGTACTATTTCTGCGGGCGCACCCGGTTCGTCGGGATCGCGGCGAGCGGATCGTCCGGCCAGTAATGCTTCGGGTAGCGGCCTTTCAAGTCTTTTTTCACTTCGAAGTACGCCTGCTGCCAAAAGCTGGCCAAGTCTCGCGTCACCTGCACCGGACGCTGCGCCGGGGAAAGCAGATGCAGCGTCAGCGGCACCTTGCCCCGGCCGATGCGCGGCGTATACTGCCAGCCGAACAGCTCCTGCAACCTGACAAACAGGCAAGGCGCGGCAGGGTCGCTGTAGTCGACGGCGATTTTCGAGCCGCTCGGAACGGTGATATGCGTAGGCGCGTACTCATCCAACTGCTGCCGTTCCTCCCAACTCAGCATCCCTTCCAGCACCATAGACATGGACAGTTGCTGCAACTCGTCTTTTTTGCGCATGCCGTACACATGCGGCGCGAGCCATTCCTCCAGCGTGTCGAGCAAGGCTTCGTCATCTGCCCGCGGCCAGCCCGGCACAATCCCGCTCATGAACTGCAGCCGCTCCCTGAGCTGGCGGGCGTGACGGCTCCACGGCAACAGCTCCAGCCCTTCCGTCCGGATGCCCGCAAGCAGAGCTTGCAACACCTCATCGGCTTCCGCTTCTGCCGCCACCTCCTGCAAGACGAATGCCCCGAGCTTTTTCCGCGTACGCGCGCGCACGGCCTGAGCGGAACGGTCCCACCAGACAGACGTCTCCTCTGTGATCTGCCCGGACCAGTCGCGGTACAGGTCGCTTTCCTCCACCGCTGCCGCGAGCATGATCCGGCTGTCCGCCCCCTGGTCGTCGAGAAGCGGAGCTACCACGTACGGCGCAAAAGCCAGAGGCTGCTCAACGGCAAACGTCGCGCCGCGGCCATTTCGCAGCAAGTAGCGTCCATCTCCCCTGCGCTGGGCGATCCTGTCCGGGTAGGCAAAGGCGAGCAGCCTGCCCGTCTGGCTGACGTCGGCCACGTTTTCAGCCGTGCTGGCGCTTCCCCACTGCCGCTTGAGCTGCGCAGCTTCGCTCCACAGCCGCCGACACAGCGCTTCATCAGCCTGCCCTTCCGCAAAAGCGCGTGCCCCGCCTTGTTTTCCCGCGACGAGCCGCAACAGCTCCACCCGCGAGCTGATATCCGCATCGGCAAAAGCCGCTCGGCCCCGGGCGATATCCCGCTCCTCGAGCAGCACAGCCAGCTCGCACGCAATCGCTCCGAGTCCGAGCTCGCCCGCTTTTTGAATCATGTGTCCAAGCCTTGGGTGCAGGCCCATCCCGGCCAGCACCCGGCCGTGCGCGGTAATCTGGCCGTGCCCGTCCAACGCCCCTAACTGCTGGAGCAGCTCCCTGGCCTGGGCCAGCGAAGCTTTTGGCGGAACATCGAGCCATTGCAGCTCCTGCACGTCACCCACGCCCCAAGCTGCCAGCTCCAAAGCGAGCGGGGCGAGGTCTGCCTCCGTCATTTCCGGTGGCTCGTGCGCTACGAGCATCCGGTCCTCCTGCTCCGTCCACAGCCGATAGCAGACACCCGCGTCCAGCCTGCCCGCTCTCCCCCTGCGCTGGTCGGCTGCCGCCCGCGATACCCGGACCGTCTCCAGCCTCGTCATCCCGGTGCGCGAAGAAAAGCGCGGCAGCCTTTTCCAACCGCTGTCGATCACGATTCGCACGCCCTCGACAGTCAGGCTCGTCTCCGCAATCGAAGTGGCGAGCACCACTTTTCGCTCGCCTGCTTGGCCCGGCTGAATCGCCGCATCTTGCTCGTGCTGCGCAAGCGCCCCGTACAGCGGGTAGACGCGCACGTTTGCAGCAAGCTCGCTTTTAGCCAGCAAAGCTTGCGTCGTGCGAATTTCTTTGGCTCCCGGCAAAAACGCGAGCACATCCCCTGCCTCCTCCGCCAATGCCGACAAAACGGTGCGGGTGACTGCCTCCTCGACCGCGCCAGTCCACGGCTTTGGCAAAAAGCGCGTCTCGACCGGAAAAGCTCTGCCTACGCTCACGATGACGGGAGCATCCCCCAGCAGGCGGGAAACAGGCTCTGCCGCAAGCGTGGCCGACATGACCAAAATCCGCAAGTCTTCGCGAAACAGGCTTTGCGCCTGCAAGCTGAGCGCCAGTCCCAAATCCGCATGCAGGCTCCGCTCGTGAAACTCGTCGAAAATGATCAGGCCGACGTCTGCAAGCTCGGGATCGTCTTGTAGCATCCGCGTCAATATTCCTTCGGTTATCACTTCGATTCGCGTACGCGGGCCGACTCGCGTATCGTGCTTGACCCGATACCCTACCGTCTCTCCCACTTGCTCGCCAAGCTGCCGCGCCATGTAGCCCGCCGCCGCTCGCGCTGCCAGCCGCCGCGGCTCCAGCATGAGAATGCGCTTTTTGGCGAGCCAGTCCTGCTCGAGAAAAACGAGCGGCACCCTGGTCGTTTTCCCTGCCCCGGGAGCGGCGACCAGCACGGCGTTGTTGCTTGCCGCAAGCGCTCCGGTCAACTCCGGCAGCACCGCATCAATAGGCATTGCCTTCATCTTTTCACCTCTTGTCCGTATCCATCTGTAACCATCATACACGATCAGTGGGCGAGGAAAAGAAATTGAGAAATGACTGAATAATCATTCAATAGTATAATGAGCGTATGTTCATTTGGCAGATAGAAAAGTCCGAATTAGAAAATGGAGGTGTCACCGTGGTAGAAGTCCATCAGCACGAAGATGTCCTGTGCCTGGAGGGGATTGTACAAAGAGCGGGCCGCGAGTGGGGAATCCAGGTGTATGTCGTAGACGGCATGATGGTCGATACCGGGCCGCAAACACTCGCAGCCGGCCTGACCGACCGCTTTTCAGCCGCTTCCTTCGACGCTGTCGTCCTGACGCACAGCCATGAAGATCACAGCGGAAACGCAGCCTGGCTTGCCAACAGCAAAAACGTCCCCATCTACGTCCACGAAAAAGGGGTGGAGCTATGCTCCAGACCCGCCGACTATCCGCTGTACCGCCAGCTTGTCTGGGGAATGCGCGAGCCTTTTGCCGCCCGGCCGCTCGCTGAAACGTTTCACTCCCGCACCATCGACTGGGAGGTCATCTACACTCCCGGACATGCGCACGACCACGTCGCCCTGTTCGACAAGCAAACAGGCCGCCTGTTTTCCGGCGACCTTTTTCTCGGAACGAAGACAAAAGTAATTTTGCGCGACGAGTCCATTCCGCTGTTGATCGATTCGATTCGCCACGTCCTGACCCGCGATTTTCGCGCTATGTACTGCGCTCATGCGGGCTACATCGCCAAAGGGAAAGATTTGCTTGCGCGCAAGCTGGACGATTTGCTCCAGCTACAAGGGGAAATCTTGCATTTGCACGGGCAAGGGCTGACTGTGGCGGAAATCAACGCACTGCTTTTCGCCAAGCCGTCGCCGATCATCGCCGTGTCCGAAGGCGAATTTGACTCGGTGTACATCGTCACTTCTGTGCTCGCAGGGCATCCCCAAACGGAATCGAAGTCAATCGTCTAGCCCTGGCCAAGCTGCCTGGACAACTGGCCGAGATGGTGCTCCATATGCGCGACGTAATCCTCCATCAGCCAGCGCAGACTGACCGTCGTGCCGTCGGCCAATATACAGGCATGCTCGCAAGCGGCGGGCGGCATCGCGGCCATGACCGCGACCACCGAGCGGTTCAGGCTGCTCCATAGCTGCACGATCTCGAAGGCAGGCCGCGCCTGGTACGCTTGCGCTTTTACCCATTCGTCCTGCTGGTACGGGATCAGCGCATACGGCTGCTCGGTCTGCGCGCGGACGAAGCGGGCGAGGTTGTTGATCGCCGAGTCGCACAAATGGCCGAGAATTTCTTTGGCGGACCATTTGCCCGGAGCCGGACGCCTTGCCGTCTCTTCCTCTCCCCTGTCCCGAAACATGTCCGGAACTTCTGCCAGATGCTTTTGCATGCGGGCGATTTGCTGCTCCATACAGCCACCTCCTGTTCTTTCTCTTCACCGTATCAGGTTCAGCCAATTCGTTCCAATAGAATGATTCGATGCCCCCCATCAGCGCGAGGAATGGGAGGGAGGCAGCACCGCAAGCAACAGCAGCAGGTGGGCAGACTTTTCGCAGCAAATCTTTTACAATAAAAAGAAAACGAGCTTGTCAGGGAAAGGACGAAACCGCTCATGGCAATCAAAAAAATCGAGCACGTCGGGCTGATGGTCAAAGATTTGGAGGCGTCCATCGCCTTTTACACGAAAGTGATCGGCATGGAGCTGAAAGGGACGCTCGTGCATTCCAATCAGATTATTACGCTCGCTTTTCTCGGGTTTCCGGGCAGCACAGAGACGGAGCTGGAGCTGATTCACGGCTACAACGACGCGCTGCCGGAGGAAGGCAAGGTGCACCATCTGGCGTTTGCGGTGAATAACCTCGAAGCCGAGATCGAGCGGCTGCAGCAGCTTGACGTCTCCTTCATCGACGAAGCGATCACGACGCTGCCCAACGGCTCCCGCTACATGTTTTTCCGCGGGCCGGACGGCGAATGGCTGGAGCTGTTTGAAAGCACGCGCTAAATCAAAAACGAAGACCATCCGGCTCATTCGCGGCCCGGATGGTCTTCGCTTTTGTCGTTACTGGTTCCCTACGTTGATAAACGGAGTCGCGCCGCCTGTGACGTTCGGCAACTTGCCGTCCCATTTGCGGATCGCTTCCAGTTGCGCTTCGATCTGTCTGAGCTGAATCAGCTCCGGCGTGACTTCCTGCTTTTGCAGGCGCAACGCTTCGGCCTGTGCCTGCGCGCGCGTAATCTCCTGCTCCTTTTCGATCTTGATCCGCTCCAGGTCGAGCTTCGACTTGAGCGCCTGCTGCTCCGCTACTTGCTTCGACTCGATCGCGCGGTTAAATTCGTCGCTGAACGTAAACTCGCGAATGTTGATCTCATCGAGAATGATGTTGTAGGCAGACAGCTTTTGTCGCAGCGCTTCCTTGACCTTGTTGCTCACCTCGGAGCGCTTGGAGATCAATTCTTCTGCCGTGTACTGCGCGGTGACGGCCTTCAGCGCTTCGGCGATTGCCGGGTCGACGATGCGGCTGTTGTACTCCAGCCCCACCTGCTGGTACAGCTTGTTGACGTTTTCGCTGTCCAGATGGTGGTTGACCGCGATGGTCGTCGAGACGGTTTGCAGGTCACGCGAAGCGGACGTTTGGCTCGTCTCCGATTTTTGAACCCGTACCTCCATCGGAATGACGGTCTGGATAAAAGGAATTTTAAAGTGCATGCCTTCCTGCAAAACTTTTGGCTGTACCGCGCCCAATTGCAGCACGACACCGCTATGCCCCGCTGATATGATCGTAAACGATTGGGTCCCGAGCAAGACCAAAACGGCTAGTACGAGAATGGTTGCGAGCAGCTTTCCTCCAGCTTGGAACGGATTCATCTTCACTACGTTGTTGTCGTTCATGTTCCGCCTCCCCTTTTTTTATCTGTTCGTTTATACATACGGGTCAGCAGCCCACAAGTTTCAACAACTTTCTGTCTTTACTGCCGCAAGCAACACGTTGCCCATGCGCTCGGCCTCGATTTTGCACAGTTCAAACTCTACCTCGCCGGATACGTGGGAAATCAGTTGAATGACTTCCTCGCAGCCGTGGCTGCAGATGAGGAACTGCTCCCACTTCACTTCGGCGCGCGGCACTTTTCTGGCCGAAAAGCCGCTTTGAAAACCACCAATGGTCATGTCGATCCTCTCCTAGCTAAAAAACAGATCAAAAATGTTGCGAGCAGCAGAAGTGTCCCGCAATCATCCCCACTCCTTTCGTCTCTTGACGAGCCAAAAACTGAACAGAAGGACATGGCCGTACAACAGAGCCGCGCCTCCGCCTAACAGCAGCAACCCGCCAGACGCAAAAGCATTGCTCAAAGAGCGCCCGTTCGATACGACTACGACGAACAGCCCCATCACGAAGCAGCCCGCCAACGCATAGGCAAAAAAGCGAAATAGATACACAGCCAGCGGATGCTTCCAACCCGTTTTGCGTTCGGCGAACTCGATCAGATAGGCAAACGGAATCCCGCCAAGCAAATAGACGGGGAGGGCATAAATGAGATAAATCGCGACAAGCGAGCCGTACGACCAATGGTAGACACCCTCTTCCCGCTCACCTGCTGGCGTGTAGTTCGACCAGGCGAGCACCAGGCAAAAAATGAGCGCAGACGCGAGCGCGACCAGCACTTTTCGAAGCATGGGCGATCACTCTCCTTCCCGGTTCTATCATACCATTTTGGATTTGAGAAAACCTGGAAACGGTTAAAAAAGCGGGGGACCTCTCATGTTCCGCTTCTTCGGTTAAGCTTCGTCGGCTGCCGTTTTATAAAATGCAAAATAAACTCCGTAACTGGTAAAATGCGTATAGATCCACAGCAAGCCTAAAAGAGAAGCCAATCCCAAAGAGATTCACAAAAGCACTTTGCTCATCTTGCCAAAGGAGGATTCGATCCATGCTGTTTCTCATGATGGCAGGTCTGGTTGTTGCACTCGTTCTTTTTTTCCTGAAGCGAATCGGTGCGAGAAACTACTACTCGGCCGTAACGCTTGTGCTCCTGTTCGCATCCGTGCTCTCGACGGTCTGCCTTGCCCAAAACTACACCGAGAGTCTCATCCCTGCAGCAAATGACGGAATCGCCATCTCCAATTCGCTCGCTTACTGGATTATCGGCGAGGATCGCTGGTCGCGCGAGCTGTTTAAAAGCTACTTCGATGGCTCCGTGTACGTTTCCTTGCTGCTTTTGCTGCTCTACCTCGGCTGCGTCATCCAGGAAAAAAGACACACCCAGAAGTAGCCAGCCTCTGTGCGTATTGCCGTGACGTGAAAAATCCCCCCCGGTCTACAGGGTGGAGTCCAAGCTGTTTTGGACTCTTTTTTCCTGTCTGCCGTGAGGGGATCGCGCCGGAACATGCTGCGAACCTGGCTGGTTTTGCACTCCACAGCCCCGTTTCCGTTCCATCTCAGAAAAGAAAGGCGCCCCCGCTGCCTCTGTAGCCACTGTTAAGGGGCAACCACGCTGCGCTCCCCCGCTTCATTTCAGCTTCGCCACCGTCCACTTTTTCTCGGCGGACGGCGCAGACGAATTGGCGAGGACTTTGGACAGGCGCAGGGCGAAGACGAAGGCGACGGCCATGAATCCGGCGATCATCGCGACGACACCGCCCCAGCCGAGCGACGACCAGAACATGCCGCCCATCGTCCCGCCGATGCTGGAACCGGCGTAATAAAAGAACAGGTAGAGCGATGATGCTTGCGCCTTGTCATGAGTCGCCCGCCGCCCGACCCAGCCGCTCGCAATCGAATGGCTTCCGAAAAAGCCGAAGGTCAGGACGGGCAAGCCCGCGATGATGACCGCCAAATGACTGTCGAGCGTCAGGCACGCGCCGAGCAGCGTCAGCAGCAAGGAGACGAGCAGCATTTTCAGCCTGCCGAACTTGTCTGCGAGCTTCGCCATCCAGACGGAGGCGAACATCCCGACGAGAAACACGATGAAAATCCAGCCGACGAGCGTTTGACTGAGCGAATAAGGCGCTGCGGTCAAGACGTACCCGATGTAATTGTAGAGCGCCACATTGCTGCCGAGACTCAAAAACCCGATGCCGAACAGGCAGAAAAGAGCCGGGTCCCGCAAGTGGCTGAGCATGGAAGCCGCCAGCTTGCGCACCTCGGGAGCGCGCGCGTGAAAGTTTTGCGAAGCAGGCAGGCTGAACCAGAAAATCAGCGTGGCGACGAGGCTCATCAGGCTGATCGCGCCCATCGCCATGTGCCAGTTGAACAGGTCGGTCAGTATGCCGGAGAGAATCCGCCCGCACACCGCCCCCAGCGAGTTGCCGCTGATGTACAGCCCCATGGCGACTCCCAGACTTTTCGGCTCCATTTCTTCGCCCAAATAAGCCATGGCAATAGACGGAAGGCCGCCTAGCGAGATTCCCTGGATGATGCGAAAAAGAAGAAGAGATTCGTATGAAGGGCTGCATGCCGTCAGGATCGACAGGAGGGAGGCGGCCAGCATCGAGCTAATCATTACCGGCTTGCGTCCCCACACCTCTGAGATCGTCCCGAACACGAGCATGCTGACGGACAGCGAGATCGTCGTCAACGAGAGCGACAAGCTCGCCATCGTCGGCGAAACGTGAAACTCTTTTGTAAATTCAGGCATCAATGGCTGCGTGCTGTACAAAATCGCAAACGTGTTGAAGCCCGCCGCAAAAAAAGCCAGATTGGTCTTGCGAAAAGCGGTTGTGCCTTGCTTGATGTATCCCATGGTGGTGAAACCTCCCCGCGTTTCTACCCGTTTCACTGTTATACTATCATTGGCAATTCATAATGTATAATTTATTGTAATCATAATTTTCATGCACGATAGTAATGAATCGGACACACGCGCTTTGTCGCGCAGGGAGGTCACCCGAATGGAATGGCAACAACTCGAATATTTTCAGACGCTCGCCCGGATGCAGCACGTCACCCGTGCGGCGGAAGCGATGTCGCTCTCCCAGCCCGCGCTCAGCCGCTCAATCGCGCGGCTGGAGGAAGAGCTGGGCGTCCCGCTCTTTGAACGGCAAGGGCGGACGATCATGCTGAACCGTTACGGCCAGCTTTTTTTGAAGCGCGTCAACCGCATCCTCAAAGAATTTGAGGACGGAAAACAGGAGCTGCGCGATCTCGTCCACCCCGACCGCGGCGAGGTTGCCCTCGGCTTTTTGCACACGCTCGGCACCAGCCTGATTCCCGACCTCATCGGCGCGTTTCGTGCCAAGTCGCCCTCCATCGGCTTCACGATGATCCAAAACCACAGCTACTCGCTCCTCGAGCATCTCGACGCAGGCGAGCTGGACCTGTGCCTTCTCGCCGAGCCGACGGAAACCAAGCTGCCGATCCAGTGGACGCCGCTCTGGAGCGAGGAGCTGTTTGCCATCGTGCCGATCGGGCATCCACTGGCCGGACGGGAGAGCATCCTGCTTTCGGAAATTGCCGAGGAATCGTTTATTTTTTTGAAAAAGGGCTACGCGCTGCGGCGCACGACCGACCAGCTTTTTGAGCAACTCGGCGTCACCCCCCGCGTGACTTTTGAGGGCGAGGAGGCGGCCACCGTCGCGGGGCTGGTCGCAGCCGGACTGGGCGTGTCCCTGCTCCCCGATTTGCGCGGCATCGACCAAAGCAAAATCGCGCAAATCCGCATCCGCGCGCCCAAGTGCCAGCGCGTAATCGGCATGGCGCTGGTCAAAGGCGGGTATTTGTCTCCGGCTGCGGTTCGCTTTAAGGAGTTTATTTTGGATTACTTCGGCAAGTGACAGCAAAAAGACCCTTGGGCGATTGTCCCGGGTCTTTTTGTCGTTCTGTTTATTTCGCCTGATGCCCCAGCAGCTTCTCCACGACCAGATCAAGCTGCCCCTCAATCGCCAGCGGGTCGTAGTAGTACATCTGCTCAAACGTCATCCTGTACACATGGTTGTTTTTGACGGCCGACAAGTTTTTGTAGACCGCGTTTTCAAAAAACTTGTCCTGGTCCTCCTGCTTCGTCTCATACGTGGTCACAAACATGTGGTCCGGACCTGCTCCGAGCCTTGAAAGGAAGGACGTCCGCGCAAAGGGGCAACCAAGCTGAGAGCACAACAGCCCCCTCGCCAAAAACGCTTGACGCTTGGCTTGCACATTGAGCGCTGCTGCATCGTTACAGAAGCTTTATCCCAGCAAAACAGCCCGTCTGCACACGTAAAATTCAGCGTGCCAGACGGGCTGTTTCGATCAGGACGAAGCAGCGTGCAAGTTTTTGAACTGATTGTAAAACAACTGGTAGTATACCCCTTTTTGCGCGATCAGGTCGTCGTGGCTGCCTTTTTCCACGATCTCGCCGCTGTCCACGACCATGATCGCGTCGGCGTCGCGGATCGTGCCGAGCCTGTGCGCGATCACAAAGCTCGTGCGCCCTTCCATGATCGTCGCGAGCGTATCCTGAATAATCAGCTCTGTCCGCGTGTCTATGCTGCTCGTCGCCTCGTCGAGAATCAGAAGCGACGGCCGGGCGAGGATGACGCGGGCAATCGCCAAAAGCTGGCGCTGCCCCTGGCTCAAATTGCCGCCGTTTTCGGTCAGTTGCGTATCGTAGCGCTTGGGCAGCCGATTGATGAACACATCGGCATGCGCCATTTTCGCGGCCGCCTCGACCTCGGCGTCTGTCGCGTCAGGCTTGCCGTACATGATGTTTTCCTTGATCGTCCCGGAAAACAGGTACGTGTCCTGCAAAACGAAACCGAAGCTTCTGCGCAGGCTGTCCCGCGAGTATTCGCGGATGTCTTTGCCGTCGAGGTAGATCGTCCCTTCCGTCACATCGTAAAAGCGCGTCAGCAAATTGACGACGGTCGTCTTGCCCGCACCCGTCGGACCGACCAGAGCAGTCGTGCTTCCCGCCTGTGCCTCGAAGCTGACGTTTTTCAAAATCGGCTGGTCGGGGCGATACCCGAAGCTCACCCGGTCGAATACGACGTGCCCTTTTGGCTCTCTGAGCACAGCGGCGTCCGGGGAATCGAGCGGCTCCTCCCGTTCGTCCAGCACCTCGAACACCCGCTCCGCGCCCGCTACGCCGGACTGCAGCACGTTGAAAATGTTGGCGAGATCGTTCAGCGGGCGGACAAACTGCCGCGAATAGCTGAGGAAGCTGGCGATCACCCCGACGGTAATCATCCCTTTCACCGCCAGTATCCCCCCGACAATCGCCACCATCGCAAAGCCAAGGTTGTTAATCACGTTCATGATCGGCATCAAAAAGCCCGACCAGATTTGCGCCTTCATCCCGACCTTGCACAGTCTGTCGTTGATCGCGGCAAAGTCGGCAATCGCCTTTTCCTCGTGGTTGAACGCCTTGACGACCTGAATCCCGGAAATCGCCTCTTCAATGTGGCCGTTCAGCTTGCCCAGCTCGATCTGCTGATTTTTGAACAGCACACTGGTTCGCTTCGCAATCGTGCGGGTGAGCAAAAAGACGAGCGGCACCGTAATCAGGCAGGCGAGCGTGAGAATCGGCGAAAGCACGAGCATCATCACCAGCGACCCGGCGAGCACGATCACCCCGGACATGAGCTGTGTCGTCGACTGCGAGATGGAGTTGCTGACGTTGTCGATATCGTTGGTCAGGCGGCTCATCAGTTCGCCGTGCGTGCGCGAGTCGAAAAAGGCAATCGGTAGCTTTTGCAGCTTTTCGAACAAAGCTTGCCGCATGTTGGTCACGATTCGCTGCGTGATGCCGGCGATCATCCAGCCCTGCAAAAACGTCAAGGCTCCGTCCACGATGTACGAGCCGAGCAAAGCGAGAATGATGATCGACAAAAAGCTGAACGCCTCTGCCCCGCCTGTCATCGCGTCGATGGCCTTCCCGATCAGGTACGGAGCCGAGAGCATCAGCAAACCATCGACGAGCACGATGGCGAACACGAGCGGCAGCCATCGTTTTTCCCGCCCGAACGCTTGCCACAGTCTTTTTATGGTCGCCGAAAAGTTTTTCGGCTTGCTCACCGGCACGCGCGCGCCCCCATGGCCGAAGCCGCGGCCCGGACGGGGAGGAAAAAACGGCTGTTCCTTTTGCTCCTGGCTCATCCTAGCTCGCCTCCTTGCCGATTTGCGACGTAAAGATTTCCTGGTAGACCCGGCACGTAGCCAGCAGCGTTTCATGCGTGCCGATTCCGGCGACCTCTCCGTTGTCGAGCACGACAATCTTGTCGGCATCCATGACAGAGGTGATCCGCTGCGCGATCAGGATGCAGGTCAGCCCTTTTGCGTACGTTTGCAGCGCTTCCTTGATCTTGCTCTCCGTCGCCACGTCAACCGCGCTCGTGCTGTCGTCGAGAATGAGAATCTCCGGCTTTTTCACCAACGCCCTGGCGATGGAGATGCGCTGTTTCTGCCCGCCGGAAAAGTTGACTCCGCCTTGGCCGACGCGCGTCTGGTAGCCTTCCGGCGTCGCCGCAATGAACTCGTGGGCCTGCGCCATCCGGGCCGCTGCTTCCACTTCCTCCTCCGTGGCATCCTCCTTGCCCCAGCGGATGTTTTCCAGCACCGTTCCCGTAAACAGCGTCGTCTTTTGCGGGACGATCGCCATTTTTTCACGCAGCTTGGCCGGGTCCACCTCGCGGACATCTTGCCCGTTTACGCGAATCGTCCCTGCCGTCACATCGTAAAAGCGCGGAATCAGGCTGACGAGGCTGCTTTTCCCCGCCCCGGTCGAACCGATGATTCCCACTGTCTCTCCTGGCAGGCACGAAAACGAAATCTGCTTCAACACAGGCTGTCCACCTTCGCCATCGTACGAAAAGCTGACCTGTTCAAAGTCAATCCGGCCTTTTTCTTCCCCCGGCTCCTGTCCATGCGCCGCGTCCTCTTTCCAGCTCATCCGGTTTTCCTCGGCGAAAACTTCTCCGATCCGGCCAGCCGAAGCCTTGGCCCGCACGAACATGTTGAAAACCAGGGAAATCATCATCAGCGAAAACAAAATTTGCGTCATGTAGTTGGTGAACGCAATAATGTGGCCGACCTGGATATTGCCTTGCTCCACGCCAAGCCCGCCCATCCAGAGCACGGCCACAATCCCGAGGTTGACCGTCAGCATGATCGCCGGGCTGAACACGGACATGACGCGCGTGGCAGACAGCGACTTCTCTTGCAACTCTTCGTTTGCCCGCGTGAATTTGCCGACCTCGAAGTCAAAGCGGTTGAACGCCTTGACGACTCGCACCCCTGACAAATATTCGCGCATCGCTCCGTTGACGCGGTCCAATGCTTGTTGCACCTTGAGGAAAAACGGAAAGCCGATTTTCAGATTCAAAAAGATCAACAAGCCGACAATCGGCACGACGACAGCGAGCACGACAGCCAACTCCGCATTCAACTGCGTCGCCATGAACAGTCCCCCGATGCACACCAGCGGCGCTTTGACGAAAATGCGCATCATCCCGTTGACGAACACCTGCACCTGGTTGACGTCATTGGTCAGGCGGGTGACGAGCGACGCCCGGTCGAACTTGTTGAGACTGTCAAACGACAAGGACTGCACCTTGGAAAACAAATCGGACCGCAACTGCGCTCCGAAGTTTTGCGACACATAAGTGGCTAGCACGTTGCGCATGGAGGCGGCGACAGCGCCCAGCGCCGTAATCAAGAGCATCAGTCCCCCGGTTTTCAGCACGTAATCCATGTCGCGCTGCGCCACTCCGATGTCGATAATCCGCGACATGATCGTCGGCTGCAACAAATCGCACAACGCCTCCACCATCAAAAAGATCATGGAGATGCTCGCGAGCACGCCGTACTTCTTTATGTATTTTTGATAAAACCGCATTTGTTCACCTCATCCCTCGCCTCTTTTGCTATACGTGAAACTTCTATGTTCCACGATACCTGTTGGCATAAAAAATGTCACGGGGGGAGTTGCGGCAAAAAAGCAGTTCGGTGCAGAAGCAAAGCGTGGCTCGCGATGTTTTCACGCTAATCGTGCGGCCCCATTTGCTGGCTGACTTCAACCTGCGTGATGCGCCAAGCCGCAAATGCGCTTTTGTGCAGCGCAAACACCAGCGTCCCGCCGTAGATTTGCCGCACGGTACGATTCGGGTTGTACTCGATCGCCAGAAACCGCGCGACGACTTGGCGCTCGTCCGCCGAGACGAAATGCTCGCTGAGCGTTACTTCCGGCTCGCCCAACTGCTTCGTTTGCGCAAACTGAAAAAAGCCAGCGATTTTGCCCGCATCCGCCTGGTCAAGCGCCAGCTCGCCCGCTCTGCCTGCGCGCACAGCTTCCAGCGCGTCTTCGACTGTTTGGATCGGCGTTGCCAGCCCCAGCGTCAGCCAAAACGTAAAGGCCAAAACGGCCAGCAGCAAACCGCTTATGCGTATGATTCGCTTTCTCACGCTCTTCCCCTCGCTTCCCGATACATCTCTTTCCATCATAACGACAAACAGGCAGCAACGAACACCTTTTCCTGTTCGTTGCTGCCTGAATTGTGTTTCTTCTATAGCTGCTATGCAAATGCGCTGCCTCCCTCACCTCCTTTAAAAGCGTTGTGCGATTTTGCTAGATTCCATGCGAGATAGCGTGGTGCGGGTTTGGCGGATTTGGCGGATTTGGCGGATTTTGCGATTTTCGCGGGTTTCGCGGTTTCGCCGTTTTAGGAGTTTCCGCTAGTTTCTACTCGCTTTTGTCCGTTTTCACCCGTTTTCCCCGTCTACACGTAGCTGAGGTTGTATTTGTCCAGGTAATGCTGGACTTCACGCTGCCCCTCCTGCAGCGCAGACAGCATCGTCAGCAACCGCTCGCCCTCCGGAGTGCGGCTGACAGGTCCGGCAATGGTCATCGAGCCGACGATTTCCCGCCGCTTGTTGAACAGCGGAACGGACAGCCCGAACACCTCGTCGGCGAACTCGCCCGCGCTGAAGCACCAGCCGCGCTTTTTGATCTCGTCCAGCTTCTTGTACAGGCTCTCTTTTTCCACGACGGTGTGTGCCGTGAGCGCCGTCAAGCCTCTGGCGATCACATGCTCCTGAACGTCGCGCGGCAAGTACGCCATAATAACCGTATTGGACGCCCCCGCATGCAACGGCGTCCGACTGCCGACCGACACGGAAAACTTGATGCTCTGCGAGCTTTCCGCCATCTCCACGTGCACGCACTCCAACTGATCGAGCCAGGTCAAAAAGATCGTTTCGCCCGTCTGCTCGGAAACGTTTCTCATGATCGGGTAAATGTACTCCGAGATGCCCAGCTTGTCTTCCACAAGCTGTCCGAACTCCCACAGCTTCATGCCCAGCTCGTACTTTTTCGTCTCGTGGTCCTGAATCAAATACCCCTTTTGCTCGAACGTAGCCAAAATGCGGTAGACGGTCGTATGGTTGATCCCCAATTCCTTGGCTAGCTCGCGCACTCCCCAGGAAGTTCGTTCTTTTGTAAACAGTTCCAACAGCTCCAACGATTTTTCCAACGTTTTTAATGTCATGGCCCAACCTCCTGGTTCTATAATAGAACCACCGTTTCTTTTATATACACATTATAAGGGAGGGTGTTTTTTATTTTCAATCAATTTTTAAAACTCCAAATTCAATAAAATAATCCTGCTCGGACAAAACATCGACGGCGCACGTCCAGGAGACGCGCTTGCTTTTTTCTCCCAATCCGCTATATTAGGTAATAACTAAAAACATTAGGCAATACCTAACACATTCGTTTTTTGGCAAGTCGAGAGGGGGAACGGGAAGGCATGCTTGTCTGGATGTTGCGAAAAGTAATGGCGGACAGAGGCATCTGGTCCGGGGCGGCGCTCGCCCGGTTGCTGAAAGAAAAGGCAGGCTATGAACTCTCGGCTCCGTCGATCAGCGCGCTGCTCAACGGCCAGCCGAAGCAAATGAAAGCCGACACGCTGGATGCTTTGTGCACGGCGCTGGAATGCACGCCGAACGATCTGTGGGTGCACACCCCGCCCTCGCAAAACGAAGGGGCGTAATTCATTTTTTGGAGGTAGAAGGCAGATGGCAGTAAAAACAATCCTCCCTTTCGGAGATCCGATTTTACGCAAAACCGCAAAGCCCGTCACCGAGTTCAATGACAGGCTGGGAAAGCTTCTGGACGATATGACGGAGACTCTTTACGCCAAGGAAGGCCGGGCTGGGCTGGCCGCGCCGCAAGTCGGCTTTTTAAGGCGCGTGATCGTCATGGATTGCGGAGACGGGCTGATCGAGCTGATTAACCCGGAAATTTTGGAGCTGGACGGCGAGCAGATCGGGCCGGAAGCGTGCCTGTCTTTTCCCGGCTACTCGGGCATCGTGAAGCGCGCCCAGTACGTGAAAATCCAGAGCGCAAACCGGGCGGGCGAGACGTTCACGCTGGAGGGCGAAGGTTTTTTGGCGCGCTGTATCCAGCATGAGATCGACCATTTGAACGGCGTGCTGTTCGTGGACCGGATCGACGGGGACAAGCTGTACCACGACCAGACGAAGCGCAAAGTGAACCTCATGGACGTTTGGCAGTTGACGAAAAAGCAAGGGTAAACGGCACGGATGAACAAAACGCCAAAAAATCCACCTGACGATGCGAGGTGGATTTTTTGCATATGGGAAAGTTTGTCCTGATGGCCGAGGATTTCTGCGATGACGAGCACTACATACACGCTGCAGCTAATTCCAGCCGATTTCTGCGCAGTCATACGCCCCATCGGAAATGGATAGTGCTACACCCGCTCTGAAGCCAACCGCATTCCTTCGACACGACGCCGCTGATAATGTAAACAGGTACGAATCCCTCACCTATCTCAATTCGTCTGGCAATGTTTGCAAGCTCCCACTTTTTTAGTAGCTTTGCCGCCTCTTTCATGCTGACCATTGCGTTATAAGCCAATTCATGGACGGTCAATTGGCCATTCCGATGTGTAGCCACCTGAAGTCCGATTCGCTCAATCTGCTCCGCTTCCTCCCTCGCCTGTATAGAGTAGAAAGTTCTGTAGGCTGCGCAGACCGCCCCAATCCCTCCATAAAAGATAAAATGGCTCCAATTCATGAATGCGTAACCGGCCAGAAAAGAATAAAGAAAGGCATAACAGCATGTCTGCATCAATTGCTCCTTTACCCGTTTGAGCTGCGCGAGCGGATTATAGTTGGGTTCCCGCAAGTACACCATTGATTCAGCGGTGACATTCGGAAACAAGTACATCACGGTCCCATCATTCCCGTAGGACGTCGATACGAGATTGGCCTTGTGCCATCGATCGGCCATCCGCTGAATGGACGACAGGCTCTCGTCGGTAAATTCTGCGATTTCTTGTGGATAGAGAACACCTTGATTGTCCATGACATACCCCAAGACATCGTGCTCGGTTTTCCGTACATAATTTCGGTAAGTCAAATAAACAACATGAAATATTTGGATAACCGCAAACACGTTGACGAAGAGTGCCCCTGTCATAAACTCCTCTGAAAGGATGGTCTGTTTATCAAGCAGCCAGAGGGGAGCAATGATTGTCACGAGAATGAAACCGGTGACCTTCAGCCACTTTTTCCATATTTTCTGCTCCTTCTCATCCGCTTCTGTTTCGTCAGCCTTTCCACAATACTCTCCATCACTTGGCAACCAATTCTCGTAGATGAGCGGTGCCAAGTGATATACCACAGCCTCACCAACGGAGTTGAACTGCTAACGACTTGCTTTTTCTCAAATTCCTTCAAGATTCGCTCACATTCTGATAGCTTCAGGGAAGTATCCAATGCCAGTACCGTGTTCGAGGGCAATCTGTATCACACGGCTATGATAAAAACGGTCCTGACTTTTTTTCGCAAGCACTTTTTCAATCAGCAGGCTCGCCATGTAAATCAGGGAGAGAGCTGCCAAAAGTACACCTATAATGCTCCTATTGTCCATAATGAGATATAAAGTAGAAAAAAATGGCTGTTGCATTAGCAAACCAGTAATTAGCAAACACGATAGAAGAAAACTGCCACATATTACAATTATCATCGCACCGCCTAAGTACCTCATTTGCTCACCCCCTATCCTCTATTTGGTCCTGCTTTAGAAATCCAGGAAAGTAATAAAGGATATCACCCGATTTCGTTACACTCAGGTCAGCATGTCCCTTTTTTTGAAGATCGTCCAAAATTTTTTGCGCTTCCTCCAGGGAGAGAGTAGATTTTGTAGCTATATCTACGACTGTAACATATCCATCATTCTCCCGGGCAATGTCCAAAACTTTTAAAATAGCAGAATCTTCTTTTGGGAAACGGATTATCTTCAGGATTTTTGCTATTTTTCCCTCCACCATCAGCCCGATCGGAAAAGCGAACGCGTAAGAGAGAATCAGGATCGAAAGCGTGTCTGAATCGAAATGCCGATAATCGTCCATTTTTTCTGGATTCCAAAGAAATTCCTGTGTAACAATTGGCAGCAAATATTGAAACCCAAAAAACAGAAGAATGGTTAGTGCAATAATACTCATATCATTCCCTCAACTTTCATATTTTCCCATGCTTTTCAATTTTACACTCCAGCCTCTCTTTTCGAAATCACCTTCCCACGTATTTTTATCTAAAATGCTAACAAATAAGATGTCATCTCGTCTGACCTAAACAAATTCCAAACAGAGTGTGAACACGAATGAATGGTCATCCCGACTGTAACGAAATACGCTGGACAGGAATTGAAAAGTAAAAAAGCGAAATCACGCCCATGCGAGGCCCCTCTGGATCTCTCCCAGAGCTGGACTTGCCTTCAGACGCCTTTCGCTTTTTTCATGAGCCTGGGGGCAAATACCCCACAGCACTTCTTCCGTTTCCCTTTTCTTCGGCAGGCTGCCGCTACGCAAACACAATCGTCTTGTTCCCGTACACGATCACTTTGTCCTCGACATGCCAGGAGATCGCCTGGGCCAAGACGTTGCGCTCGACGTGGCGGCCGGCCACCTTCAAGTCTTCCTCCGTGTAGCGGTGGTTGACGCGAATGACGTCCTGCTCGATGATCGGCCCTTCGTCGAGGTCGTTGGTGACGTAGTGGGCGGTCGCCCCGATCAGCTTCACGCCGCGCATGAAGGCGCGCTTGTACGGGTTGGCCCCGATGAACGCGGGCAGGAACGAATGGTGGATGTTGATGATCTGGTTCGGGTAATGCGCGATGAAGCGCGGGGACAAAATTTGCATGTACCTGGCCAGGACGATGAAGTCGACGTTGCCCTGCAACAGCTCCAGCGCCTTGCGCTCCGCCTCTTCCTTGCTCTGGGTCGCAAGCGGAATATGGTAAAACGGAATCCCGTACGCTTCCACCGTTTCTTTCGCATCCGGGTGGTTGCTGATGACCATCGGGATATCTACGCGAATCTCCTTCGACTTGACGCGCCAGAGCAGCTCGACGAGGCAATGGTCCATTTTCGAGACGAAAATCGCCATGCGCTTTCGCTGGCTTTCTTTGCTGAGCCGCCAGTCCATCGGGTAATCTTCGGCCATTTTCGCCAGGTCCTGCTCAAGCTGTCCAAACGATTCGGGCAGCGTCTCCAGGTCGAACAAAATGCGCATGAAAAACATGCCGTCGCGCGGGTCTGTCGTGTGCTGGTCGAACTGCACGATGTTCGCTTTGTAGCTGAGCAGCAGGTTGGAGACGGCCGAGATGATGCCCAGCCGCTCCGGGCACGAGATGAGCAGGATGGCTCGGTTGTCGTTTTTTGCAGGCTCGTGGTTCATATATGTTCCTCCCATTCTGGATGCTTTTCCCTTTTCCATAGACTGCCCAATCCGCACGGAAGACCTCGATCAAACGAATCGGCGTGATGGGCTTTGCAAGTACTTCTCGAAACAGTTTGCCGCAGAAAAGCCGGAATGAGGTTATTCAATGATAACGATAAAAAAATCCACACTTAATCGCTGCTCTCTTCTCCGAGGCAAAAGTCCCTAAGACCCGTTGAGAATCCTTCCACGAGATTCTTTCAATAGCTTTTTCAGTCGAACAAACCACTGCAAGCCACTGACGAGGAAAGAGGAGAAATCCGCGAAGCTCTTTGGGAGCCCAAGAAGCTCCCGCGATTTCTCCTCTTTCCTCGCCTCCACGAAAGCCGCGATGAAGACCCAAACAACAGCACCGAACAACCGCCAAAAGTAACGGATTTTCGAATATCATGCGAAGATTAACTAGCGAAGTAAAACGTAACAGCATACTTAATCGCTGGTTCTCTTCTCCGAGGCAAAAGCCCCTACGATCTGTTGAGAATCCTTCCATGAGATTCTTTCAAAGGTTTTTCAGCCAACAAACCACCGAAAGCCACTGATGATTGAGGCATTCCGCAACGACGTGGAATGTCTTCAAGTGGCGCAGCTCCATCTCCCCAAAAGCTCAGTTAGACTCTCGTTTTGGTCTGTATTTGTCCATCGTAGAGCATCTGCTGCGAACAGACAACAGGCAAATACCCCGTCACCGATGCATGGGATACGGGAGAATGTCTGAAAAAGTTCAGGAATGAAGCAGTCCGTCCTCATTCGGGTACCCTATAATTTACTGTGACGGCTTCTCTTGCAAAAAACAGACCAAGGTACGATCGGAGTGACGTAAAGATGTATAAAAAGCTACTGGCCATCCCTGTAACGGCTGTGTTTCTGTTGCTGGCAGCATGCGGTGCGAACGGGCCAGGAGGGCAAGCCGCAGGCGATCCTGCCGCAAAACCGACGCGTTCTATCCAGTATTTGGGCAACACATATAAAATCCCGGCGCGAACGAAGCAAATCGCCTTCGTCGAATCTCGCAGCAGCTTTGAAGATGCGCTTTTGACCGGCATCCCCCCGTTTGCCGCTACCGTAGAAAAAAGCGGTGCGTTCCCGCAGGAATACGCCGCGATTACGCAAAATACGCAAAAGCTCCCCGCGGACATCGCGGACCACGTCGGCGACCTTGCCGCTTTGGGGCCGGATACGATCCTGACCTCCGACAAGACGTCCGAGGAAAAGCGCAGCAAGCTGGAAAGCGCAGCGTCGGTCATTCCCATCTCCTCGAATGGAGCGCATTGGGAAGACAACCTGCGGCTGCTTGCCGAGGTGCGCGGCAAAGACGCCAACGTCGATGCCATCGTGAGCAAGGTCCGGACGAATACGGAAAAAACGCGCGACAAGCTGGCTCCGCTCAAGGACAAAATCGTGCTGACCGCATGGTTTCACGAAGGCGCTTTTCTCGTCTATCCGAAAAACGAGCGGTACAACTATTTGCTCTATACCGATCTCGGGCTGGCGACCCCAAGCGTTGTAGAGCAAGCAAAAGAACCCGTGCCGCTTTCCCTCGCAGAGCTGGCACAGGCAGACCCGGATTATTTGTTCGTGATGGTCGACAAAAGCAGCGATCCCGACGCCGCCAAATCGTTCGAGCAGTTGAAGCAGCAGCCTGAATGGAGCAATCTGCGCGTGGTCCAAAGCGGCCAGGTGTACGAAAATGCCGTCAACCCCGGATTGGCCGGAGGCACGGCCTACAGCAACCAGTCGTTTTTGAACGCGCTGTCCGCGCGGCTGTTGAAATAAGTGTTTTACGGTTGGAGCATTTCGCGCGTATAAAAGCTGTAAATCGGATCATACTATATTCATCGAGCTCGGTGGTGTGTTTTCAAACAGGCTGTAGTCTTCTACGGAGGCGATGTGCCATGGATGATTTACACGATCACCTAGTGAGTAAAGGAAAACCGCAACACTGCTAACAGCTTCTAACTTCATACTGGAGGTAGATGCGTCGCACGTGATGATCGGTAACACCTCAAAACTAGCGAGCTCGATATATGCCGTCTCCTTTTAGGAGGCGGTTTTATTGTATAACGAAAACCCCCAGTTCGACTGGGGGTTTTCGTTATACAAAAAGACCTTCGCCACCAATGCGGCAAAGGTCTTTCTCTCGTTGATTATTCGCCGAGATCGACGTTGTGGTACACTTGCTGCACATCGTCCAAATCTTCGAGGGCGTCGATCATTTTTTCAAACTGGGCTTGCGCCTCTTCGGAAAGCGTCACTTCGTTTTGCGCGAGCATGGTCAGCTCGGCGACAGTGAACTCGGTGATGCCTGCTTTTTTGAACGCTTCCTGCACGGCATGGTACTGCTCCGGCTCAGCGTAGACGATGACGGCTCCGTCTTCTTCCAAAATGTCGCGGACGTCTACTTCTGCTTCCATCAAAATTTCGAGCACTTCCTCGGCTGTTTTGCCTTCGAGGCCAAATACGGCCGTCGGGTCGAACATGTAGGCAACCGAGCCTGTCACACCCATGTTTCCGCCGTTTTTGTTGAAGGCGGCGCGCACTTCAGACGCGGTGCGGTTTACGTTGTTGGTCAGGGCGTCCACGATGACCATGGAGCCGTTTGGCCCGAAGCCTTCGTAGCGCAGTTCGCTGTAGTTTTCTTCGGCTCCGCCCTTCGCTTTTTCAATCGCGCGGTCGATAATGGCTTTCGGTACGCTGTATGTTTTGGCACGCTCCAGGACGATCTTCAGAGCGCGGTTCGACTCTGGGTCCGGCTCGCCTTGCTTGGCCGCTACATAAATTTCTTTGCCGAACTTGGCATATATACGACTGGTGCTGGCATCCTTCGAAGCTTTTTTCTCTTTGATATTGTTCCACTTACGACCCATAAATTCCCACTCTCTTTCAACGTCACAGATTGATTGCTTGCAAGACTCCGTAGTCCAATTTCACACTCAACTATTATACCTCAATCTTGTGTTTTTTTACGAGACAATCCTTGTGAAAAAACGTACACGTCGTTTCGGGTGGCTTTTCCTTTCCCTGGCTCTACTTGTTGCTACTGGCTCCTCACTCTGGTCATGATTTTGGTCATAGCCCCGTCAAGTAGATGGCATAAAAAATCCCTTCCGGTCAACAGTGTTCCTCTCATGATACCATGAGGGCTTTTCTCACTGTCTGCCGTAAGGGGATAATACCACTGGTCGAAGACGCGACTTCTCACTCAAAATTCCCCGTTCGAATAATAGCATCTTCCAGAATGAATCTTTTCACTTCTGATTCAAAATAGGCGTAGATCAGAGGGGCAGTCCCCTTCTCTTTTTTTACATAACGAACACTCATTTCTCCATCAAATTGTTGAGAAATGGCAAATTTCGTTTCTGCTCCTCCTGCTGTCTGTCCGATGTATGTGACAACTTCTTCATCACTCCAGCTTTTGGGTACAAGCTCCAAATATCGATTATCGGTAAAAATGGTAAGTGTCACCGGATATTCCGGAATTTCTCCTGCCATTTGAATTCCTATTTCAATCTCATCCCCCTTTTCTATTTTTGTGATACTTATTTGTATTTGATCTAACAAAGCTGTCGCGCGTTTTAGCTGTAAGATATCTAAAGCAAGCAATCCCCCTAAAGCAAGTGCTAGGATAACGAATGCGCTCCAAATGAGTTTTTTCAACCAATCTCCTCCTCATTCTTGTTCTGGAACCACTATTTCTACTTGTTTGAAAATGGCGGTTAGACATAGATTCTGCCTAGCCGCCACATTTCCTTGCTTAGTCAACAATCTCGATATCATAAGATGATTTTTTTGTAATTTGTGTGTACTCATGCAACAACAAAGAATAATAGTTGTACAGAGAACGGTACTTGAAGTAACCACTAAAATTGATTTTCGCTGTGCCTGTATCAATCGATGGTGCTGTATCCATAAAATATCGAACTGCAAAACCTGGAGTCCTGCCTGGGTTTTTATCAAAATCGCGTTCGTCTAAGTAACCAGATGGGAAATAGTTTTCGTTCCATTTAAACTCATACAACAAGTTGTCTGTACCATTACCAGAAATGTGTACCGAACTGGCTTCTACCGGGATGTTCACTACTCCAATTTGTGTTCCAAACCACATAGGGACACTAAATTCTTCTTTTGAATCGTTAATTGGATCCACTGTATTAAAGACCACTGGTTCATCCGATTCAATTCGAAGACGGAAGTTCACTATATCGTGGCTTCCCGTATAATCAACCCCCTCTTCCTCTAGCATGTCCTCAATATCTTCAATCTCTGTTCCCCATCGAAAACTAAAGTTATTACCAGCATCAGTTTCGGTCGTAAGAGGTCCTTGAATTCGGTATCGCCAACCTTTTCCTGTTCCGCCCTGAATTTTTTGGTAGTAATCATCTTCATCTTCAGCATATGCAGTAAGTTTTTGACGGCCATTGTTTTCTTTAACTTTTTTCATCTTGATAGTTTTTCGATCTGCTTTCTCTTTGTTTTTCTTCGTTTTTTTACCTTCTCCATCAAAGATGTACGTTTTGCTTGAACTAGGCTCATCATCATTTTTCTTTTTATATTCAAAAATATTTATTTTTGCTTCGTAGTCTTTACTCGCCTTTTTTTCGACAATTGTGAACGCTCACCAAAATGTTGACCACTTTGCTCATCATAAAGTTACCCACCTGACAGTTTGAGCACACGTCATCATTTTCACACCTAATTGCAAATGTTTTTACTGAGCCAAGGATCGTCAAGGGCTTGCGTAGCAAGGGGTTTACCCTTTATCCTTGACGATCCTTGGTGCAGGAAATAAAATGCTACTTTGTGTGAAAAAAAGCATCGTAGGTGGTCAACTCGAAGATGAGCGTTTGCTCCAAAAATGGTCAACTTTTTGATTAGCATTCACACACATAGGAATCTTATCAGTAAAGAGAGCATTTAGACCAAACCAATTCACTATTCCACAAAGGTATTGCGTGAACAAATACATGTACCGGTAAAGGATAGCCTCCATTAGCATAGGGAAATCAGTTTTTTTCCTCCAACAAAAACACAGTTCCCCACCAGGAGAACTGTGCATGCTTTGCTGTCTATTTTTTCATCAACCCTTCGTAAATCGTCTTGATGTTCCACTCCATCATCTTGATGTACGTATCGCCGTCCTCGCCTGGCTTGCCGAGCGAGTCGGTGAACACTTTGCCGACGATTGGCACGCCGGTTTCGCGCGAGACCATTTCCATGCTGCGCGGGTCGATGCTCGTTTCGACGAACAGCGCCGGGATTTTTTTCTCGCGGATCAGGTCGACTACCTGGCTGACCTGCTCAGGCGTTCCCTGGTTTTCCGAGTTGATTTCCCAAATGTAGGCGGCGTCGAAATCGTACGCCTCGCAGAAATATTTAAACGCTCCTTCGCTCGTGACGAGGACGCGCTGCTCGCGCGGGATTTGGCCGTATTGCTTGACGGCTTCGTCATGCAGGGCGCGCAGCTTCTCGATGTACGCCGTTGCGTTTTTCTCGTACGTTTCCTTGTGCGCCGGGTCGATTTTGATGAGGGCGTCGCGTGCGTTTTCCGCGTACTTGATGCCGTTGCGAACGTCCAGCCATGCGTGCGGGTCTTCTTCGCTTTCTTTGCCTTTGGTGGTCAAATGCTTGGCGGCTACCCCTTCGCTCAGGCGGAACACGGGTGCATCCGGGCCGGACTTGCCTGCCGTTTGCATCAGCTTTTCAAACCACGAGTTTCCTGCTTCCAGGTTCAGGCCGTTGTAGAACACGGCATCGGCATCCGTTGTTTTTTGCACGTCTGCTGGCAGCGGATCGTATTCGTGCGGGTTGGAGCCGACGGGAGCCAGGCTGTGGATCTCGACGCGATCTCCCCCTACGTTTTTCACGATGTCGTACAAAATCGAGTACGTCGTCACGACTTGCAGTTTGTCGTCGCCGGATTTTCCGGGCTCGGCCGAGTTGTTTTGCGGAGCGCCGCACGCAGCGAGCAGGACGGTTGAGATGAGAAAGACGAGAAACAGGTTCCATTTTTTCATGCGAATTCTCCTTTACTTTGAAAGCTCGACTCTTTTTTGCCGGGCTCGAATTGATTTCCAGACAACCCCGTGCTTGCGGGAGAACAGAAAGGCTAGCAGGAACAGCGCGGTTGCCACCATCACAATCGTCGCGCCCGAAGCCAGATTGTAGGTAAAGCTGAAGTACAAACCGACGATGGCGGAGATGACACCGAAGCCGGCAGCCAGGAAAATCATCACCGACAGGCGATCCGTCAACAAGTACGCGGTAGCGGCCGGAGTAATCAGCATGGCGACTACGAGCACGATGCCTACCGTTTGCAGAGACGCTACCGTCACCATCGTCAGCAAGGTCATCAGCAAGTAGTGGATGAGATTGTTGCGCAGACCGTAGGCGGCCGCAATCGTCGGGTCAAACGACGTCAGCAGCAGCTCCTTGAAGAACGCGTAGACGGTCACGATGACGATCAGACCGATGCCGACGGTCACCCACATGTCGGACGGCCGGACGGCGAGCACGTTCCCGAACAGGATGTGGTACAGGTCCGTACTGCTTTTCAGCATCGTAATCATGATGATCCCCAGGGCAAAAGCCGAGGTGAACAAAATGCCGATGGCCGTGTCGTTCTTGATCCGGCTGTTCTGGCTGACGTAGCCGATTCCGACCGCCGTCAGGACGCCAGTGGCGACTGCTCCCAGGAAAAAATTGATCCCGAAAGCATAAGAGAGAGCAACCCCCGGCAAAACCGCGTGGGAGATCGCGTCCCCCATCAGCGACATGCCGCGCAAAATAATGAAGCTGCCGATGACGCCGCAGATGATGCCCACTACTACAGAAGTAAACAAAGCTTTTTGCAAAAATTCATACTGTCCAATTGCTTGTAAAAAATCCATCACGCCGTTACCTCTACCTTCTCGAGAAATTGAAGTTGATGCGCGTATGCTTTCGCCATGACCTCTCGATTCAGGACTTCATCGACTGTTCCGAACTTGATAAGCTCTTTGTTCAAAAGCAGCAGTTGATCGAAGTAAGCATTCGCCTTGCTCAAGTCGTGGTGGACGACCACGATTGTTTTGTCTTGAAGCTGCAACTCCTTCAAAATCCGGATGATCGTCTCCTCGCTGGCGACGTCGATCCCGACAAACGGCTCGTCCAGAAGGAGCAACTCCGGCTTTTGCGCCAGTGCCCGAGCCAAAAAAACGCGCTGCTGCTGCCCGCCGGACAACTCGCCAATCTGCCGCTTCGCGAAGTCCTCCAGGCCGACTTTTCGCAGGCATTCCATCGCCCACGCCTTTTCCTTCTTCTTCGGAAATTTGAACAAGCCGACGCTCGGGTACGTTCCGATGAGGACGGTATCCATCACCGTGATCGGAAACGTCCAGTCGATCTGGCTCCGCTGCGGGACGTAGGCGACCTGCTTCCGGACCTCATTCACTTCCTTGCCGTAAAACCGGACGTCTCCCTTGTCTTTGCCGATCAACCCGAGCATGGCCTTAATCATGGTCGATTTCCCCGCGCCATTCGGCCCGATAATGCCCACCATGCTTCCTTGCTCGACAGCAAAGGTTACGTCCCGCACCACCTCGACTCCAAAGTAGGAGACGTGAAGCTCTCTGACTGACACCGCACTATTCATGAGATTCCCTCCAATTAACCAATCGTTCGTGTACGTTCTCGGTTGTTGTTGACCGTTGCTTCCGCTGGACAATTCTTTATGACTGGCTCATATATGCTTATACACAAAATTGTGGTTGTTAACCAATAATATTCACTTTAGCAAAATAATATGCTTGTGTATAAAAATGTTTCCCTAACGCAAAATTTAAAGGATATTTATCCTGCTGTCAATCCTCATTTTCATTTTCCGCCCAGGAAAACGGGTTTCGCGCCGCCGTTTTCCTGCCCAGAGCCGCCACAGAACCGCGCCAGAATATAGAAAAAGCACAGCCCGCATCAATCGAGCTGTGCTTCTTTTTATTCACTTCATTCCGCTTTTGTTACACCAGTTGCAGCGAAATATACTTCACTTCCAAATACTCCTCGATGCCGTGGTGGCTGCCTTCCCGGCCAAGCCCGCTTTCCTTCATGCCGCCAAACGGCGCTTGCGCGACAGATGGCGCCCCATCGTTCACCCCGACAATACCGTATTCCAGGCTTTCCGAAAACGTGAACGCCCGCGCCAGCGACTGCGTGAAGACGTATGCCGCCAACCCGTACGGCGTCGCATTCGCCCGCCGGATGACTTCCTCATCGTCGGAAAACGTGCTGACAGGCGCGATCGGCCCGAACGTTTCCTCCTGCATGCACACCATCTCATCGGTTACATCCGAGAGCACGACCGGCTTCATGAAGTAGCCAGTGGCTCCCGCGAGAACCGGGCTGCCGTGGAGCGTCGCCCCTTTGCCCACGGCGTCGTCAATTTGCTGCTGGACTTTTTGTACGGCTCGCTCGTCAATCAACGGCCCGATCTCGACGTCGTCTTCTGTTCCCTGGCCTACGCGCAGCGCGGACACCGCCTCTGTCAGCTTTTGCAGGAACGGCTCTTTCACAGCTTCATGCACATAGATGCGGTTTGCGCAAATGCACGTTTGCCCGGCGTTGCGGAATTTGGACTGGACCAGCCCTTTGACCGCCGCGTCGAGATTCGCGTCCTCTGCCACGATAAACGGCGCCAGGCCGCCAAGCTCCAGGGAAATCTTTTTCACGGTATCGGCCGCTTTGCGCATCAGCAGCTTGCCCACCGGAGTCGACCCGGTGAACGTCAGTTTTTTCACGCGCGCATCGTCCATCCAGACATCGACGACTTCCGCTGCCTGCGAAGTCGTCACGATGTTGATGACGCCTGGCGGAATCCCCGCCTCGTGGGCGCACTCCGCCAAAAGCAGCGCGGTCAACGGCGTCTGTTCGGCTGGCTTCGTCACCGTCGTGCAGCCTGCCGCGAGCGCTGGCGCGATTTTTCGCGCAATCATCGCCGCAGGGAAATTCCACGGCGTGACGGCCGCCACGACACCGACTGGCTGCTTCTGCACGAGAATCCGCTTGGAGGCGGCGGAGGCAGGAATCGTCTCGCCGTAAATCCGCTTTGCTTCCTCGGCGTACCATTTGATGTAGCTGTTCGCGTACTGCACCTCGCCTCGTGCTTCTGCGAGCGGCTTGCCCTGTTCCAGCGTCATGACGTACGCGATCTCGTCCAGGCGGGCTGCGATCGTCTGGTGCCAGCGCTCCAGCAAGGCCGCGCGCTCATAGGCGGTCGTTTTCGACCAACTGGGAAAAGCGGCTTGCGCAGCGTCGACCGCCTGCCGCGCTTCTTTCGCGGAAGCGTCCGGCACGCTGCCGATGATTTCCAATGTCGCGGGATTTTGCACCGCGACGCGTGCCGCAAGCGTCACCCACTCTCCGTTCACGTACATGCCTTTGTTCCATTCTTGTTGTCTCACGCTGCCTTTTCCTCCTTTTCATTTGCCGTGAACAATTTCTCTTTTTCACCGCGCAACCAATCTTTTCCATATAATAAGACGCACAGCAAAATTCCAGCGCCAAAAGCCATCGCCGCTCCTTTGATGACGAGAATCGCCCCTACGACACCCGCGATGCCCAGGTCGCGCTGGCTGCGCGCCTGCATCACGCCAATCCGCACGCTGACGTAGCCTTGGACGAGCAGCGTCAGGGCGACGGCGACGCCGAGAATCGGCTGGACCAGACTGACGATCGGCAAAAGCAATAAACCTGTATTCGTACCCCAGCGAAACGATCCCGCACCGCCGAAAAACGAGTCCATCGCTTTTTTGCCTTTTTTGAACCGCTCTACCACCACAACCTGCATCGCGGCCCACATCGGCCCGCACATCGTAATGTCCGGCCCGATCAGGCTCATCAACATGTTGCGTCCGCCAAAAATCATGTGCGCCCGGTCCGGGTTGTAGTCGACTTTTTCATCGAGCCGCACTTGGTCGGACTCGGACAAAAGCGCTTTCGTCTTCAACACGTCGCCAAAGACGACGAGATACGTTGCGAACACAGCCGGAATCGCTGTAATGAAAAAGGAGAGCGACGGCAAGCCCAGCCCGAAGACGGTGTACTGCGACCAGAGCGTGGCGAAGTCCGGCTGGCTGAAGCCCCATTGAATGTCCGGCCACTTCGCTTCCCCGAACAACGGGGCGACGAACACCGCGAGCAAGATCGCAGGCAAAATCCCGAGGTTGCCGAGCAATGCCCACCCTTTCCCTTTTTGTTTCAACCCTTCAAAATGTTTGGAAAAAACGAGATAAAAGCAAAAGCCGATACAAATGGCAATCGTGTACGGGAACAGGTCGAACTTCCCGCCCTTTTCAAAAATCGAGGTAATCGCGCCAATCCCCGCGCCGAGAATAATCCCCGACTTGATCGCATTCGGCACGAAGTTGACTACCCGCTTCGCTAGTCCGGTGACCCCGAGCAAAATGGATAACAGCCCAAGCGTCAACTGAAAGGCGATCAGCGCGTACACCCGCTCCTGCCCTTCCGGAAACTGCTCGACAAACAGCACAATCAGCGGAATCGCCGGCGTAATCCAGCCGGGAATGACCGGATCGCCCAAGAGGTGGTGCAGCAAATACAAAAAGCCATTCAAAATGACAACGGCCAGTCCCACCTCAAACGGCATGCCCAGATGGTCGGCGAGCAGCGTGATCGCGCCGAGGTCGACGGCGCACATCAACAGTCCTTGCAAATAATCGGGCCATTCAAAGCGATAGTGTACAAACGGCAGCCGGATCTTGAACGGTCCGGCCGGAATGTACGGGGTTTCTTCACCCGCTCTGCGTTGTTTCCACTTCATACGATGTCCCCCTTTTAGTAAGCTGCTCGATAGATGTCTTCGATATCTTTTTTCCGCAAAGCGCGGGGATTGTTTTTCAAAAGGCGGGTTTGCTTCATCGCCTCTTCGGCCATCTCGGCGATCGCGGATTCCGGAATGTTGAACTCGCGTAGCGACTGCGGAATTTCCACGTAACGGCACAGGCGCGTCATCGCTTCAATCGCTTTTTCCGCCGCTTCGTCCAGGTTCAGTCCGGCGACGTTTTCCCCGAGCGCCTGCGCGATCTCCCCGAGCTTTTCCAGGCAGGCGATCTTGTTCGCCCGCATGACGTAAGGCAGCAAGAGCGAATTGCTCACGCCGTGCGCCATGTGGAATCGTCCGCCGAGCGGGTAGGCCAGCGCATGGACAGCTCCTACGCCCGCGTTGCCGAAAGCAAGTCCGGCCATCAGCGACGCGGTAATCATCGCTTCGCGCGACTCGATGTTATCCGGGCACGCGTACGCTTTCGGCAAGTGAACGGCAATCAGTTTCATCGCGCCAATCGCCAGCGCGTCCGTCACCGGGGAGGCGAACTTGGAAATGTAGGCTTCCACCGCATGCACCAACGCGTCCACGCCGCTCGCAGCGGTCACGCTCGGCGGGCACGTAAGCGTCATCACCGGCGAGACGATGGCGACGTCCGGCAGCAGGTAAGGGCTTACAATTCCTTTTTTCACTTGCTCTTTCGTATCCGACAAAATCGAGATATTCGTCACCTCTGAGCCTGTCCCCGCCGTAGTCGGAATCGCGATCAGCGGCAAGCCCGGCTTTTTCACCAGATTCGTGCCAAAATATTGCTCGATGCTGCCCTCGTTCGTCGCCATGACGGAAGCTGCCTTGGCGATGTCGATTGCGCTGCCGCCGCCGACTGCGATCAGGCCGTCGTAGCCCCCTTCGCGGATCATCTGCACACACAAGTCGACGATCTCGATTTCCGGCTCGGGGTTCACGTCCGAGAAGACGCCCGCCTCCATCGGCAAAAGCGCTTCCACCTGCGCGACTACCCCGGCCTGAATGAGAATTTTGTCCGTCACAATCATTGGACGCGCCACTTTCAGACGGGCAACCTCCTCGGGCAGCAGCGCCAGCGAATCCCGCCCTGTGACCAGTTTGTTTGCAGCGGCAAAAGTAGAAATGTTCATGATGTCACTCTCTCCTTTCTGTATGCCGCTACGTGAAAAGCAACTCCCGTGCCAAGCGGAAAAAAGCGGGTGCCAATTTCGCTCCGCCACCTGCGGGAAAAACGACCTTCCCCCCAACAGCGGCAAGCCTTTTCTCACTTTTTTGTCACATTTTCCGCAGCACAGTTTGTTTCGGCCAAAAGCAACCGTTTACATTCGCTGTTTGATTATAATTCAAATCAAACTTGCGCATTTGATTCATTATCAAATCAAAACTCATACCCTTCCCCTTTCGACACATCCGCTCACCTGGCTAGCGGAAAAAACGACGAATGATTGTCGTTTCCTGCTTGTCATCTGGCCTTCCGTCAATCAAAAATGTTTTATGTTTAAAATAATCTGTTAATTAGGAATTTTCATTTGACAACCTTTTTGGAATATTTTACTATCATAAGAACGCACGCGAATATCTGACGCGGATGAATATTGCGGGAGAGACTAAACTCGCCGTTTAGCACCGAAGGAGCAAATCCTGACCGCTCAGGACAAATCTCTCAGGTAAAAGGACAGAGAAAAGTAGGAACCGGTCTATTTTTCCCGTTCCTTTTTTTGTTGCAGAAAATAGGAGTGTTGTGCGTTCACCATGAAACAGCCGTTCCATTTGCCTCGAAAAAAGGAGGGAAAACTGCCGACAAAACCGCAAATTTTCTGCCTCGCTCAAAAATGTAAGCGTTTTTTTCGATGGAAGTAACTTAATGATGTATTTATGCTGGGTCGCTATGTTAAGATATGAATTATAAAGTTTCATAAACTTTTTGAAAGGTCGGCGGTTGGTTTTTTACCAACAGCCGCAAACGAATCAAACGCATGAGAAATGAGGGGGATCACATGCAACAGCAAAATTTGGCGAGGGGCCTGAAAAACAGGCACGTTCAACTCATCGCGATCGGCGGGGCCATCGGAACGGGATTGTTCCTCGGTGCGGGCAAATCCATTCACCTGGCCGGCCCATCCATCCTGTTTGCTTACTTGATTACTGGGATTATTTGCTTTCTGATTATGCGCTCGCTCGGTGAACTTCTCCTTAGCAACCTGAACTATCATTCCTTCGTTGACTTCGTAAAAGACTACCTCGGCAACATGGCCGCGTTCGTCACAGGCTGGACGTACTGGTTTTGTTGGATTTCGATTGCCATGGCCGACTTGACGGCTGTCGGAATGTACACGCAATACTGGTTCCCTGAGGTTCCGCAATGGATGCCGGGATTGATTGCGCTCGTCATCCTGCTCATCATGAACCTGGCAACGGTCAAGCTTTTCGGCGAAATGGAGTTCTGGTTCGCGCTCATCAAAGTCATCGCGATTCTCGCTTTGATCGCCGTCGGAATCTTCATGATTGTCAAAGGCTTCTCGACAAACTCCGGCGCGTCCAGCTTCAGCAACCTGTGGAGCCACGGCGGCATGTTCCCGAACGGCATCAACGGCTTTTTACTCTCCTTCCAGATGGTCGTGTTCGCCTTTGTCGGCATTGAGCTTGTCGGGCTGACTGCCGGGGAGACAGAAGACCCCGAGCGCGTGATTCCAAAAGCGATCAACAACATCCCGATTCGCGTGCTGCTCTTCTACGTCGGCGCTCTGATCGTCATCATGAGCATCTATCCATGGAACGCCATCATCCCGACCGAAAGCCCGTTCGTTCAAGTGTTTGCGGCTATCGGTATCGCGGCTGCCGCAGGTATCGTCAACTTCGTCGTGCTGACCTCCGCCGCTTCGGCATGCAACAGCGCCATCTTCAGTACAAGCCGTATGCTCTACTCGCTCGGCAAGGAAAATAATGCGCCTGCGTCCATGACCAAGCTGACAACGCGCCAGGTGCCTGCCAATGCCTTGTTCTTCTCGACTGTCGTCGTTCTCATTGCGGTTGTGTTGAACTACATCATGCCAGAAGGCGTCTTCACTCTGATTACGAGCGTTTCGACGGTCTGCTTCCTGTTCATCTGGGGCATTACCGTGATCTGCCACCTGAAGTACCGCAAGACAAGACCGGATCTGGCAAAAACAAACAAGTTCAAAATGCCGCTCTTTCCGTTTGCCAACTACCTGATTCTCGCTTTCCTCGCGTTCATTCTCGTCGTGCTCGCGCTTGCCGAGGATACGCGCGTGGCCTTGTTCATCACTCCGGTCTGGTTCATCATGCTCGTCGTGATTTACAAGCTGCGCAAGGCTAAAGTCGATCAGGTGAAAGTATTGGAAAACTGATCGCCAGCCAAACAAAAAAACACATCCGGCTTCCGATGTGTTTGCATGGCAAGGACAAGCATCCTGCGACTGCACCAGGCATTCGCAGGATGCTTTTTATTTGCTCGCTTCCGGCTCGTTCTCTACGCGCAGTTGCAGCTTTTTCATCTTTTGGACGAGTGCGCTCTGGCTGATGCCGAGCGCTTCTGCCGCCAACCGGGTCGTCTTGTGCGTCTGGATCGCCTTGCCGATCATGCTCCGCTCCAGACGGGCGACCGCTTCGCGCAAAGACGTCGGTTCTGCCTGCGGGAACACTTGCTGGAGAAAATTCGGCAAATCGCCGACGTCAATCGTGTCGTGAAAAGTCGTGACCACCAGCCGCTCGACCAGATTCGCCAGCTCCCTGATATTTCCCGGCCAGCTATAGTTCGTGAGCCACTCGTAGCATTCCAGTGTCATCGTCTTTTCTTCCTTGTATTTCTCATTGAATTTTTCCAGATACGACACCAAGAGCGGGACAATCTCTTCCCGGCGTTCGCGCAGCGGCGGCACCTCGAAGGTGACGATGTTCAGCCGATAGTACAAATCCTCGCGAAACAGCCCCTCGCGCACGAGTGTAGCCAGGTCGCGGTGGGTAGCCGTAATGATCCGCACGTCCACATGGCGGACTTCGGTGGAGCCGACGCGCATGAATTTGCTTTCCTCCACTACTTTCAACAGCTTCACTTGCAGCTCCAGCGGCAAGTCGCCGATCTCGTCCAAAAACAGCGTGCCGCGATGGGCGCTCTCCAAAATGCCGATTTTCCCCTGCTTGAGCGCGCCTGTAAACGCCCCCGGCTCGTAGCCGAACAACTCGGCCTCGACCAGATGGCCCGGGATCGCCGCGCAGTTCAGCTCCATAAAAATTTCGTTCGCGCGGCTGCTGCGGGCATGGATGTATTTGGCGATCATGCTCTTCCCCACACCCGTCTCGCCTTGCAGCAAAATTTTCGCATCTGTCTTGGCGACCTTGTCGGCCAGCCGGAACAGCGAGCGCGTCGCAGGTCCGAGCACGACGTCCTCCAGCCCCGTCTGGTCCGGGTGCGGCAAATCGCTGTGCAAAAGCTTCTGGCTGTCCAGCTCGTGCTTGAGGCGAATCAGCTCGGTAATGTCCCGGACGCTGCTGATGACGTACAAAATTTCGCCTGCGGGAGACAGCACAGGGGTGGCAGAGACGATGATCTTGCGGCTGTTGCGGATCGTCTGGATCAGCGTCACCGGCCTTCGCGTGCGAATCGTTTCCAGCGAAGCGGACACCGAAATCATGCCTTGCTTGATGAGATAGCCCATGTGCTGGCCGATGACCTCTTCCTCGCGAATGCCCGTAATGCGCTGGTACGCCTGGTTGACAAACAGCGTGACGCCTGCCCCGTCCGTAATATAGACGCCGTCGTACAGCGCATTGAAAACAATCTGGCAGACCGGGCTTTCAAAAAAAGCGCGAAGCTGCGCCTGCGAGCTGGCCTGCCTCTGGCGGTCCGGCAGGTTCACCTCGGGCACGACGTACTCGACAATCGGGCGCGTCAGTTCCCCGCGATGAATGGCGTGGGCGATCGCTTCCACCGTCAAATAGCCGAGAAACTCCCCCTCTTCGCTGTACACTTCCTGCACTTCATTTTGATCTGGCGAAAAATGCGCGACTGCTTCCTCAACCGTCATCGTAGGACGCAATGAATACATGGGCTACTCTCTCCTGGATGTCATGACCTGATAAATGAACGAAAAGCTTTCTCTATCATTTTACACGCTCCGCCCTCGAATCAAATATCCCTTCGATCGCGATTCCATTTTTACGTTTGAGCAGAAACATAAAAGGAAAATAAGAAATAAGGCTGAAATTCAACGCCCCAAACGTGTACGCCAAGATCGTGCCTGCCAGCGCGAGCAGACTGTCCGGGATACTCGTCGCGGCCGCAGTGCTCGTGTGGTCCACCGCGCGCATCAAAAGCAGGACAACCAGTTGGAAAAGCCCGACCAGCAGGCCGAGAGAAAAGCCGGCCCCTACACACAGCTTGAGATAAGAAGAAATTTTCAAATATTTCACAGTCAACGACGTGTACATGCAAGCCCCCCTTTGCCTTCATCCAATATTTTACACGTCAACCTGAATGGAGTCCTGTCTTTTCTCGAAAGTTTTTGCGATTACATACAAATAGCGAGGTCGCTCATGAAAACTTTTCACGTCAGCCATGCCCGAAAACTGACCATCCTCATCCTGTTAATCATCGTCGTCGCCTTCTCTCTGTCCGGCTACATCATGCGCTCCCAGACCAATCGGATCATGAAAGTCGAGATCGAGAGCAAGCTGACTCTGCAAAGCCAGGCGCTGGCGGAGCGAATGAACGCATTTTTCGCCCAGAAAAGCTTTCTCATCAAGCAGATGAGCACCAACCAGTCGATCGTTCGCTACTTGCAAACCGTCAAAACGCGGGACGATGCGTTTTCCAACCCGTATTACCCGGATGTGGCCGCCGCACTGGACGGCATCCAAAAGCTGGACCGCAACCTGGGACTCGTCTGGATTTCCAGCCAGGCGGGCAACTTCACATTCGGCAACACAGACGAGCTTACAGGGCCAGACTGGTCGCTCCAGCAACGCCCGTGGTACCAGGACGCCGTTCGCACAGACGAAGTCGTTTTTTCTGAGCCGTACGAAGATTACTTGACCAAAAAAATGGTCACCAGCGGCACCATGAAGCTGAAAGAGGACGGGAAGCTCTTGGGCTTCGTCGCCATTGATATTTTGCTCGACGACATTCCGGAAATGCTCGGCAGCTATCCCATCGGCGAATCCGGCTATGCCATCCTGCTCTCCAGGGACGGGACGATCATGTATCACCCGAACCCCGCGCTTGTCAGTCGGCAAAAGCTGACGGAGCAGCCCGGGGACATGGGAAAAATCGCCCACAGCATGATCGCGGGCCAAAAAGGGCTGCAACGCATCACCATCGACAACAACAGCTACTACATCGGCTATGCGCCCGTCGCTTCTACAGGCTGGTCCGTCGCAGCGGTTTTGCCTTCGAGCGAAGCTCTCGGCCAGTTGAACTCCGTACAGGAGCTGTCCAGCCTGATTACCGGGCTGTCGATTTTTATTCTGGTCGGCATGCTTTCGCTTTTGCTGCACATTATGCTTCGGGAGCAGCGGCGCATCCAGGCGGAGCTGTTGGCCGCGAAGGAAGAGGCGGAAGAAGCGAGCAAAGCCAAAACCGATTTTCTGGCGCGAATGAGCCACGAAATCCGCACTCCGCTAAACGGGATCATCGGACTGTCGCAACTGATGCAAAAAACGGTCATGACGCTGGTGCAAAAAGATTACCTGGACAAAATTCTCTCTTCCTCGCAGGTGTTGCTGCGGCTCATCAACGAGATTCTCGACTTTTCCAAGATCGAAGCCGGAAAGCTGGAGCTGGAAAAAGCCAGCTTTGACCTCGACGACTTTGTCCGCCGGCTCTCGCACATGCTGAGCATTTACCTTGGGACGAAGCAAATCGAGATCATCGTCGAGCTGCCGCCGAAAATGCTGCCCAAGCTGATCGGGGACCAGCATCGGCTGGAGCAGGTTTTGCTCAACCTGTGCCACAACGCGATCAAATTTACCGAGCAGGGCTACGTCGCCATGCGCGTCACGCTGGTGCAGGAAGACGAAAAGAGCCTGCTTTTGCACTTTGCCGTGGAGGATACGGGCATCGGCATGTCTGCGGAGCAGATGGACAAGCTGTTCGAGCCGTTCACCCAGGCGGACGGCACGACGAGCAGAAAATACGGCGGCACCGGCCTGGGCCTCGTCATTTCGCGCAGCCTCGTGGAAATGATGGGCGCCACTCTCGAAGTCACGAGCACGATTGGCAAAGGAAGCTGCTTCTCCTTTACCCTCGCGTTCGAGCACGCGCCCTGGCAAGAGAACGAAAGCCCCGGCTCGCTGCTTCCTCCCGGCTACGCCAACCAGCGCGTCCTGGTCGTGGAGGACCATGACAAAATGCGGAGCAGCCTGGCGGACATGCTGGTGAGCCTGCGCTTTGCTCCGACCTGCGCCGCCTCGTGGCGAGAGGCGTTTGCGCTGCTGGAAGAGGCGGACGAATCCAACCCGTTTTGCTTTGTCTTCGTCGACATGGAGGCGGAAGACATGTACGGCGTCGAGTCGCTCTGGCGCCTGCACACGCTCGCCGAAGCATGCGATGCGGCGACCATCGCCATGACGACCGAGTACGGACGCGACGAGCTGGCCTCGCTGGAGGAAGCTGTCCAGCCTGACGCCGTTCTCATCAAGCCGATTAATCGCATGGACGTGACGCGCGCCCTGCTGGGAGCGCAGGAGCATAAAGAACTGCACACCGCCCACGTCGCGGCTCCCGCGCAGAGCGCTTCTTTCGAAAACGTCATGTTTCCCGGACATCGCGGCACCATCATGCTGGCGGAAGACAACGAGATCAACCAGCTCGTGGCTGTCGAATTTTTGCGCCGGGAAGGCTATGCCGTCACGATTGCCAAAAACGGCCTGGAAGTGCTGGAGCTTTTGGACACGAAAAAATGGGATCTGATCCTGATGGACGTCCACATGCCGGAAATGGACGGCTGCGAAGCGACGCTGCGCATTCGCCAGCACAAGCAGTACGCGAGCCTGCCGATCATCGCGATGACGGCGAGCGTCATCAAAGCCGAGCACGACAACTGCTACCGCTCAGGCATGAATGGCGTCATCACGAAGCCGATTCATCTGGGAGAGATGAAAGAAACGTTGAAGCGGGCCATTCCTGTGCCTTGTCTGGATGTGTCGCTCGCGCTGGAGCAGCTGGATGGAAAACTCCCGATCTACACGCAAATTCTCCGGACGTTCACCCGCGAGTACGCGAATTTTGCCGAGCGGCTGCAAAAGACGCTTCGCGCAGGCGATACCGAGGAAGCCCGACGCATGGTGCACACGCTGAGCGGCGTAGCCGGGAATCTCTCTGCCCAGCGATTGCTGCTCGTAGCAAGAAAGGTTGAGAGTCTGCTCTCCCCATCGGCAAACCGGAGCGATTATGAAGAATGTATGAGCGAGTTTGCGTGGCAACTGGACGAAGTATTAGCTCTCGCAACCGAGTGGCTGGAAACTCTGGCGAACTCCTAACAAATTTTTAGCATTTTTCGTGAAATTAGGTCCATTCTCCTCATTTTTTTGCTAAAATATGAGAAAAGTATTAGGAAATCATGAACCATTGCTAGCTCTTTCCCATCTTTATGAATAACTTTCTCCCAGAAAGAGTGAGGAATCTGATGTACAAACTATTGATTATCGAAGACGATCAGATTATGGGTGAAATGCTGGCCATGTATTTAACCGAGGAAGGTTATTCTGTGAAAATAGCAGATCATGGACAAAAAGGTCTGGAGCTGGCCCGATCGTTTGCACCGGATGTCATCCTTCTCGACATGATTCTGCCGGATATGAGCGGTACCCGGTTGTGCGGCGAGCTGCGCAGCTTTTCGCTCGCTCCCATTCTCGTCGTCTCGATGAAGACAGACGTATCCGATCGGGTGGAAGCCTTGCAAGCAGGAGCGGACGATTACATTTGCAAGCCGTTTTCACTGCGAGAGATTTCAGCAAAAATCGGAGCCATAATCAGACGAACTCACCAATACCAACAGCAGGCCGCCTCCGTGGAGAACGCCGAGCAGGCGGATACGACGATCGCTTGCCCGGAAAATACGTTTCTGCTCGACCTGGAGCGCAGGGCGATCTACGTCAACCAGTTCCACGTCGAGACGACTTTTTCCGAATTTGAAATCATGCGCCTGTTCATTACAAACGAAGGCAAGGTGTTCAGCCGAGAGGAGCTGCTCTACGAGCTTCGCGGTTTTGATTCTTTTGTCACAGACCGGGCGATTGACGTCCACATCGCCAACTTGCGCAAAAAAATCGAAGACAATCCGAAAGAACCGAAATACATTCGAACCGTCTGGGGTGTGGGGTATAAATTCGTCTCTAGGAACTAGCAGACAAACGCATGGGATGGTGCTCTTTTTTTGAGATTATTTCACACTCTCCTAATACATAGACAGAAACTTATCTAATACATCAGGTGCATAATCAATCCCAGAAGACTTGGACTGCATATGGAGGGTAAAAAATGGAGTTTACACCGCATGCGACATGCGAGGACCTGGAGCACAAGCTGAGATTGGCCAATGATCTGCAAGAGGCATTGCCTCTTCAACAACTATCCTTGCACTACCAACCCCAATTCGAGACCGGATCTGGCAATGTGCGCGGCTTTGAGGCTTTGCTCAGATGGAATCATCCGCACTTTGGACCGATCTCCCCCACAGAATTTATCCCGCTCGCCGAGGAGACAGGACTGATTTATTCCATCGGAGACTGGGTGATCCAGACCGCTTGTCAAAAGAACAAGCAAATTCAGGAAAAATACATGCCCAACTCCGTCATGTCCGTCAATTTGTCGGGCTTGCAATTGCAAGATTCCTTATTCTTTGACCGGGTGTGCGGCATTTTGCAGCAAACCGCTCTCTCCCCGCAATCGCTGGAGCTGGAACTGACCGAACGGGACCGCATCTCTCTCAAAGACAGACGGATCGACTCACTGAAAAGATTTGCCCATCACGGTATCAAAATCGTATTGGACGATTTCGGGACGGAATACTCCTCGCTTGAATACATCACGACTCTCCCCCTTTCTACGATCAAAATCGACCGCTCGTTTGTCACACATATCAACAATCATTACGAAGGGACCGTTCTCGTCGAATGGATCATCTCGCTGGCGCGAAAGCTGGGATTCACCGTCGTCGCGGAAGGCATCGAAACGTACGAGCAGCTTCATACCTTGCAAAAGTGGAAGTGCGATTTTGTGCAAGGCTATTTGCTGAGCAAGCCGCTGCATGAACAGGAACTGCCGCTGTTTTTTCGCAAGGTGGAATGGAAGCAGGAAAACAAATTCTAGCATCCAGGTGTCCTGGAATCATCCCCCTTGCCCGACCAGCTTCAGCACACGGCACAGGTCGTACAGAGCGTGGACGCCGCGCATTTGCCAGCCATTGACCTGATGCAAATAACGCAAGGTGTCCACGGCGATTTTTCGCGCCTCCTGCACATCTTCTTCCTTCATCTCGGCGACGGCGTTTTTCAGCTCTACGACGGAGGGCGAGTACACCTGCGCACGCAACGCTCGCAACAGCATGATTTTGTGAATGTGCGAACGGTTGAACAACTGATAGCCGTTTTTCGGATCGCGCGCGGTCGTAATCAGCCCGGTTTTTTCCCAGTGGCGAATCGTAGAGCTGGGAAGTCCTGTCTCGCTGGCGGCTTGCTTGATTCGCGATTGCCACACCCTCCGATTGGCGCTGCCTGATAACCTTCCGCTGTGAGGCTGCTGCCTCCAAATTTTATCGATAGGGCGGGATGACCAACTTCCCGGTATAATCTAAATAGCCATCGAGACCCCAATTGATGGCGTACAGACCGTTACGATCCATAAGAGAGCCATATGGACTTTGATAGGTACCAAAATAACGCGGACTTACAAGATACTCTCCTTTGCGATTGATAAAGCCCTCCCTGCCGTCGTGCAGGCGAACCATGGCTATACCGTTATAAAATCTGCCTATAGCTGAGTATTTGGGTTCGAGAATGACCTCTCCTGTCAGGGTAACAGCACCCGCGTAAGATTGACCGTCTTCTTTGTTAGTGTAGTACCTGTAAATGCCTTCCTCTACATCCGATGATCCTGCAAAAGGAGTAAATTCGCCTGGCGGGATGATCCATTCGCCTTTTTTATTGATCAATCCTCCTCCAAGCGATTTTCCGTCCGCTTTCCAGCTCGAAGCATAGGCTATTCCGTTCCGGAAGGGAACGGTAAAATAATAGATCGGTGCGATGATGTACTCGCCTTTGCTGTTAATAAACCCAATCTGCTTATCCTTTTCTTGGACAGCGGCTAATCCGTCAGAAAATTCTTTTGCCAAGACGTACTTAGGGGGGACCAAAACGGTTCCTTTCGCATCCATATATCCGTAGTAAGGACCTTGCTTAATGAGGATCGGATCATTGGAATACTGCTGCCGTTCGGGAATGTAGCCTACGTAATCAAAGGTAGGCTGCACGATCCAATTCCCCTTCGTGTCGATGAGTCCCCATTTTTTATTCACAGAAGCAGCTGATCGTCCAAAACGGAAACCTACTATTCGCTCATACTTTGGAGGGATGACTTCCTTTCCTGTACGGTCGATCACCCCGCTTCTTTCCCCTATCTGAAAGCTTGCAAGCCCTTCGGAGAAACTGGAAATATAGTTGTATTTATAGGGAACAATGAGCTTGCCAGTATGATCTATCACTCCCCACTTTTCTATGCTCGTGTTTCGTACAAGGCCGAGGCCATCTTTGAATTCCTGTATCGTACCGTATTTGGGCAAAGTAAATCTCGCATGAATCTTGCCGTTACGATCACTCAAAGCCCATTGATTCCCGGTAGGTTTTCTTAGTGGGTACAGTTGCTGGTTTGGTTCGCCTGCACCTTGTGCGGATACACCAGCAAGGCTGAGACACGCCAGAATCATAGCTAGGATCGTTACCAAAAATTTCTGCATAGTAGTACATCCTCCGAGAGTCTAATGAGTTAGTTGCCCTAATTATAGGGTAATTTGGAATTAAAACCAATAAGGGGGTTTGGCTACACGGGGACAAGGAACTGTTCTTTTGCGTGCGTGTCGGTATTTCGAAAAATTTACCATCTCAGTAAATACTGATATCAATAGATTCTAAACATTTATTCGGAATCTTTATTAACGATAACGATTTAATGGAGGTGTATCCATTCATGCAATCTCTGACAGCCGTTTGTTAATGAATGACATTCTCTCCGTTCCATATCGATTTGATTTCAATCTACTAGACATCCATGCTTCTTTACAAAAACATCCCCATTCTTATTATCATCAAAAAAGATCCGTCTAGGATGTGTCTGAAAACTCATTATTGAGTTAGTTTAAAGATGGACGCGACATATACAAACGCTAGGAATGATTTGGCCAGCTTGTCGTAACGAGTAGCGATTCGTCGAAAATGTTTGATTTTATTGAAGAAGCACTCCACCAAGTGCCGTTCTTTATAGCGGTACCAATCCACTTTCCAAGGATTTTTATTATTCGCTTTAGGCGGGATGGTGTACGCTGCCTGCTTAGCCGTAATCCAATGCCGAATGCCTTCTGAGCCGTAGGCTTTGTCACCAACAATATGGCTTCCCGTAAGATCAAACCCTTGAAGCAAATTGATCGCTGGAACGGAATCATAGACGTGCCCCCCCGTGAGAAGAAAAGCGAGGGGATTCCCTAATCCATCGACGACGGTATGAAGTTTGGTTGTCTTTCCGCCACGGCTGACGCCTATGTGCTGATTTACTTCGTGTCCTTCTGCGTTTTTTTAGCACCCGCACTGTGTTGATGAGCTTTGACCGATGTAGAATCGATGCTCAAGTTTTCAAAGTCAGGTTCTACGTGAAGAGCTTGGAAGATGGCGACAAGTAATCCGGTATCTCTCCACTTGCAGAAGCGACTGTAGACCGTTTTCCATGAACCATAACGTTCTTCCGGCAAATCTCGCCAAGCCGCACCACTTCGGGCAATCCAAAGAATGGCATTAAACATGGTACGATTACTTAATTTGGACGGACGTCCTGTTCGATAGGGGGGGAACATGTCCTGAATTTGTTCCCACTGTTCATCGTTTATTTCGTACCGTCTTTGAATCATGCTCGTTGCTCCATTCGTTTTTCCTAAATCATACCACATTTTCTTTAGTTTTCAGACACGTCCTAAGTATGTTCGTATCCATATTCTAATCCTACCCTAAAGAAAGAAAGCAGGACAGCCTTTCGACTATCCCAAAACTTATAAATTCCTATCTGTTGAAAAAAACCTTGAAGAAAGCTTCAAGGTTTTTTTCGCCGCGAGCCACTAACCGTTTTCCTTCAACGCAACCCCGTTGATTCGCAAATGGGCGCGGAACATTTCCATGATCGACGGCATGTCCGCTTTGTCCGCCCACGAGTCCGTATTCCACACGCCAGCCTGCTTGAATGCGCGCGGGCAGTGAATGAAACACTCCTCCACCTCGACGACGACACCGAGCCCGAGTGTTTTGCCCTTCCAGTTCTGCGCGGCGAGCAGCTCGGCGTTTTTCGTAATCGTCGCTTTTCCGTTGATGCGCAGCACTTCTTCCAGCCCAGGAATGAGAAAAATCATGCCGACCTGCGGATTCGCCAAAATGTTCAGCAAAGAATCGACCCGCCGGTTTCCCATTCTTTCCGGAAAAATAACGTGCCGCTCGTCCAGCACTTTGACAAAGCCCGGCTCATCGCCGCGCGGGGAAACATCGCAGCGTCCATCGGCATCTGCTGTCGCCAGGAAAAACAGCGGCGACATGGACAAGTAATGAATGACATGCGACTCTACCTGCGCAATGCTTTTGTTCGCAACCGTCTCGTGCGGAACCCCTACCAGACTTCTCAGTTCATCCGCGCTGGCAACACGGTCCTTTTGCCACTTTTCTTCCCACATCTTTGTCTCTCCTCCAGGCCCTGTATTTTGGATGACAAACGCCAAGAGCGATCGGGAACCGTTCTCATCCATTTTTCCCATCTTATCGGCTGCGCAGGCGGATTGCAAGACTGCTGAGCGAACGACGTACCGTCTGCTCGCCTTTTTTCCCCGCGCACAATAGAGGATAGCTCACGCGCTATCGCGCAAAGATGCGACTGCCCGTCGCACGCCAAAAGGGATGCCGCCTGTGCATCCCTCTTCGTGCGTGTTTCCCGCTCTTTGTCCGTTGCCTTTGCGCGGTTACACCATAATTTTGCAAATGTCGTTCGTAAACTCGACCGGGTCTTCGATCGGCAATCCTTCGATCAGCAATGCCTGATTGTAGAGCAGGGCGGTGTACAAGTTCACCTTTTCCTTGTCCTCGGCAAAAGCTGTCTTGAGCGACTGGAACACGTTGTGGTTGACGTTGATTTCCAGCACCTTTTGCGCTTTGACGCCCTGGCTGTTCGGCATAGCGTTCAACACTTTTTCCATCTCAATGGTGACATCGCCCTCGGTGGACAGGCAAACCGGATGGGATTTCAGCCGCTTGGACGCTTTTACGCTGGTGACTTTTCCTTCGAGCAGGCTCTTCATGTACGAGAACAGCTCCTGGTTGTCTGCGTTTTCTGCGTCTGCCGCCTTGTCCTGGTCGTCCGCTTCGATGCCCAAATCTGCGCTGGATACGGAGCGGAACTCTTTCTCCTTGTAGGTGCGCATCATTTTGATCGCAAACTCGTCGATGTCTTCCGTGAAGTACAAGATTTCATAGCCTTTGTCGGCAACCAGCTCGGTCTGCGGCAGCTTTTCGATGCGCTCGTTGGATTCTCCGGTTGCGTAGTAAATGTATTTTTGGTCTTCCGGCATTCTCTCCACGTACTCGGCGAGCGTCACCAGCTTTTTCTCCTTCGAGGAGTAGAACATCAGGAGGTCTTGCAGCGTGTCCTTATGCGTGCCGAAGTCGCTGTACACGCCGTATTTGAGCTGGCGGCCAAACGCCTGATAAAACTTCTCGTACTTCTCCCGCTCGTTTTTTTGCATGCTTTGCAGTTGGCCCTTGATTTTGCTGGCGATGTTTTTCGCGATCAGCTTCAACTGGCGATCGTGCTGCAGCATCTCGCGGGAAATGTTGAGGGACAGGCTTTCCGAATCAACCATCCCTTTGACGAAGCTGAAGTAGTCTGGCAGCAGGTCTGCGCACTTGTTCATGATGAGTACGCCATTGGCATACAGCTCCAGACCTTTTTCGTACTCTTTGGAGTAATAGTCGAACGGAATGCTTTCCGGGATGTACAAAATCGCCTGATAGACGACGGCTCCGTCCGCGCTGACGTGGATGTGCGCCAGCGGCTTGTCAAAGCCGTAGTGCTTGCTTGCGTAAAACTGCTCGTAATCTTCATCCTTCAGCTCGCTTTTGTTTTTGCGCCAGATCGGCACCATGCTGTTGATGACCTGTTCTTCGCGCGCTTCCTCAAACTCGTTGTCGCTGCCCTCTTTTGGCTTGTGGGTAGTGACGTCCATTTTGATCGGGTAGCGGATGAAGTCGGAGTATTTTTTGATGATCGCTCTTAAGCGATACTCTTCCAGAAACTCGTCGTAGCGCTCTTCTTCGGTGTTCTCCTTGATTTTGAGGATGATCGTGGTACCGACCGTCTCTTTTTCATACGGCTCGATCGTATAGCCATCTGCGCCGCTGGATTGCCATTTGTAGCCTGTCTCTGCCCCGAGCGCCTTGCTGATAACGGTCACGACATCGGCGACCATGAAAGCGGAGTAGAAGCCCACCCCGAATTGCCCGATAATGTTGTAGCCATCCTTCGCTTCGATTTCTTTTTTGAAGGCGAGCGAGCCGCTTTTCGCGATCACGCCCAGGTTGGTTTCCAGCTCTTCAGCGGTCATGCCGATCCCCGTATCGGTAATCGTCAGCTCGCGGGCGTCTTTGTCGATGGTGATTTTAATGAAGTAATTGTCTTTATCAAAAACTAGCTGCGGATCGGTCAGCGATTTGTAATAAATTTTATCAATCGCATCGCTCGCATTGGAAATCAGCTCACGCAGAAAAATCTCTTTTTGCGTGTAAATGGAATGGATCATCATTTCCAACAGTCGCGTCGATTCCGCCTGAAACTGCTTCTTTTCCATCGGACATTCTCCCTTCTTCTTTTGCACGACACACTTGTTAGCACTCTAGCATGGTGAGTGCTATCCACTATTTTTTATAGCAGTCCTAGATTTTTCTGTCAATATATCGGCCTTGTTTTTTCCAAATTCTTCCGACCGTTGGAAGCTTTTTTTCCATAAGAAAAACAGTCAGGGAAAAACGCCCTGACTGTCCTTTTTTGCGCTAGAGGATATCCGAAAGTTTGTATTCATAGCCATGTAAACCTTTATAATACTCAGGATACATGGGGTTTCCACAGTACTCACAACCAAATTGCGGTGGCACGGTTGGGTCACCATCATCCATTGCATCAAAATCACGAACAACACTTAGAGGTACATCCTCTGTTTCATGACACGTCAAACAAACATATTTGACGACTTCGTTCCTCTCTTGTTTCCTTCGGAAACTGTCGAGTAATGCTTTGTGATTTTTCTTTGCCTTTTTCTTTTTTGACACCTGTGAGATCTTCAATCATCCTTTCCAGACAACGCCGAGATAGATCGCAAACAGCAAAGGCGACCGTAAGTTGTCCATCTTTTAGGCAGGCTTCTCCCTTGTATTCATAGTAGCACTCACACTTTGGGCAAACCATAGGGTCTTTCCCTGCATAATTTATCATCTTCTCTCGCCATGTTCTTCGACGAAGTACATGCTTTGCTTTTACGATCCACCTTTTCACAGTTTTTTGCCACGCTGAAAGAACCTTTTTACAAAGGTTTTTCACTCTTCGGGCATACACACCATAATAACGAATCGTTTTAAATTGTTCGTCCGGAATATGTCTGATGAGGCGAGCAATAAATTCTTCTACTGTTACGGTTTCTGTTTTTTCCTGCCCATCCGTTTTATCCTTATACCGAAACGTCACAAATTGGCCGTCATATTCCTCAATCCGGCCAAGAGCGATGGCGGGTCGACGAATATATCGGCCAATATAAGCCAACTGCGCTTTTATGTTCCCTTTTTGTTTCGGAGCATGCACATAGAAGCCTTCCCCGTTAGCGGAGTAGGCCTTTTGTAGAAGGCGCTGTACTTCCTTTTTTTCCTCTTCTGTCAGAAGACGTCTAATGAGCTTTAATACAATGGTTTGCCACTGCTTTCGAAGCATCTCGAACGGAAGGAAGTCGTAGGTTTTCCATTCACCGTTCTGCTTCATCCCTCCCATTGTGACCAACAAATGTAGATGCGGATTAAAGTTAATACGTGATCCAAATGTATGCAAGCCTACGATAATGCCTGGATTTACTTTATGTTTCTTTTCAAAGTATTCTCGGATAAATCGCGCGCCTTCGTCCATAAACTCCTTTAACAGCTTGCGATGTTTGAGGAACACGTCCCGTAAGCCTTCATCGATCGTTAGGATAATATGGCGATGATTGACTTGAAATACTTCGTGTTCGAGCAACCGACTCCATTCCTCGGTTTCCCCAACAGAGCAAGTTGTGCAGAACCTCCCCTTACATCGATACGGTACCCGTCTAACATCATGACACCCTTCACATACAAATAGCTTAAACCCATTCTTTGGATTGCCACAGTTACGAAATTTCTCCACTTCTTTTCGGACAATGGGTCGTATTTTTCTACCATGCTTCTTTTCAAACCGATCCCAATGTTGATTCTCATCAAAGAAAATTTCTCTAAGAATGTTTGTCTCCATGACTCTATTTTACAAATAACTTAACAAGGATGGGTACTCCCCTTCCTCAAAATTTATACTTTCTTATCCGTTGAAAAAGAAAGTTCCCAAGCCAACTGACCTGGGAACTTTCTTTTTTTAAGTGAAACGATCGTTGTCCACTTTCTTTATCTCTAAATAACTGCCCAGAAACCATGCCATAAAGCCGAATAAGCACCAATATAAAATCGCCCAAAATTCGAAGTCCCAGCTAATAAGCCAAAACGCAAACAGTATTTCGCAAACAATGATCCCAAATGCATTGCCGTGTTCTCGCAAATGCTTGTACGATTCCACGTAATCTTCGCTTTGGCTTTGCTTGTTTTCCTTAGAAAAATTCCTTTTCTGCACGTACATTTCCCCACGGTTCACTCGCATGCGGAAAGAATGGTACTTCCTCGGCGCCTCCTGATTATCCTTCGTTCTCGACGCGCTTAATTGTTCGTAGAACTGCTGAATAAAGGAAAAAGTAAACATGAGCAAAACAAAAAAGCCACTAAGGACAGTAAGCGAGATGAGATGCTTGCCAGTACCCCAATGTTTTTCATATTGATTGTCAATAATCATAGGTGAAAATATCCAAATGACCAACATGAAAAAGATGGCCAGCAAACAATGCGCAAAGTATTTCCAGGTCGGTTTAATGGGATAAAAAAATACTAATGAGCGGATGCCGTGCAGAATCAAAATGAGCATACTGGAAAAATACATATACAAAAACCCGGAAACCGCTAATATAATCGCAGCTAAAATCGGAAAGCCCGTCACTTTTATCTCTATGCTTTCGTTTTGCCGATCAATCAAATCGTCACTCCCGATGATTTTCAATATTTCATTCGCACCCCTGCCCTCCAGACCGTAAGTCGTACTGAACAACAGGTTATACACATCACTTTTCACACTCTGGCATTTGGGGTCCGGATAAAAAGCTTTTGTGATAGCTGCATCGTAGTTGATAATCAAATAAAACAAAATCACGATCCCAAAAATCGTGCCTAGCAAATAGCGCACCAGATAAAACTCCCAAAATCGGTTCCCTCCCATACTTCCCTCCCTGTTGTCATTCATTGAACACTCGGCAAAAACACAAATTACCAAATATTGTACCATATACCCAGGACTTTCAGCTTAAAATAAAAAACCCCCGGTCATCCGCCCGGGGGTAGTGTTCGTTATCCTTGTTGTCGCGTCGGCGCCAGCACAATCTCGCGAATATGGACACTCTGCGGCTGGCTGAACGAAAAAGCAGATCGTCTCTGCTACCGTTTTCGGATCGAGGCCGCTTGCTTCGCTGTGCCGCCGCCCTCCTGCGTATGCTGCAAGATTGCGCCGATAATAACGTCCCAGTCGCCTTGCGGAAGCTCATGCCCGGTTCCTTCCAGCGTCACCAGCGAGGCGCCGGGAATCGTCCGCGCCAGCGCGACACCGTGCGGATACGGAATGATCGGGTCTTCTGTGCCGTGAATGACCAGGGCAGGGACCGCGATTTCTGCCGTCCGGGCCAAATACGGTTCGCTGCCGGGAATCAGCGCGTGATTGTTGATGTTTGCCATCTTGCGGCTGCGTTTTACTTCCGCTGTCACCAGCTCATACGTCCGCTGCTCGTCAAGCGGGTGCCGGGAGCCGACGAGCACTTTCCACTTCGCGACGGAAAAGTCGATCACGTCCTGCTCCTTTTCCCAGTCTAGCTCTTCTACATTGCTGAAAAATTGCACGATCTTCTCCTCCATTGGCGGCAAATCCGGGGCGAAATTGGACGTTGCCAGCAAGCCGATCGTCCGCACTCTTTCCGGATGCCGCAAAGCGATGATCTGCGTGATGATCCCGCCCATCGACATGCCGACGATGTGCGCCCGCTCGATCTTGTAGGCATCGAGTATGTGAATCGCGTCGTCTGCCATGTCCTCGAACGTATAGCCCGGATTGCCCAGCTCAAAAGTGGTAGAGCGGCCGACATCGCGATTGTCGTAGCGAATGACAAAGCGGCCCGCGTCCGCCAGCCGCTGGCAAAATGGTTCCTCCCACCAGACGAGCGACGCCTGCGCCCCCATAATCAGCAAAATAGCCGGATCGGCCGGATTGCCGAAGCTTTCCGTGCAAAGCTCCACGCCATTTCGATTCACCATTTGTTCGGTCATTCGTTTCTCCTCCTTCAACATGCGGTCTTTTCATGAAACGACTGGACTTTTGCCAGGCCGTTGGCGCAGCCTTAGTTGCACTTATAAATCTTACAGTACAAAAAAAACACAGGCTGGCTGCCTGTGCTGGTGTAATCGAAAAAGCAGAGAAAAAGAACCGCGCCAAACGCCGCAGACTTACTGCGTTAAAAGCAAGCACGCCGCGCAAAAAGCAGAGCCGCTTTTGCAGCGCGCAATGGCAAACGGCAGCGGGCGAAACCGTGAAAATGACCGTTCCATTCGCTTCCTTCTCTTCTTTTGTTTTTCAGGGCAAGCGGGGCCGTCGCTTGAAAAACTTCCCCTACCTGTCCTGCAAACCGGTTACCATGCAAGCAAACCATTTTTCGATTACCGTACGCACACGACTTAGCCTTTTTCGTGCTATTTCCAATCATTGTGCCAGGAATGAAACCGAAAAATTAGTTTGCCACACGTAACCCTCCGTTCCTCTCAATTGCGTCCATCCTACCATGAGCCGCTGTGAACTGTCAATGACTGGATAATCGTCCAACACGCGCGCCCGTTGTCCCTCATGGCCTTCATGCAGATGCTACGCCGTAATTTTCCACCCGCTCGTTCTTCGCTGCAACTCCCACAGCCGGGCGTACAGCCCGCCTTTTTCCAACAGCTCCTGGTGCCGCCCCTGTTCCACGACCTTGCCTTTTTCCAGCACGATGATGTTGTCGGCGTTCACGACCGTTTTCAGCCGATGGGCGATCAGGATGACCGTCCGGCCTTTGACCAGCCGCCCGATCGCCTGCTGCATGTCGGCTTCGTTTTCCGGGTCGAGCGAGGAAGTCGCTTCGTCCAGGAGCAGCACCGGAGCGTTTTTCAAAATCGCCCGGGCGATGGAAATGCGCTGCTTTTCGCCGCCGGACAAAGTGGAGCCGCCCTCGCCGACCATCGTGTCGTAGCCGTTCGGCAACTTCATGATGAAGTCGTGGCAGCACGCTTCCTTGGCTGCGGCCTCAATCTCTTCCTGCGTCGCATCTTCCCGCCCGTAGCGAATATTGTTGCGGATCGTGTCCTGGAACAAGTACACATCCTGGAATACCATCGAAATTTTTTGCATGAGCTTCTCCGGGTCGATCTCGCGTTCATCTTTTCCGCCGAACAGCACCCGTCCCCCGACCGGATCGTAAAAGCGCGCGATCAGCCGCAGCAGCGTGCTTTTTCCGCTGCCGGACGGCCCGACGATAGCCGTCAGCGTGCCTTTTTTCATCTCGACAGACACGCCGTCCAGTACGAGCGTGCCGTCGTCATAGCCAAAGCTCACCTCTTCCAAGCGGATGTCGTGCTCCTCAGGCGCTGCCTGCTCGCCTTGCATGATCGGCTCGGCCAGCAGATTGACGATGCGCTCTCCCGCCATCGCATCGTACTTGAACGCAGGCAGGCGCATGATCGCGACAGACAGCGGGTCGAAAATGCGCGCCCCGACCAACAGGAACATTGCGAACAGCGGAACCGTCAACTCGCCGCCGAGCACGAGATAGACGCCGACAATCGTCAACAGCGATACGCCCATCTGCATGAATGCCATGGCAACGAGGAAAAACGGGCCGAGCACTCCCTCCAGCCTGATGCTCTCTTGCATGTAGCGGTAAAACGACTGCTTCAGCCTTTGGAAGTTGTCGATGCGCAAATTGTACGCCTTGATGACCTTCATGCCGTACAAATATTCTTGCAGGCAGTTCGCGAGGGCGACTTTGGCCCGGGAATGGCTCGTGCCGAGCCTGCGTTCCAGTCGGGAGACGCCCCACAAAATGAGGATCGTGACCGGGAATCCGGCCAGCATCGCCACGGCCATGCGCCAGTCCCAGAACAGCAGGCCGAAAAACGCGAGAAACGGGATCAGCACACCGCTAATCAACTGCGGCAAAATCGACGTTCCGGCATTTTCAATCTGGGTAAAATCATTCATGATCGCATGACCCAGCTCGCCTGCGTCCTTGCGCATGAGAAAACCAAGCGGCAGCTTGCGCAAGTGCTCGGCCAGATTCGTCCGGCCCTCGACAGACGCTTCGTACGCGCCGCGATAGATCGCGCGATACGCTTTTCGCTCACAGTAGAACACGACGATCAGAAATACGGCCATGCCTCCCCACGCCAGCCATAAGCTTTGCGTATCGAGCGCAGCCTGCTCTTTGGCATAGTAGGCGTAAACGAGGCTCACGGCCCAGGCCAGACAGCCAAACGGCAGCATGTTGGCGAGATTCGCCAGCACGGCCCAAAGGATCGGCTTCCACATTTTCCCGGGGTTGCCGGCCGTAATGTCGTACAGCAGCTTGCGCATCAGCCGTACACCTCCTTCTCCTGCCTGAGATCAATCGTCCAGTCAGCCGAGCTCGTATAGGCAGCCCACATGTTTTTGTACAATCCGCCGCGGGCGAGCAGCTCGCGATGCGTGCCGCTGTCCTCGATTTTGCCGTTTTTCAGCACGATGATCTGATCGGCTTCGCAAATCGTCGTCAGCCGATGGGCGATAATCAACACCGTCTTGCCGCGGATCAGCTCTCCCAAGGCAAGCTGCATCTCGTATTCGTTTTCCGGGTCGGCGTACGCTGTCGCCTCGTCGAGAATCAAAATCGGCGCGTTTTTCAAAATCGCGCGAGCAACCGACACCCGCTGCTGCTCCCCGCCCGACAGGTGCACGCCGCCCTCGCCGATCAGCGTATCGTAGCCATGCGGCAACCGCTCAATGAACCCGTGACATTGCGCCGCCTTCGCCGCAGCGTACACTTCCTCTCTCGTCGCACTCGGCCGACCGGACAAAATGTTGTTGTAAAGCGTGTCCGTAAACAGGAAGCTGTCCTGAAAAACAAAGGACATGGCGTCCATCAGCTCCGCCGTCTTCATCTCGCGGATGTCTACGCCGCCGATGAAAATCGTCCCTTTTTGCACGTCCCAGAAGCGTGGAATCAACTGCGCAACGGTCGATTTGCCCGAGCCTGACGGACCGACGAGCGCCGTAATTTTTCCCTGTGCCGCGACAAAGCTGATTCCCTGCAGCACCTCGTTGCCGCCCTCGCCCTCGTACGAAAAGGAGACGTCGCGAAACTCGATGTCATAGCCCGTCGGCTTCGCACCGTGCTCCGGCTCCGGGATCGCTTTTTCTTGCAGCATCTCGTCAATGCGTTTTACGCCCTCGGCAATCGTCGTCATCGCCGAGGCGAAGTTGTTCAGCTTGAAAATCGGCGTGGATATCCCCGGAGCGAGCACGAGAAACAGCATCAGCGTAGCAGCAAAAGCGACGTGATCCGGGTCCTGGCTGATGAAAAACAGGCCGACCGGAAAGAAAAACGTCGCCAGCGAGAGCATGACTACCTTGAAGGACACGTAGCCCAGCTCGAAATTGTCCGTGTAGCGCAGGCTGAAATCGCGGTAATGCAGCATGTCCTGGTAAAACTTGCGGAACGAATGCACCGTCTGGCCGAAAATTTTGATCGCCGGCATCCCGCGCACGTATTGCACCGAGGACGTGCTGATCGCCTCCAGCGCGTCAAAGTATTCCTTCAGCCCCGCCTTCGCCTTTTTCCCAGCCATCATCGAATATTGGGCGGCGAAGCCGAGCACCATCGGGATGATGCAGGCCAGCGCCAGCCATACATCGAGCGAAAACATCGCGACCACGATGACGACGAGCATCACCGCCGTATTAATCAGGTCAGGCAACTGGTGGGCGATGAACAGCTCGATTCGCTCCACGTCCAGCTCCACGACTTTTTTGATTTTGCCTGTGGCATTTTTGTTGAAGTAGCCGAGCGGTAGCGCACCGATATGGTCGGCCAACCGCACCCGGATGCCGTACAAAATGCGAAAGGCGGCAATGTGCGAGCACATCCCGCCGACGTACATAAACAAATAGCCGAGCAAAAGCCCTGCCACGCCCCGGACGGCCCAGGCAATGACATAGCTCGCATCGACGGCCGAAATGTCTGCGGCATGCCGCAAAAGCTCAGCCAGGACGTAGTAAATCGACAAGTACGGGACGAGCAGCAAAAAGACGCTTACGGTAGACAAAACTGCCGAGCAGACCATCAGCGTCTTTTTTTCACCTGCCAGCTCCAGCAGTCGAGCCATTCCTGTTTTTGGCTTACGTTTCAACGGTTCTCACTCCTTGTTCCGTGAAAATCGTCTCCACATCGTGCGTTGCTTTCAATTCCACAATCTGATCGCTGGCCAGCCCGGACAAAATCTGGTCGTGCGTGATGATGACTACCGTTTTGCCAGCCTGGGCGAGCTTTTTCACCCACGCTGCCACCTTGAGGACGCCATCCCCATCGAGTCCGCTCGTCGGTTCGTCGAGAATGATCCACTCTGCGTCCGAGCAGTAGGCGGCCGCCATCGTGACCCGCTGCTTTTCTCCGCCCGACAAGGACGCCGGATGCCTGTCGCGCAAATTTTCGATGCCAAACGCCTCCATCGCCGCATAGGCGCGCTGGCGCAGCTCCTCGTCCAGCCGTCTGCCCATCACGATCTCGTTGCCCACGCTGTCGGCGTAGAGCTGATAGTCTGCGTCCTGCATGACCAGGTAGCTCGCTGCGCGCCTTTTGCTCGCAAAATAGCGGGCGGAGCCGTAGTGGACCGTGCCCTTTTGCTCGCGCAGCAGCCCGCACAAAATTTTGCTCAACGTCGTCTTTCCGGCCCCGTTTTCTCCCGTTAGCGCCGTGACAGTTCCTTTTGGCAGCGTAATGTCGACCTCCGAGACTCCGTCGCCTTTTCTGCGGTAAAAATACGAAAGCCCTCGCCCTTCCAGCGCGATTTCGGACGGTGTGGCCTTCTTCGCCTGATCCTCCGCCTTGCTGGCACAAGCCATGTCCGGGTGGCGCAGCCCGTACGGCCGCACCGCTTCCATCGGCAGTTCGGCAAACTCATCCCTCGTCCACGTCTGCGCGATTTTGCCGTTTTCCATGCACACATACCGATCCGCTACAGGCAAAAACGGCGTCAGTCTATGCTCGCAAATGAGCAGAGTCGTGCCGTTTTGCTTGAGCCTTCCCAAAATTTCGATCAGATTTCGCGTCGAGGACTGGTCCAGATTGGCCGTAGGCTCGTCTAGCAACAGCAGCGGCGGGGCCAGGACCGATGCAGCCGCAATCGCTACGCGCTGCTTTTGGCCGCTGGACAGCCTGTGCAGCGAACGGTCGAGCAGATGGTACACACCGAGCTGCTTCGCTACTTTGTCGATCCGCTCCCTGATTTCTTGCGGGTCCATCCCGATGTTTTCCGCGGAAAACGCCAACTCGTCGCGGACGTTTTCCATAAAAAACTGGCTTCGAGGGTCCTGGAACACGACGCCCATCAGCCGCGTTCTCTCCTGCGGCAAAAGCTCCGCGGGACTTTTCCCGCCCACGCGGACCGTGCCGCTGAGCTTGCCTGCGTAAAAGCCGGGGGCGAGGCCGTTGACCAGCCGCATCATCGTGCTTTTGCCGCTGCCCGAACGCCCGCACAGCACGACACACTGTCCGGCTTTTACCGACAGGTTGATCTGGTTGACCCCCGTCTCACTGCCGGGCGTCCCGTCTTCGCTCTCATAATGGAAGGTGACATCTGTCAGCTCGATCATGCCATCATCCCTCCCGCTCCGTAAATAGCTGTCGCCGCTATAATGTAGATGACCAGCGCCACTGCGTCCGCTGTCCGGAAATGAAACGCATGGATCGACGTCCTCGCGCAGTCGCTCTCGATCCCGCGCAGCTCGGCCGACGAAGCCAGCTCGGCGGAGAGCTTCAGGCAGCGCACGACCAGCGGCATGAAATAGCATTCGTAAGCCATGGCCGGATGGAGCAGCGCGCTGTACCAGTGCGGAAAAATCCCCCTCGCGCGAATGCCGTCGCGAATCGCCTTCATCTCCAACAGCACCACCGGGAAAAAGCGGATCAGAATGCAAATCATCACGGTAATCGGCCGCGGCACTGACATCCGCTCCAGGACGCACATGATGCTGCCGGGGGGCGAGTACATCAGCGTCGCCCCGATCATGACCAGCGGCATCATTCTGGCAAACGAATAAAAAACAAGCTTCATCGTCCCGAGCGTCTCCGGCATGGCAAAAGAAACAGCCAGAGACAGGACATAAACGAGAATAAAGGGAAGTACCTTTCTGGACAGCCGATTTAAGACCAAGTACACTACACTTAAAGCCACCATCATATGTACCTGCAGGTCGTCCTTGATGAGGATCGTCAGGATGCTCGCCAGAAGAAGCACCAGCAGGTGTGTCTTTGGACCTGGCTGCCTCATGCCAGCTTGGCCTTTTTCACATGTTTTCTGAACAGCATGTTCCCGATCATGACACCGACAAGGCCGCCCGCTGCCGAAATCAGGCACATGGTGATCGCCATGCTCGGAGTCCCGTAGTAGTAGAGCATTTCATCCAGCGCCACTTTGGAGTAGCTTTTGGACAGAGTCGCAATGTACTCGTCGCGGAAGAAAATGAGCGGAACCATCCCGCACAGCGAGTAGCCTACATAGAACAAGGCGTAGGCGATGGCGTTGCGCACAGGGTTTTTATAGCCTTCCTGGCCCCACAGAACCAGTTCGCAAATGATCCCCATGACGCCGAGCACCAGCAGGAAATACGCATAGCCATAAGCGACAAAATACAGGCCCGTAATGATAGCGGATAAGAACAGTACGCCTCTTTTGTTGATTTTGTTCGCCATGACCACATAGAGCGGTCCGTTGAGCAGAGCGGTAATCCCGCCGACAATCAGGTAAGAGGCGAAGGTAAAAATCGGGCAGAACGTAATGATGATGAGCATGACCACATTGAAGATGGCGAGTGTGATGAAGTCCCGCAACGTCCATCTGTTTTGCAGGGGTGAGACTTGAGCTTCCATGATCGTTCCTCCTTATGTCCTATTGCAAAAATGTAGAGAACTGTAAATGAGATCAATTTTCATTTGCAGTGACTTGGTTCCATTTTATTTTTATCCAACTTGGAGGGTCAATGAGCTGGGCGCAGGTGCGTCTTTTCGTGGTATGTTTTCGTCCGATCACGGTATTTGGAGGTGAAAGCAAATGAAGGACATCGTGACCGAAATGCATGTGCCTTGCTTGATGCAATGCGGTTTTTACCAGGATGACAGCCAGGTGCCCTACAGTCAGGCAGGGACGTGCTTTTCCGTCTCGCCCGAAAAAGGCTCCGGTCACTACTGGACGTACTCCCGGGAGAACCTGTTTGCCATCTCGATTCTCGACTTCGTTTTTTATGAGGATTTGTTCCTGGAATTTCAGCAGCCGAAGTATTTGAGCCTGAACTACTACGACTCTGTCTCGGGCGAAGAGCTGCACCCGTACAAGCGCCTGTCCTCCGGCTGCATCCGCGTGCATTTTGGCTGCAACAACGTGTATCGGGCGCGCTACCATAAAAATATCCCGATCCGTTCGACGGGGATCGAGATTACGCCGGAGTATTACGAAGATTATTTGAAAACAAAATACCCGGATGAGTACACGGACCCGCGCTCGTCTTTTCTCAGCGTGGACGGACTGACGAATTTTCCCGAGCTCGTCTTTCTGTTCCGACAGATCAGACAGTTTCGCGGCACCGGCATCGCGGCCAAGCTGTACTACGAGGGCAAGGTGGCGGAGGCAGTCTCGCTGATCGTCGAAAAAGCCCAGCAGCAAAAAAAGACGTATCCGAGCAAATACGTGTCCAAGGCGGATTTGGACAGTCTGCAGGCTGTGACCGCCTATATCGACGACCACTTTGCCGAGGACATCCACCTGGAGTCGCTCGCCCGGATCGCCTGCATGGGGACGACCAAGCTCAAGAGCACGTTCAAGCTCGTTTACAAATGCACGATCACGGAATATATCCAGAACAAGCGGATGAGCCGGGCGGAGCAGTTGCTCAGCAGCACGGACATGCCGATCAACCAGATTGCGCAGCTCGTGGGCTACCACAACTCCAGCCGTTTCTCCGAGCTGTTTCGCAAAATTACCGGGATGCTGCCGAACGAGTACCGGAGATACTGCGCTACGCTCTTGTAGGTCAGACGGTCGGGGGAAGCTGGTCAAGCGTGTTGACGGCGTTTGCGGTCCCGCCTGAACGCTGTGCCTGGTCTTTTTTGCGCGGTGCTGCTGCATGGCGCAAGTCGAAGCGTTTGCGCTCCGCTGACGTCCATAAAGCCGGGCTTTCCCTGCCGCATGCCGATCCGCTAGGTACAAAAAAAGCTGTAGCCGCTCACACGTACGGCTACAGCTTCTTCGTTTAATTCAGGCGATGCACGATCTCGTACCGGTTGCCGCACGGGTCCTGGAAATAGACTGCGTAGTAGGTGGGGCTGATGGGAAAAAACTGCGGCCCGCTGTGAATGGTCCCCCGGACTGCTCCACGAGCGCGGCCATCCGGTCTACCTCGTCCCGGTCAGATTGCCGTTCGGGACGTGCTCCGGGTCTTCGGTGATCGCAAAGTACGGCACACTCGGCAGCTCGCCTTCCGCTGCAAACACGCGCCAGTTCGCACTGTGAAACGTGCGCGTAAACCCGAGCGCAGGCAGCAGCTTTTCGTAAAAGGGCAACGATTTTTCCTAACTTTTCACTCGCAAATCCATATGGCTGAACTTGTTCATTGGACACTGCTCCCCTCGTTTTCCTCCGCGCTCAGGCAAGCTTTTTCCTTCAGTTTTTCCAGCGCTTCCTCCCACTGCTGCTTCATCTGTTCGCGCGCCGCTGCGTCCGGGAGGTTTTCCTGGTGAAAGCTGATCGTCGTTTTCCCGTTTTTGGCGGCTAACAAGCGGATTTGCAAAGTCGACGGCTTTTCCCACTCCGGCTTGTTCCACCTCAGGCGAAGCTGCTGAAACGGCTTGACGACCTTGAACTCCCCGGAAATCCCTTCTGCACAAGCAAAAGCTTCTCCCACCTGAAAGGCAGGCGGCGGCAATTCGCCCAGCCACAGCTTCAAGCCCTCTTGTGACGTCAAAAAAGTCCAGGCCCCTTCGCTCGATATCGGCAGCGTTCTGCGCACGCCGATCTGGAACCCGGTCGCGGCGGTTTGTCCAACCATTTTCGGTAATGCCAAAGACGGTTTGCTGTTCACTTTCCCACCTCACCATTTGCGTACATTTGTTAGCGCTAACTGCCAGCATGCTTGCAAAAAAATTACGGAGTCAACGCCTTGACGAACAAGTCGATGCTCGATTCCATGAACCGCTGCCTCGTGACGTTTGTGATCGTCTCTGCCCCGTACAAATGCGTCATGAACGCCCCGTAGTTCATCCACATGAAGGTGATCGCCTGCGCTTCGACATCTGTGGCGACCAGCTTGTTTTTCTCCTGCATGATCTGAAAATATTGCGTCAAAAGCTCCAGCAGCTTGCGCAGATGCTTTTGCGCCTTTTCGCGGATGGCCAAGAGGTCGTCATCTTTGAGCACGATGAGAAACAGCTTGCGATTGCGCTCCATGATCTCGTGGTACATCCGGCTCATCATCAAGAGGTCAGCCCGCAGCTCCCAGACGATCTGTTCCGCGAAAATCCGCTCCATCTCCACGGAGTAATGGTAGCGCTCCACTGCCTGGTCGAGCAGATTTTGCTTGCTGCCAAAATGGCGAAACAGCGTCATTTCGCTAACCTGGGCAGCGGCGGCGATTTCTTTTGTCGATACGCCTTTGTAGCCTTTTGCCGCCATTAACTCGATGGCTGCTGTCATCAGCTTTTCTTTGGTGTCCGTAGCCATTTGTCCCTTCACTTCGTCCTCCCGTCATCGTGGAATTTCGCTTTTGTTTAGTTAGTACTCACTAACATACGTAACCATAGCTTATTTCTTTTTTTGGAAATGTCAATAGCGATACGGCAAAAACCCTGGCTGACCAATCCTGGGCTTTTGTCTAACAATGCAAAGATGCTTCTCCACTACTGCCTACTGCCGCAGCGAAAACAGCTTCCGCACCCGTTCGTCCCGCAGCCAAAGCCCGCCCCAGGCGAGAATCGCCAGGTAGAGGGCAAACAGCGTGTGCGTGAACAGGGGCGCATCCATGCGAATCTGTGTCGCGATCACGCCGCCAAAATACCCTGTCAACAGCACAGCGCCTCAAAAAGCCGTTCGCGGCAGCGCATACAGCACCGTAGAGACGAGCGCGAGAATGCCCAGCAGGGCGATATGGTGCTCGGCATAGCCAAGCTCCAGCGTGCCTGTTATTACCGGCTCGGGCTGGATGAGTTTGAAGATACCGTCAAACAGCATGAAGAGAATGACAAGCCCGCTCATGATCCGGGCTACCCAGAGGCGGGTTTTGGAAATGTTTTGCGCCACCATCCGTTCCACCTTTCTTCCTGAAAAAATTACGATTGCGCTTTGCTGCCTTTTTACGAAGCCTATGTCCCCTGTTGCTATCATCAACTAAGAAAAGGGTAACACAAACCGATTCGCGACATTTCTCATGAATTGCTCTGTTGGCAGCCGGGTTTCTCCAGGCAAAAAGAAACAGCCCGCGCAAATAGACAGATGTCCATTGCGCGGACTGCGGACTGCAGAAGCGGCTTGCTTTTCCACCATTATTTCATGCGCTGAATGTCGTAGCCTTTTTGTTTCAACTGGTCGAGAACCATTCCTTTCATCGCGTAATGGGCAGAGCCGATCACGACAAAAGAGGTGTGTTCTCCTTCCTGCTCCAGGAGCTGTACCAGCTTGCTCGCCATGTTGCGGTCCCGTTCCCCGAGCAGGCGCTGGTTCACTTCGCCAGCCCCGAACTGCCCGTAGGTTGTCAAGGTGTTGGTCAGCCCTTCCAGATCGCCTTCCACCCAGTCGCGCTGCATGTCTTGCAAAATTTTTCCCTGGTCGGCCAGTTGCTCGCCAGAGAGGATGCTGTCCAGCATAGTGTTCAATTCTTTTTCCTGCTGCTCGGCAGGCACGCCAGAGAGCAAGTCCGCCTGCAGCTTGATGCCTTCCAACTCGTGGATCGGCTTGTCGGCAAGCAGCGCTTTCGTCAGGAAGTAGCGGTCAATGCCCGTAATCAGGCCAACCTCGCCTTCCGCCGGATCGGAGAAGTAGCCGAATGTCGGCAGCGACAGCGTAACGGCAAACGGCTTCAGCGTATCAAAGGCGTTTTCCGGCAGCCCCAGGCTTGCCAGCACCTTTTGCAGCTTGCTGTACGTCTCGGCGGATACGTGGTCCTTTAATGTCGTACCGTCGCTGTACATCATTTTTTCGGTCATGTAGTCCATGTCGCCGCCGACGATGTCTGCCTCGACCCACAGGTCGTCAGAAGCTTCGAAGGCGTCGCGGATGCTTTTTTTCATCGGGTACATGTCCGTAATCCCGAGGTGGACGGAGCCGAGCAAGTACAGCGTGTTTTTGCCGTTCGTCACCTTCCACATCAGACCTGCGGCACCGCTGCCCGCTGTATCGTAGGCGAACTCGACGACCCGGCTTGCGAGCACCACTGCCTGTTCAACCGTCGCAGGCTGCTGCAGGGCCAGACCCGCATTACCCGTTCCTTTCACCAGCCCTTTTTTCTGCAAGTACGCCAAAGAGTCTTGCCCCGTCATTTCGAATGCGGCCGGCAGCTCGTAATTCGCCAAAAGCTTGTACAGAGAGGTCATGACCGTTTCGCGCGTGATGACTTTCTCTTGAGGAACCGACACAGCCGCTGCTTTTTTCTGCAAGCCAAGCGCATCGAGCTTTTTCTCCGTAGCCTTCATCAGTTCGGCAAACCGATCAGCAGAGATCGGCTGCAGAAATGCTTCGTCCTGGTACCATTGCAACGGGAAAATTCCGTATTTCTCGCCTTCGTTCAAGGTCGTCACAGCCCATGGGCTGACGCTGGGAACTGACGCTGGCGTCTTAGCATGAACCGGGTAGACTTGCCCCAATAAAATGGACAGGCTGAATACCCCTGCTCCCGCCCACCGGAAAAACTTGCTCCATCGCTTGTTTTTGTTCATAAAAAGAACTCCTCTCATGCTGTCAAGCAGACTCGCTCGTTATTTTCTATCAATGGTAGATTATACCACAGCAAAAAAATGCAAGTAACCCAAATGCTAGATTTGATTGGCTCATTTTGCGTTCATCCGCTCGACTCGTCCGGCTTTTTGCCGCTTTCCTCCCGGCGCTTATCTGTTATAGTAAAAAAATAACAACATCATTTAAGGAGGGATACGATGGAGTACGTCCGTGACTACGCCATGTACGCCGCAGTCTTTGGGCTGTTCAGCTTCTCCTGGTTCGGCTGGGCGCAGGAAAAGCCCCGACCGGGCTGGCGCAACTATCTCGGCATGGCTGCAGGCGCCGCGCTGCTCGTCTGCCTCGTGGGCGTCTACCTGAGTGTAACCAATTGGCATGCCCCCTCCGCGCTGTCTGACCGGACTGCTTTTCAACGTTACTTGCTCCTCGTGTCTGTCGAATTTGCCCTTGCTCTGGCGGGAGCGCTTGTGCTCTTGAAAAAGCGGCGCAAGGACGAGATTGCCCCGTGGATTGCCTTGATCGTCGGCCTCCATTTTTTCGGGCTGAAAAATGTGTTTGCGGATGCGGGTTTATCCGTTTTGGCCGTGCTGCTGATTGTCGTCGCCCTTGTTTCCCGTCCGATCGCGCGCAAGCTGCAAGTGGCGAGCAGCGCGATTACCGGCATTGGCGTGGGGACGGCATTGTTTGCCTTTGCCATTTTGGGGCTGATCCGGTTTATGTCGGTGTAGCCGGTAGCTGGCCTTGAACAGCCCTATTTTTCCGAATCGTCTGACCACACTTTAAAAAGAAAGCCAGCGCGCTCTGGTTTGTCCGTTTTCATGCCCATTCCCCCTCGTTATGACTCGGCAAAATCGTTTTGCCACGAGTATGCTAAGCAAAAGGCATCTCGAATCATGTCAGCTTTCGATAGAGCCATCACTTTTTTTCGATAAAAGGAGCCAAAACACATGGATATAGATACCATCCGGGCTTTTGTCACGGTCGCCGAGCTGAAGAGTCTGTCTGCCGCCGCCTTTCGCATGAACCATCTGCAATCCAACATGACAGCGAAAATCAAAAAGATCGAAACGCATTACGAAAAGCAGTTGTTCATCCGCAGCTCCAAAGGAATGGAGCTGACCCATGAGGGAGAGAGGCTGTATGCGCACTATAAAAAGTTGCTGACCCTCTGGGAAGAAGCCGAACAGGAGATGCAGCAGCAAGACCCCAAGCTGCGGCTTGGCACGATGCAATCGGTCATCGGCTCGGAGCTGACGGCGGCGTTCACGGACCTGTACGATAAATATCCGCGGCTGTCCGTCACCTTGAAGACCGGCACCACCGAGGAAATGGAAAAAGCGCTGATGTCTGGCAGCATCGACCTCGCCTATACGATCGGCACATCCAGCAAGACGGAGCAGCTCCACTTCAAAAAAATCGGGACAGAAGAGCTTGTATTGATCGGCAAAAAAGCAAAGTCGGGCGTTTCGCTCCAGCATTTTCTGCAAGGCGAAACAATGCTCGTTTCCTCCAAGGAATGTCTGTGTACGGCGATTTTGCTGCAGCTTTACTCCGACCTTGGTTTGCCAGCAGCCCCCTTGACGGAAGTAGCCGTGCTGGAGACACTGTTTCAGTTTGCCGCTTTGGGCATGGGGATCGCCCTTTTATCCAAACGGATCGTCAGGCAGTTTGGGCTGACAGACTTTGTGGAGCTGCCCACAGAGCATCGGTATGTGGATAAATATTTGGTCACGCGGCAAGGCTATCAGCTCTCGCCGCTGGAAAGGCAATTTATCGAAGCGAGTCATTTCCTGTAGCCGTGCGCTTTCCGGGCACGGCTCTTTTTTTATCTGTTTCTGGCCTGGACAAGCGGTACAATAGAGGGAAACTACTTCACTTGCTGGAGGGGAAAAGCCTTGAGCTACACAAGTCCGAATTGGCACACGTCCGCACTGGTTACGATTGACACGCAAAACGATTTTACTCTGCCAAAACGCCCCGGCGGAAATTCCGGGCACTGCACAGGTGCTGCCGCATATACACAAGGCGCTGGAGGCTTACCGCGCGAGTCGTTTTCCGATTATTCACGTAATTCACCCATGCAAAGAAGACGGCTCCAACGTCGACCTGTGTCGCCGGGAAGCGATTGAAAACGGCGCGAAAATAGCCGCGCCAAATAGCGAAGGCGCAGAGCTGGTCCGCGAGCTTCGTCCTTCTGCCTACACCGCCCTCGACTCCGCTGCGCTGCTTGCCGGACGATTCCAGGCGGTGGGCGAGCAGGAATGGGTCATGTACAAGCCGCGCTGGGGCGCTTTTTATCAGACGGGGCTGGAGCTGTTTCTGCGGGAGCGCGGTATCGACACGCTCGTGTTTGCTGGCTGCAATTTTCCCAACTGTCCGCGAACCTCCATTTTGCGCCAGGTAGCCTGCTTTTCCGTCATTTACTCAACAAAAAACCAGGCGGCCCCGAATGGAGCGCCTGGTTTTTGCCTTTTTCCGCCTGCAATCCCGCTTTTGCCTAGCGATTGCGGCTTCGGTAGAGCAAATAGAGGAAAAAAGGGGCGCCTACGCCCGCTGTAAAGACGCCTGCCGGAACGTCGAGCGGTTGAAAGGCGAGCCGGGCAACCGTATCCGCAGTCAGCAAGAGCAGGCTGCCGATCAGGGCCGCCACGGGAATGGCGCGGCCGTAGGACGGGCCGACAAGCTTTCGGGCGATATGCGGGCCGATCAGCCCGATAAAGCCGACGGCGCCCGCGACTGCAACTGCCGCCCCTGCCAAGGCGACGCTGATAAACAGCAGAATGCAGCGGTGAAGCTGCACGCGCGCGCCAAGCCCTGTCGCCAGCTCGTCCCCCAGCTCCTGGACGTCGAGGATGCGGGCGTACAAAAGCGCCAAAGGAATGAACACGATCGCCCAGGGCAGCATGGCGTACACGTTTTCCCACGACGCGCCGTATATGCTGCCCGTCATCCAGATGTACGCCTTGCTGGCCGCCGTAATCGGACTGAGGACGATCATCAGCATGGTCAACGCGCTGGTGACGGCAGCTACCCCGATTCCGACCAAAATCAGCCTCGTGGACGTCACCCCTTTTTTCCAGGCCAAAAAGTAAATCAACAGCGAAACGAGCGCCGCCCCGCAAAAAGCCGCCAGCGGAAGCCACCGCACACTGACCGCTCCTGCCGTATAGGTGATGAACGCGACAGCGGCAAAAGCAGCTCCCCCTGTCACCCCGATCACATCGGGCGAAGCGAGCGGATTGCGGGCCACGCCTTGCAAAATCGCCCCCGAGACGCTCAGCGCCGCGCCGACGAGCACGGCGAGCAGAACGCGCGGAAGCCGGAGCGTGCCGACGACCAGCATCTGCTCCGGTGTGCCGTAGCCGAACAGCGTGCGCACGACGTCTGACAGCGGGATCAGTTTGCTGCCCAACTGCACGCTGACGACCATCCCGCCGACGGTGCACAGCAGCAATACCGCGAGTAGCAGCATCGTCTTCTGCGGCAGTAGCTGCGCAAAGCGTCCGGCCCAGCTTCGGATCGAAAATAGCCGATTCATTGCGATGCTCCTTTCGCGCGGTACTCTTTACGGGCCGTATAGACAAAGAAAGGCGCACCGACCAGCGCCGTCATTACCCCGAGCGGCATCTCGGCGGGCATAATCAAAAAGCGGGCTGCAATATCTGCACTCACCAGCAGGATGGCGCCCAAAACCGCGCTGTACGGAATGACCCAGCGATAGTCGATGCCGACCAGAAAGCGGGCGATGTGCGGAATCACCAGCCCGACAAAGCCGATCGAGCCTGCGACCGCGACCGAGCTGCCCGCAAGCAGGATCACGGTGAGCGCAATCAGCAGCTTGACGAGGCCCGTTTTTTGTCCCAAGCCTTTGGCAACCTCTTCGCCTGTCGCCAAAATGTTGACAGACCGGGCCAACAATAGTGCCGCTACTCCGGCGAACAGCATGTAGGGCAACACCGGAAGCAAGCTGTCCAGCTCTTTGCCGGACACAGAGCCTGCCAGCCAAAACAGCACATTTTGCAGCCCGGACTCGTCCAGGACGAGCATTCCTTGTGTAAACGAAGCAAACAGCGCGGACATGGCCGAGCCTGCCAGCACGATTTTCAGCGGCGTCATGCCCCCTCGGCCCATCGAGCCGAGGAAGTACACGGTGAAAGCAGCTACGCCCGCTCCCGCAAAAGCGATCCAGACCAGTTGGTTCAGCGAGGAAATCGGCAGGACAGCCAATGCCGCCACCACAAAAAAGACAGCCCCGGAATTGATGCCGAAAATGCTGGGCGACGCCATCGGGTTTCGGGTCAACGCCTGCATGAGAGCGCCTGCCACAGCCAGGTTTGCTCCGATCACCGCAGCAAAAACGGCGCGCGGAAGCCTGGTCGTCATCACGATGACATGCTGCTTGAGCGAGGCGTCATAATCGCGAAACGATTCGATGACGGTCAGAAAGCGAATCGGCGTGCTGCCAAGGGCGATGCTTGCCACAAACAATCCCCCGAGGACAATGGCGCAGCCGATCAAGCCAAGCGCCTTGTAAACAGGCTGATGCAAGTATGAGCGCACAACAATCCTCCCTCGCTTTTTTCGCGAAAGCGATCGACAAGAAAACTGCTGACGCTGCTTGCGGTCAACAGTTTCCTCCCGCGTCCTTATTTCAACTCGTAAAATTCGTACAAGTCTTCGAGCATGCCCAATGCCGCCAACGGGCCGGAGCCGTTGTTCCAGATCGCCGAATCCACCTCGAATACGCGATTGTTTTTCACCGCCCGCAGATTTTTCCAGAGCGGGTGCTCCGTCCACTCTTTGCGCAAATCCAGTCGTCCGTCATCCCGGGTCGTGCTCGTCTGGTCGAAAATGATATCCGCGTCCATTTGCGCAATGTTTTCCTTGGAGGTCAGCTTCACTCCCCACTCTTCGCCTTTCTGGTTCGTCGGCCGCGCTACGCCCAGCTCGTCCAGAACGAGAGCGGAAAAGCCTGTGTACACGATGCGGGCGTGGTCCGGGCGGAAGTCGACAATCCCGACCTGCAGATTGAGCTTGTCGCCCATTTTTTCCTTGAACGCCGCTACCTTTTGCGCCCATTCCTCTAAAAACTTGGCCTCTTCCGCTTTTTTGTTCAGCGCTTCTGCACTCAGGCTCAAGGTGTCTTTCCAAATATGCACCTCTTCGGTCATCACCGTCGGCGCAATCGCGGACAGTTGCTCGTAAATTTTTTCGTGACGGGTCTTGGAGGCAATGATGAGATCCGGGTGGAGAGCTACAATCTCTTCCAGGTTCGGCTGGTTTTCCGAGCCCAGGTTGGTCACGCCGTCCATCTTGTCTCGAATGTAGTTGTACCACGGCTGCTCAATCCACGACTCTACTGCGCCTACCGGCTTGACGCCAAGCAGCAGGGCGGCATCGGTAGCGCCCTGGAACAGCGTCACGACTTTGGTCGGCGTGCCTTTTACTTCTGCTTTCCCCATCGCGTGGGAAACGACCCGGACGTCCTGTTGTCCCGCGTCTTTAGCTGGTTCGGCCGCTGCTTGCGGCTGGCTTTGCGCCGGTTGTGTCTCCGTCGTCCCCGCTGTTGCCGTTCCTTGCCCGCTCGCTCCGCAGCCTGCGAGCACGAAGGCAACGAGAAGCACGGCGCTGAAAATGAACGACCATTTTTTATCGATCAACACTGCTGTTTCCCCCTTTTGTTTTTCCGACGATTTCCTTGTCAATAGAAAGCTCACTGGCGCTTTTCTGCGCTTTCGTGCAGCGGGCCGATATGCGGAAGCACCATGAATTTCATCCATAGCTGGTTTAGGAGCAGCAAAACGGCCGAGCCGACAAAAATCAGCGGCAAGCCGAAACCGCTCGCAATCGCTCCCATGGCAAACGTCCCCGCCATGCCGCCCAAAAAGACGGCACAATTGTGGTAGCTGTACGTCCTGCTCTCCATTCCTTTTGGCGCGTACTGCCGCAGGAGAACGTGCAGAGAGGGCATCATCCCGCCCAGGCATGCTCCCGTGCAAAAGCGCAGGGCGATGAATTGCCATAATTGCTGGACAAAGGCTTGCGGCACCAAAAAAACGATCGAACCGAACACGGCGAGGTTGAAAATCCGGTGGGAGCCGAACTTGTCGCCCCACTTTCCGAGTTGGGGAGCCGCGAGCATATTGGCAAGGCCCATGACCGCCGTCGTCACGCCCGCCATGATAACTACGTTGTCCTGATCGGGAAGCAACTGTTGGACGTACAGCGGGATGAGCGGCAACGTACCGACCATCGCTGCTCTGGCGATTGCGGCAGAGACGAACAGCGCGCCGAGCGGCTTTTTGCCCGCGATGTGCCGCAAATCGGCGAGAAAGTTCGTTTTCTCCACAAGCCGCTGCTCGTTTGCCACACGCTCCTGCACCCAAAAAACGATCATAATGGCGGCAAGCAAAATGCACAGACCTGTGTAGCAAAAGACGGCGCTAAAGCCGAAGCGGACAGCGAGCAGACTGCCCAAAAGCGGGCCGCAGATCGTTCCCCCGACCGCGCTGGCGTGCAGGATGCCGAGCGCATAGCCGCTGCGCTCCTGCGGCGTATTCGTTGCGGTAAAAGCGACAGCAGCCGGGCTGAAACCTGCCATCATCCCGTTTGCCAGCCGCAAAACGAGCAACTGCACAGGACTGGTGACAAATCCCATCAGCGTAATCGTGACCGCGAGACCGAAGCCGGAGCGAACGATCATCAGCTTCCGGCCGTGCCGATCCGCCAGCTTGCCCCACAGCGGCGAAAACAAAAACGCCGTCAGCAGATTGGCGACGTAAATCGCTCCTGCCCACCAGAGAACTTCGCCGGGATCAGACACGCCCATCTCCTGCAAATAGAGCGGCAAAAACGGAGTGACGCAACTGAGCGAGGCCATCGTCAAAAATTGCCCGGCGCACAAAATAAACAGATTCCGTCTCCACTTTTCCACCGTGCTGACACGATCCTCTCTCGCTGTCATCGGCTTTTCGCTCTCGGGCAAGCCGAGCAGAAGCCTTCGCGCGAAGAAACCTTGTAATGATAGCAGCACGTCTTGCGAATCCGGCCCGGTCGCGCTGTCGCTGCTCCAGGCTCGCTGTCGCCAAACTCGCAAAACTGCGCGAACGGATTTTGTTCTTCCCCGAACCATGGGGCAGGCGCGTGCTTGAGCAGGCAGGCAAAGTCAGCCTGGACGCGCTCCCGCAGTTCGCTTCCCGCCTCCGCTTTGATCCGCTTTTCGTACAGCGAAAACAAACGGACCGCCGTGTTTTCCCACAGCACCATGCGCGGAATGTTCGCCACGCGGGAAATCGTGTGCCACAGCGGCGCGATATGTCCGGCGAACAAGCTGCGGATGATCTGCTCCCGCCACTCGCTCCTGTCCCCGGCAGCGAACGCGCGAACGTCCGACGCGCGTACATGGAGCCGCGACAACCATGGCTCGCCCGGCTCCTTTGCCAAAACGAGCTGGCATTGCCCGATGTCCAGCGTGACTGCTTTGTTGTACACCGTCATGGCGTACAAGATGGGGGCAACGGTCAAAAACGCGTACCTTTTGGCAAACAGGGAGGCGGTCACTTTCAGCGAAGGGGCGTGCAAATAGCCGCTCATCCGCGCGAGACAGTCCGCGCACGTCTTTTCATCCAACAACTCTGTGACCGGAATCAACTCTCCCGAGCGCACGGGTACGCCATGGGTCAGGCGAAAATGCTCCGCCAAATACGCCGATTCGTCCGCTTCTAGCCAGTTTTTGTTCATCAAATGCTCTCCCTTTGCGGGCAGAGATGAGGCGGTCAGGACAACAGCGCGTCTGCAATTTCATCCACTACCCGGTTAATCGCGACAGGCCCGTAAAAGCCGATCCACATCGTCGTGTCGAACGTGCGCACATGGTTGGCTTTGACCACGCTCAGGTTTCTCCAGAGGGCGGACTCCTGGTAGGCGCTGGTCAGCGCGGCGTTCGTCGCGTCCTGCAACACAAAGAGGTGGTCGGCATTCAGTTCGGTCATGGCGTCCAACTGGATGTACGAGCTGGTCCGCTTGCTGTCCATCGCCATCGGCGGCGGCGCGATGCCGAGATCGCGGTACAAAATACGTGCCGTCCGGTGCGCCGTCGTGTGCAGCCGGATCATGTTGTCGCGCGGCCGGATCAAGGAAACCGTCTTGCCCCCCAGCTTGGCCGCAATCGCATCTTTCAGATGGACGATCTTTTGGTTGTACGCGTCAATCACGTGTTGCGCCTCCTGCTCTTTGCCGAGCATTTTTCCCAGCACAGGAAGCGTCGTCCGCCAGTCGTCGTTTCTGCCGAGCATCACCGTCGGGGCAATCGCGACCAGCTCGTCGTACAAATGCGCATGTGTATCCGTGCAGACAATCAGCTCCGGCGACAGCTCGGCAATCGCGGTCATATCCGGATGATCCTTTGTCCCCAGCCTTTTGATCGCGCTCATTTTCTCGCCCAAATATTCCGGCAATCCGGACGGGCTGGTCGTGGCAAATACGCTGCCTGCTGGCAAGTGGCCGAGTGCGTACATTTGATCGATGTACTGGTAATCGAGCACCGCAATTTTTTCGGGCAGTCGGTCCAGCTCCAGTTCGCCTCGCAGATGCCTGATGTACTTGCTTGTCGTTTTTGCCACTCCCCCCTCAGGGTCTGCCTGTTTTGCACGCTTGCTCCTGTGCGCTGCCAGAGCAGCCGAAGCAGGTGCTGTTTTTTGTTGAGAATGACTCCCATTCTCGTTGTTAATACTATACAAGGGCACGCTTTTGCCGCCAATGAACGATGGCGACAAGCCGGATGGATTTTGACGACAAAGTTCGGGTTGCCCGGCCATTTTTCTGAATTGGCTGGGGGAGATGCCGACGTATTTTTTGAACAGGCGGCTGAAGTAATAGCTGTCTGTAAAACCGACAGCCTCGGCAATGTCCATCAGCGGCACATTCAGTTTCAGCAGCAGGTCCTTGGCCTTTTCCAGCCGGACGCGGAGCAGGTATTCCATCGGCCCCACCGCAAGCGCTGCCTTGAACAGCCGTTGCAACTGCCGCTCCTGGCAGCCTACCTGGCTCGCCAGCGCATGCAGCGTCATTTTCTCGGAGAACTGCTCCTCGATCAAGCGGATTGCCTTGTCCACCAGACTCTGGGCAGTCGGCTCTTCTGCCTGCTCCTGGCGCTGCTGCAGCCATTCGTACACAAACTGATGCAAGAGCGCCTTCGCGTGGAACCTGTCCAGCATGCTCGCCTTCTGCCATTTCTCGTGCATCTGGCGGACTGTGCCAAACAGCGGCAGCGGATAGCGCGGCGTAAAGCTGTGCGCGAGTTGAAAAGGGTCTCGCTTCTGCTGCAGCCGCAACAGCTCCTCGCGGCACGGCAGAGCCAGGGTCGCCTTGTATTGCAGCAAATAGTATTCGAGTGCTTCCTGCACGTAATCAATCGCGAGTACCGTGCCTTTTCCGGCGTGGCAAACATGATAAGGGCCCGCCTGATACTGCGCTTCGTCAAGCAGCACGCGAGCCTTTCCCTGTACGGTACACAAAAATGAGCCTGCCGTAAGCTGGTGCGCGCGCAGGCTGTCGCCTGGCTGGATCACCGCACGGCGGACGTCCACTACTTTGAGAGCTGCGTGATTCCATAACAACAAATCGTCCTGAAATGACAACTCCCTTTCCCTCCTGTTCTGTGCTGTGGCGTCGTGGAATTGGATGTGGGTCTATTATAAAGATAATGATTCTCATCATCAATAAAGAATCGCCCCTAGGGACAGTTGGCGTATGCGCCTGGCGATGCGCATTAGAAAATTTGGCTGCGCCACTGGCTTGGCGCAGCCTTCGTTGTCTTTCTACTGGATAAGAATCTTATCCATTCTTGTCTGTATAAAAAAACACAGCCTTTGCGATAGCTGTGCGGTGACCAAGCGTTATTTGCTCTCGACAAACGTAATTTTTTTCATCAGCCGCCGGATTGCTTTTGGCCAAAAGTAAGCGGCGGGAAACGCCAGCGAAAAAGCCATCGGCCATGCCTTGAGCCAGCGCTCGAGCAGCATGGAGTTGAAGCCGAAATTCACCAGCATCATGAAGAACGACAAAATACAGGACATGCCCAGCGCCATTAAAAACGTAAAGACAATCGCTTCGTATTTTTTCGGGATTTTCACACGCATCACCTCGCTGATTTTCCTGTTTCTTCCTATTAAAAGGCAACCGTTCTGCGCGACGGTTACCCGATTAATTATGGTAGCTCAAAGCAAAATAGCGAAGCCGTCAACGCTGCAAGTGTCGACGGGACAAGAAAAAAACCTTTGCTGTATCGCAAAGGTTTTTCAGCAACGCTGCTCTTGTTATTCCCTCATCCGGCTGGCGACGGCTTCCGCCAAATCTGTCGTCAATTGCGGGACGTGTGACTTCAGGATCGAGTTCACCATGGGGGCCTTCAAGCCTTTTGCCGTAATGTCGAGAAACCCGGTCATTTTCGTGCGCTCCTCCCCCAACGCCTCTGCCCGAAAGTAGCCTTCTCCCGTAAAATTCTCGTTGATTCCGGTCAGTGTAAACTTCACTTCCGTCGGCTCGTTCCACTCGGTAATGTCCACCTGCAGGCTGATTTGCTTTTTCATAATCCCGATGTCGCCGGTAAACGTCCAGGTCACGCGCCGCTCATGGATCACTTCGTGGCTGATGTAGCCTGGCACGAGCGGAACCCAGTTCTCCAGCACGCTGACAAATTCCCAGATCGTCCCGATCGGCAGCGGCAGCTCGATATCGTGGATGCCTTGAGGCATGGTTGCTCATTCCTTTCCCCTGGTTGTTTCGGATGTCTCGTAATATGTATGGCTTTAGGGGGCAGGATATTTCGGGAAAATGTGTCGTTGTCTTTACACAAGCTGCTTCCGGTCGGGCTTGCCCAGGCCGGTGTAGGCGATGCTGTCAACGAACACAATCTCTTTTGGCAACTGATACCTGGCGACTCGCGGGCGCAGCCAGCCAGCCCAGCAAAGCTTCCTCGGTCAGCCCGGCATGGCTCGCAGGATGCACGAAATGCCCCGGGAAAGAACTTCCTTGATGGGTTTCGAGTATTCTGGGTTTCGGCGAAGCCTCTGGGGACTCATTTATGTTTGTAGTTGTATCCTTTAGGTTTAAGCGTTACATGTACAGGTACTATTTTTCCGTCTATTTCAGTATAAAAGTATCTTACATCGGGTTCATCAGCAAAAATAACTTCTACACCAAAGAACGGAAGCTTCCCAAAACGGCCATCTAGACTAACTATTGTTTTCTCATCAATATTTTTCTCGGTAATGAGATATTGGCGTACCTGATTTTCTAAGCTTAACAAAGTTCCTTGAACATATATAACTGGAACAGCGATAAGGATTAAAACTAGGAAAGCTATTATCATCATTTTTTTATTCATTTTTGTTTCCCCCCAAAAAAGTGGTTGTAAAATGATGCTTTTTTTTCCTTGAATAGTGAAAGCGATAATGGGCGCCTTATTATCGTTAATCAACTATATAGGAGGAATTTTATATGGCAACTGACAGACCACAATATCCTGGCACTAACACGGATATGAAGCCAGGAGACGTATTGTACTCGAAAAAAAGCTTTTCGACTTTTTTTGTTGGGCACGTGGCAATTGTAGGACCGGACTACGATATCATTCACGTTCATCCGGACGGACCTGGATTAGTTGACGATATTGATGGCTATGTTTCTCTATTTAAGCCCGGCGATAAGATCCAGGTTCTCCGTCCCAGGAGTGGAGCTTCCAAAGCTGCTAAATGGGCAATCAACCATATTGATGACGTAAAGAAATACTATTTTAATATGGACTTGGATAATATCGAGCTTAGTTATTGTTCTAAGTTCATCTGGCACGCATTTTACTATGGTTCTAATCTCGACATTACTGGCAGAGGTCTTACTGATCGCAGTAGAGCAACCCATATTTATCCAAGCGATGTTCGAGATTCAGAGGACTTTGCATCAGTAGGAACTATCAAACGTTAAGAAGAAGGTCAAATAAAACCTCGCATTAGCGGGGTTTTATTCCTTGCACAGATTTCCCAACTCTGTAATTTATACCCCAAACGAAGAGAAAAATCCTCTTTTTACCATCTAACAAAAAATGTATTGATTTGTTAAAATAAGTTGCTTTTTACCTTGTTCATTTACCTATAAGATGGGATGGTGAGAAGCATGAATGATGAACTACTAAAAGAAGAGTGTAGGAGAGTTATAAAAAGGATTGCTTGGCGGTTACAGTATCAAGCAAAGAAGATTTCCGCCCGAGAGCTTCCGATCATAGAAAATATATGTGGGCAGAATCAAATATTTTCTGTAGATTCTAAGTTGTATGTAGAAGAAATGTTGAATTCCCTTCCATCTAAAGCAAGATTCATTATCGAGCAAGTAGTTATCAATGGGGTTCCAGAAGAAATAGTAGCAAAGCATTTAGGTATATCCCAACAAGGCGTAAATAAATACAAACGGAAATATTTAGGGTTGCTTCGGAAAAAAATAGAATCTGACTCTTGAGACTCCCACGGCTAAAGACGCAAGCCTTCCACTTTACGGTGTACGGGTGGGATTCTTGAATGACTAAGCGTTCGCAGTCCATTTCTGTTTTGAACAGCCTTCAAGATGAGGACATCTCATTGCCCCTCCTAAGACAGTGCATATAGCATCTTAGGCTGATTGACTGTTACCATCAATCACAGGTGCATATCGAATGTTCATAGCACCGACTAAATCACGATGTTTTTCGAATCCACATTTGCATTTATACTTACGGTCTTGTGCCTTATTCTTCTCAGAGCATTTAGGGCATGTCTGACTTGTGTATGCAGGATTCACATGCTCAACTCTAATACCAACTAAGCTTTATATTCAATGAACTGAGACAGGCGATAAAATGACCAAGTATGCAGATTCTTTTCGTTTTTACGGCTTGTTCTTGCCGTCTTTTGATAGGGGTGAATGGCCGGAAGCGGCGAAAATCGCTTTCACCAGCGCCATGTGGTTTTGGCATAGAAAGCCGACCTTTTTGCCGCGGGCAAGCCCGTATTTCTCTCTGCATGCGGATGTGTCGTTGTCTTTATAAAAGCTGCTTCCGGTCGGGCTTGCCCAGGTCGGTGTAGGCGATGCTGTCAACGAACACAATCTCTTTTGGCAACTGATACCTGGCGACTCGCGGGCGCAGCCAGTCCAGCACAGCTTCCTCGGTCAGCCCGGCATAGCTCGCAGGCTGCACGAACGCTTTCAGCCTTTGCCCAAACGCTTCGTCGGGAATGCCCACCACAGCCGCGTCCTCTACGCCCGGATGCTCGGCCAAAATGCGCTCCAGCTCGATCGGATACACATTTTCTCCGCCGGATACGACCATGTCGTCTGTCCTTCCGCATAAAAAATAATACCCGCGCTCATCCCGATAGCCCAGATCCCCTGTCTCGACCCATCCGGTCCGGGTGGAAAAAAGCGCTCTCCGCCTTCGCACGCAAAGCTGCCCGATCTCGCCTGCCGCGAGCTTTTGCCTGTCCCTTCCCCGTACGTGCAAGCCGACACCGCCAATTTTTTTGCCAATCGTGTGCGGTGCAGCCGCCAGGTCTTGCGGAGTTGCGACGGCACAAAGGCCCGCTTCGGAAGTGCCGTACAGGTTGAACAAGACCGCTCCCAATTGGCCGGACACTTCGGCGGCAAGTGCGGGCGTTAGCGGCGCGCCGCCAGAAGCGATGCAAGCGAGAGACTGCAAGGCGCTCGCGTTGTGCCGCAGCATTTTTCTCAGCATGAGCGGAACGACCGTCACGGCGTCGACCTTGTGCTTTTCGATCAGCGCACAGGCGTTGGCGGCGTCGAAGCCGGGCGTTATCACGACTTTTTTGCCCAGCGCAAGGAACAAGAGCAAGATCGCCAGCCCGTATCCGTGGCAGATGGGCGTAGCCACATAGGCAGTATGGCAGCGCAGCAGCCGAAGCCGCGTCAGCAGCGCCAAAAACGGCGGCAAATAGTGGAACAGCGACGGCTTGTGCGCGACTTTTTTCGGCTGCCCCGTCGTCCCTCCTGTCAACAGCATGATGTGCCCGGCAGATGCCCGCTTTGGCGATTTTGGGGTGGCGGCAGCCGTTTCATGCCACTCGTGCAGCAGCCGATTGATGGCGGGCAACTGGTCGTAGTAGCTGTGCAGCCGCACGGTCCTGTGCGCCGCCTGCTCAATGCGGGCCGTCCCGTTGGCGTCGTGGACGAGCAGGTCGAGCTTCGTCTCGTCCAGCAGTTGCGCGAGCTGCCTTGCGCTCATCTCCGGATTGAGCAAATAAATGTCGCACCCCGTGCCGGAAGCGGCGAAAATCGCTTTCACCAGCGCCATGTGGTTTGGCATAGAAAGCCGACCTTTTTGCCGCGGGCAAGCCCGTATTTCTCCCTGAACGCCCAGGCGAGGCGTTCGGAGTCGCACCACAACTGCCGAAAGCTGACGGCTTCCCGTTCGTCGGCCAGGGCGATCTTTTGGCCGTACGTGCGCTGCGCGACCTGCAACAGCGTCATCAGGTTGGTTCCGTATCGGCAGATGGCGGCGAGCAGCCTGCCGATTCCTGCTGGCGTCAACAGCTTCATTTTGTACAGCGTCGCAAGCAAAAACACGATCCGCACCGTCATCCCCCCTTTTTTCGCAGCCAGCGCGGAGTGAGGCGCTCCAACAGTCCTCTGCCCAACACCGAGGCCAGCTCCCCGAACAAAAGCCACCACGGCCGCCAGCTTTTTCGTCTCGTGCACATGGATTTGGCGATGACCCGGGCGGCGTGCTCCGCGCTCATGGCGGGCATGCTGCGGTAGGCGGCAGTCGGCGCGATCATCGGCGTTTTTACCAGCGGAAAATAAATCGCAGTCGTGGCGATTCCTCGCGCGTTCCACTCCGGTGCCGCCGAGCGAAACCAAGTGTCAAAAGCTGCCTTCGAAGCTTGGTACGCCGCCCAGTACGGCAGCGGAACTAGCGACGTGTTGATCGTCGAGATATGGATGATTTGTCCGTTGCTTCGGGCAAGCTGCGGCAGAAGAGACAGCAGCAGCCTGACCGGGGCGAAGTAATTGATCGCCATCGTCCGCGTAAAATCGTGGTGGCGGTCGAGCGAGTCCATGATCGAACGCCTGATGGACAAGCCCGCGTTGCTGACCACGATATTTATCGTGTCAGCCTGCTCGCACACCCAGGCGAGAAACGACTCCAGTTCAAGCGGCTCGCGCAAATCCGCCCCGAAAACGCTGACTGCAGCCGTTCCGTGCTGCTCGATTTCCCGCTTGAGCTGGCGAAGCTTTTCCTCTCTTCTCGCCACCAGCAGCAACTGCACCTCGCAACGCCCCAACAAATATGCGAGCTGCTCGCCAATCCCGGAGCTTGCCCCTGTAATGAGGATCGTCTTGCCTGCAAGCGAGCGTGCCAGCCTTTTTTCGTCCAGGACGGCTGGCCAAAACAGCAGTTTTTCCAAAAGACTGTACGTATGCATCGGCATGACCCTTTTTTGGCAAGTAGTAGATTTCTCCTTATTTTCCTCGACTCTGCCCCGGGAAACAAGAACATGCAAACCTATGACCTGAACAACCATTTGGAGTCGGCACCTAAGCACATCGGGGCGCTGATGGGATTTGAGCGGACAAAAGTCTTGCAGTTGCAGTTGCGCGCCGGAGCGTTCGTCCCGGAACACGATACGGATGCAGACGTGCTCATTATCGTGCAAAAGGGCACAGCCGTGTTCGACTTTTCCGGCAAACAGGTGGAGCTGACTCCGCAGACGCTTTTGCACATGCTCCCTCTGGAAAAGCATAGCGTGCGCGCTCTGGACGAAGATGTAGAGATGGTAGTCATCCGGATTGAACGCTAGTCATAAAAGCGCCATGCCAGCGGCGGAGCTTGCCGCAACCCGTGTAAGTTCCACCCGCCGCCAAGCCACGCCTGGACGAAGCCGGTCTCGTGTTTCTGCGATACCGGCTTTCCATCGTACATTCCCTCTCGCTTTTTCTCCTTGCCCACTCTCCCCGCCTGCGAAAAAGGCGCGAAAACAAGAAACCGAACCTCTCCCTCAATCGTCTCTCTATTACTATACAAAATCTGACAATGAGATCGAGGTGCAGGCAATCATGGAATCTATCTCTATCGTCCTTTACCGTCCCGAGCTGGCCGCGGCCGTCGCGGACATGTGGAACGCCAGTCGGGACAGTTGGGGAGGCGGAAATTCAATCACGACAGCGGAACAGATCAGACAGGAGGAAGCTCACTCCGATGCGCTCGCTGTCTACCTGGCGATGGACGGCGAAACCGTCGTGGGCTATTGCAGCCTCGCCGAGTACCGCGAAGATACCGGCGCCCTCTACATCCCCCTGCTCAACGTCCGGCCGGAATACCATGGCAAAAAGGTAGGACGCATGCTGCTTGCCCGCGCACTGGACAAGACCGTCGAACTCGGCTGGCCGCGGCTTGATCTCTACACATGGGCGGGCAACACGAAGGCTGTCCCCCTGTATAAAAAGTTCGGTTTTTTCTGGGAAGACCGCGACGATAGCACGCATTTGATGAACATGATGCCCACTGTGCTGCGGACGGAAGCCATCGCGCACTACTTCGAGGAACTCGACTGGTATCGGGACTCTGCCCGGGAGATTGTGGTCGAGCCGGACGGTCGGAAAGAAAACGGCTTCGACTACTTCACCTACTCCTGGACGAAAGGCGAAAAAAGCCTGCGCGTAGAGTTTGAACGGCGCGGGCGCGGCATGCGGCTGATCGAAACGGAAGATTACTTGCTCGCTGCCGAGGTGGAGCAACTGGAGCTGGTCTTCGGTCGCACGTACCAGATTCACTATCGGATCGTCAACAAATCAGGCAAGCCGTTGCAGCTATCTTTGACAGGAGAGTCTGACGAAAACATTCGCTTTGACTATCGCCAAGAACTGGAAGTGACGGGCGAGACGACGCTGTCCGCCAGCTTTTTTGTCGGAGAGATTACAGAGGAGCAAAGCGTCTGGCGCACGCATCCGCGAGTCTGCACACACGTCCTGATTAACGGCAGGCGCGCCTTGTTCCAGGTCGGAATCTTGCCCAAGTTTCCCGCTTCCCTCTCCCTTCACGTCCCCGGCTTGTCCTATCCTGGACAGACCGCACCGTTTTATCTCGATGTGGAAAACAACTTTGCCGAAGAAGCGCAGTTTTCGTTCACGCTTCCGGAAGCGCCGTTTTTACGCTTCCATGAACAGCAATTCACGCTGACGCTGGCAGGCAAGGAGCGCACCTCGCTGCCGCTTGCGGCCGATTTGCTGCAACACGGCTTTTACGAAGCGGACGTTCGTGTACAGGCGCAGCTTGCAGACGGCAGTACAGTCTCGTTTGTGAAAAAGCTCGGGGCTGCCTTCACTGGCCTTGGCGCCATGCTCGCGGGCGAGACGGAACAAACCTGGCAAGTGCACCACGGCCGCCACTCGCTGTTTTTGACCAAGGACGACAACGAGCTGACCATCGTCGGCGCAAATGGCGGCGAACCGAGCTACATCGCCTATCCGAAGCTTGGCAAGCCGTATTCCAGCGAGTTTTCCAAAAAGCGCGCCGAGCAGGTCGAGTTTGTCGCGGAAAAAGGAGCGATCGGGATTCACGCCACGTATCACTCCGGCAGTTACCCCGGACTTGTCCTGGTGGAAAAGACGCTGCTGTTCGGAGACGGCTCCGTCGAACACTTGCTGGAACTGGAAAACCGCTCTGCCGAAAAAATGGCGGCGGAGCTGTGGCTGATCCAAGGCTTTTCCCATACGCTGCACCGCCCCGTTTTGCCGTATCAAGGCCGCTATGTCGAAGTGCCTTCCTCCTACGGCAGCGATTTGGACTACTGGGACGGCAAGCTCGTCAGCGAAAACTGGCTGTTTTCGCGGGAGGAAGCAGTTCCGTGGGGCATGTGCTGGCCGAAGGAGTACCGGATTGACTTCCAGGTCCGGCAGCTCACGCTGGAGACGTGCCTTGGCAGCCTGGAGCCGCACGACAAAAAGAAGTTCGGCCCGATCCACATGACGCACGGTGCGTATGCGGACTGGAAAGACTTCCGCGCCTTTGCGCAAAAAGAAGCTTTGCCATCAGCAAACTTGTCCCTGACGCCACATCTGGAGCTTGTCGCCAACGATCACAACCCGTTTGTCGCAGGAAAAGAAGTGCAGGTACAGGTCAAAGAATACAAACAGCAATATTTGGAGGGCGAGCTGACTGCCTCGCTGCAAAGCGCGCCTGCCGGAAAACAGGCCCACCGCTACACGGAAGAGGCGGAAGCGACAGAATCGCGCTTTTCGCTCGCTGCGCCGACAGGCTCGCCTGACCTCGTGCGCGTAGACGGACGCTTCGCCACCCACGACGCTCGCTTGCAGAGCGCGATCTTCCCCATCGGACAAGGCGAGATTGCCCAGGAGACGACCGAGGAAGCGGGACAACAGGTGTACGTCGCGGACAACGGCTTTATCCGCATCAAAGCCGCCCCGGACTTCGCTCCGGCGCTCTATTCGCTCACCGCCGGAGGGCAGGAGTGGCTGGCCAGCTCCTTCCCCGAGCGCCAGCCGAAGTCGTGGTGGAATCCGTGGACAGGCGGCATCAGCAACCACGTCGAGGAGCTGAGTGCGTTTTCGCTGGTCAAGGAAGAGCGGTCCGCTTGCTTCGCCCAACTGACCGACAACAAGCAAAACGTCTGGCAAGGGATCAAACTGAGCTACCACGTAAAAAAGCAGGAAAAATATCGAGGCCTCACCTGCCATCAATATTTCCTGCTCATGCCTGGCGTCCCGCTGCTCTGCCATACGGTTGAAATCGTGCAAAAGACCGGAACGTACTTCGCAGGCAAAGGCTGGAGGACGGAAATCTTTTTGCAAACGGAAACGGCGGCAGACGCGGTGTGGCTGAAAACGGCAGGAAAACATGGCGAGGAGCTGGACTACAAGCTGGGCCAAGGGGAACTGTTCGCCTACGAAGCGTCAGACTATACGTTTGGCAGCGCCGCGTGCAAGCAAAAGCTGCAGATCATCACAGACCTGGAGGCGGCAGACATGGATGTCTACGCCAACAAAGAAATCGCCCTGACCTCGCTCTCGCGCGAGCTGAACCTGCCGCACGACCGCATAGCCTTTACCGCCCCTGTCTTTTTCCTGTTTGCGGACGAGCCGCTGCCAGCCGATTCGCTGTCGGCCTTGCGCGCCATCCGGTTTGCCAGCGAAACCGAAGGGAGGATTTCACGATGAAAATTATTGATGCCCACATGCATCTGTCCCACATCGAAGAATTCAAGCGCACAGCGGCCGAAAAGTCGTTCGTCGACTACTCCGTCCAGGGCATTTTGCAGGAATACGCGGAAAACGGCGTCGTGCTCGGCATCGGCATGGGCCTGACCGAGACGCAAAAGAACGGCTTTCCCGACCCGGAGGCGGCAACACCAATGGGCCTCGACCTGACAGACGAGCTGCCGCCACAGCTCGTCTACTGCCTCGGGATCAATCCGTACCATCTGGACGAGGCGGCAGTCGCCCGCCTGGAAGCCGAACTGCAAAAGCCGCAGGCCGTCGGCTTGAAAATCTATTTGGGCTACTATCCATTCTACGCTTACGACAGCGTCTACGATCCGGTCTACGCGCTTGCGGCCAAATACGGGGTACCGGTTGTTTTTCATACGGGCGATACGTACTCGGAGCGCGGCCTGCTCAAATACTCCCACCCGCTCACGCTCGACGAAGTAGCCGTGAAGCATCGGGACGTGAACTTCTTGATGGCGCATTTCGGCGATCCTTGGGTGCTGGATGGCGCAGAAGTCGTGTACAAAAACCGCAACATGTTTGCCGACCTCTCCGGCCTGATGGTCGGTGACGCCGCCAACTGCCGCAGACTGGCCGAGTCGCCGCTGTTCTTCGCCCACCTGCGCCACGCGATCACCTACTGCGACCATTACGAAAAGTTCCTGTTCGGCACCGACTGGCCGCTCGCGCCCGTGAAGTCGTACATCCAGTTCGTGCAGGAGCTGATCCCGGCGGAGTATCATGAGGATGTGTTTTATAAGACGGCGTTGAAGGTGTTTCCGAAAATCAGGACGATTGTTGAGTAAACTGGAAGGTTGATAGTTGGAATAACTACAAGCCCCATGCTGTGTCACGTGGCAGTTTGCCCGTGAGCCCGTGGGGTTTTTACTGTCAACTTGGCGGAAAAACGGTTTACATACTTCCATCCCGCACAGGTCGCCAAACAAAAAGAAAAACGCTTGGGATTGAACGGTTCCCTAAGCGTTTTCGTATTTTTAGCGCGTCTCTCCTGGCCTGTCTGTATTTTTTATAAGCGGTTATTGCTTGCCCAAAAAACCTTCCTTAAAAATGTTCAGCAAGTACTCCAACGTAATCGGGTCACTGTAGGTAGATGCCTCCGTGTCGATGACGATCACGTGGTTGTTTTTCACGGCCGGGATCTTTTTCCACGTCTCAGAGTTCAGGAACGCATTTTCGCCGCCTTTGCGCTGGCTGAGTACGATGTAGTCTCCGGCATACTCCGGAATCACTTCCAGGGAAAGCATGTAGTAGCCCGGGCCGAGGGCGTCCTTCTTCACTCTTTCCGGCATGGCGAGGCCCATTGCCTGGTACAGAATCTCGGTTCCGCGAGCCCAGTTGTTTCCGAAGACATAAAAGTCTTTTGCGTCGTGCTCAAAGACGGACACGGTTTTGTCCTTGCCGATTTTCGCCTTGATTTCTTCGCCGGCCGCTTGCGCGCGCTTCGTGAAATCGTCAATCCACGCTTGCGCTTCCTGTTCCTTGTTCAGCAACTTGCCGATCTCGCGCTGCTGCGCCAAATAGTCCAGCTTGCCCCACGTATAGACGACCGTTGGCGCGATCTCCTTCAATTTATCCAAGTTTTTCATCCACGACCCGGCAATAATCAGGTCAGGCTGGAGGGCGAGAATTTTTTCCATCGTTTCATCGGATACCGTTTCGACATCTTTTACCTTATCCGCGAACAACGGGTTCTTTTTCGTCCATTCGTCGACCCCGACCAGTGTTCCGCCCAAAGCAAGAACGTTCGGCGCATTGGTCAAACCGACAATTCGCTTAGGACTCGCAGGAACCTCGATCGGTCCGTTCTCCGACTGGTACGTAATCGTCTCCGGCTTCGCTTCGGCTTCCGGTTTTGCTTCTGTTGTCGCTTCCTGCTTTGCTGCGTTGCCACCAGCAGCGTTCTCCGTTGGCACCGATGCATTGCCGCAGGCGCTCAGCAGCAGTACGAGCGACATCATGATAGAGGTGAGCCACTTTTTCATGTTGCATTCTCCTTTTTAACAGATGAAAACCAACAATTGATAATGATAATCATTTCCGAACCATTACATACTATAAACAGTTCTCTATTCCCTGTCAATATGGAGCAAGACTCGATCTGACAACTCGGCAAGCTTGATTTTGTCAGCGTTTGCAGATTGCGGCAGCAGCCAATCCGCGAGCGCTGCCCGTCTGTCTGACGAAGCATTGCATTGCATTGCTTTCCTTGCCTGCACGCGGCCATCGCGTCCGAATCATTTTCCCACAAAAAAACGGCCATTCAGCCGTTTTATCCGCCTTCCTGACCGTGCTCCACTGTACTGACGACGTTGCCTTTTTTATGCCCTTGTTCTACGTACCAATGGGCTTCCGGAACCTGTGCCAACGGATAGCGCCTGTCGATCACCGTTTGGAACTGCCCTGACGCCATCAGCTCCGCGAGAAATTGCAAGTCTTCCGCCCGCTCTTTTGCCACCCCTTGCCCATCTACGGTGATGAACTTGCCGTTTGGCGCGAGCGCCTGCTGGCAACGGGCTTTCGAGCTTTTTCCGACGGCGTCGAAAATGAGATCGTACTGCTTGCCTGTACGCGCGACATCTTCTTTTGTATAATCAATCGCTTCATCGGCCCCGAGCGACTTGACCAGCGCAAAATTGACGCCGCTGCACACCGCGGTCACGTTCGCCCCGAAGTATTTGGCAAGCTGCACGGCCGCCGTCCCTACCGCCCCGGACGCTCCGTAAACGAGGACGCGTTGCCCGCGCTGCAGCTTTCCTTTGCGAAAAAAATGCAGGGCTGTCGTCCCCCCAAAAGGCACAGCGGCGGCCTCTTCGAAGGCTACATTCCCGGGCATGTGCGCGATCACGGCGTCTTCTCGCAGACAGACGTACTCGGCATGTGCGCCAAAGCGCATCCCGCTCAGCGCGTACACCCGCTCCCCCGGCTTGAAGCGCTTGACCTGATCGCCGACCGCTTCCACTTCTCCGGCCAGCTCGACACCCAAAATCGGTTGTCGCGGCTTCGTCCAGCCCAAAAACAGGCGCATCGGCAACCAGTACAACAGCGGACTGCGAAAAGCCCGCCCCCTGCAATCTCCAGACGTAACTGTCGTCGCATGAATTTTGACCAGCACTTCCTTGTCTTTTGGAACAGGCTTCGCTACTTCCTGCAACACGATGGCATCCGGCGATCCGTATTTGGGGCAGACAATAGCTCTCATGGGCTTCCTCCTGTATTTTCATTTGCCGTGAGTCGGCGCAAAACAGCTACTCTCCTTCATCGAGCGACAGCCAGGCCGCAGGCTCGGAACTGCCCGCGAGCCACTCGCTGACAAGCGTTGTTTTCCCGTAGCCTGCGGAAACAGAAACAAGCATCAGCCCGCCGAAGCAGAAACAAACGTCAGCCTGCGGCGCAGCCCTTCGTCCAGCCGCGCAATCAGGCACAGACGATGGACTGTTTTGGCCGAGGCTTAGGGACGTGCAGTTTCGCAAGCAGGACCGTCTGTTCCTGATCCCACCAAAAATACCACACATCCTGTTTCAGCAAAGAATCGGCGTAATGGCCGAGTGTCGGCTGGTCCTCCAGGACGTACTGGCAAAAAATGAAGTGCTCTTTTGCCAGTTGCAGCGCTTCTTCTGCCGTTTGCGGCCGTCTGCTTGCCTGCAGTACCCACGTATCGCCTGTCACCGCGAGAATGTTTGCGCCGTACTGCTGCTGAAAATGCCGGAAGATCACGGACTGGTAAACAGGCAGCGGACATTCGTTGTAGCCGCCCATCGGCACCCACAAAGGCGCCTCGTATCCGCGCTCAGACTGTGCACGTCCGCAAGCTGCTGCTCTACGAAGGCAGGCAGCGATTCTGCTTGGTCACATGCCTCCTCCATCATTTCCAGCAAGTTGTAGCAGGGCAAAACGAGAATGCTGTGCTGTCCCGCTGGCAGCGCTACATCCTCCGCAGCCACACTTCGGTTTCGCACCCTTCCAAATATTGGACCAACTCTTCAATCACGATCGACACCTCTTTTTCTTTTGGCACGCCTGAAGCGCTTTGTCTGTTTCACCCTGATTTCCTTGGAAAAATAATCCACACACGTTTATCGTACACTATCTTTGCTTGAGAAAGTAGAACGATCCGCAAGAATCTTGGGCCACGCCAATCCTTTTGCCAAGCGCTGATCGCAACACGGCTGCAGCAAAAAAGCTTCCCTCGCAACTAGGAGGGAAGCTTCTTCGCCATACGATTATTTTTTACGACAGCTTTACGAGGCTGTAGTTTTTCTTGCCTTTACGGATAATGATGAAACGCCCGCCAATCGCCAGGTCAGCCGTTACTTCCAGATCCAGCTCGCTCACCCGCTCGCCGTTCATGGAAATCGCGCCTTTCGTAATGTCCTCGCGCGCCTGGCGCTTGGATGGCTCGATGCCCAGCTCGACGAGCCAGTCCACGATGTTTTTCGCTTCCTTCGTCGCCTCGTAGGTCGGCATTTCCTTGAAGCCTTGCTCGATCTCATCGGCGGTAAGCGATTTGATATCACCCGTGAACAGGGCGGCTGTGATGCGTTTGGCCTGCTCCAGCAACTCTTCGCCGTGCACGAATCGCGTCATTTCCTCTGCGAGCATTTTTTGCGCTTCGCGTTTATGCGGCTCCGTCTCGACTTTTACCGCCAGCTCGTCGATTTGCTCTTTGGAGAGGAACGTAAAGTATTTCAAGTATTTCACGACGTCGCGATCGTCGGTGTTCGCCCAGAACTGGTAAAATTCGAACGGCGTCGTTTTGTTCGGATCGAGCCAGACGGCACCGCCCGCTGTTTTCCCGAACTTCGTCCCGTCCGCTTTCAGCATGAGCGGGATTGTCAGGCCAAACGCTTTCGCCTCAGGCCCTTCTTTTTTGCGGATCAGATCGAGACCGCTCGTAATGTTGCCCCATTGGTCGGAGCCGCCGATTTGCAACTGGACGTCCTCGTGTCTGTACAGGTGCAGGAAGTCGAGCGACTGGAGGATTTGGTAGGAAAACTCGGTAAAGGAAATGCCGCTCTCCAGTCTGCTTGCCACGACATCCTTGGCGAGCATCGCGTTGATGCTGAAGTTTTTCCCGTAATCGCGCAAAAATTCGATCACGTTGATTTTATGCGTCCAGTCGTAGTTGTTAACCAGGCGAATCTGGTTGTCGCCTTCTGTGATGAACAGCTTTTTCATTTGTGCGGTGAGGGCATCCACATTCGCCTGCACCTGCTCCAGCGTTTGCAGCGAGCGCTCGGACTGGCGGCCGCTCGGATCGCCAATCGTCCCTGTCGCGCCCCCGATCAAAATAACCGGACGATGGCCCGCAAGCTGGAAACGTTTCAGCATGATAAAAGGAATCAGGTGCCCGATGTGCATGCTGTCTCCCGTCGGGTCCACGCCACAGTACAACGAGATCGATTTTTGCTCAGTCAATTCACGAAGCCCTTCGGCGTCTGTTTGTTGGTTAATGGCGCCGCGCCATTCGAGTTCATCAATAATGTTCACAGCCAATTCACTCCCTTAGGTTCGTAGATCTCCTATACCGAATCACCGTTGTGCGTGACAACAAAAAATCGCCCCTTGTCTATTGTAGACACAGGGACGATTGTATAACCGTGTTACCACCCAGATTGCACCAATGGTCACCCCATCTTCCGGATGCCATTCATGCCACTCTCGGCGAGATATCGTTCGCCATTCCGCTCAGCATTACCCGAGATACTCCAGAGTTGTAATTCGCGGGCTTAGTGTGTACCGGGTTCCATCCACCCCCGGCTTTCTAGGACAGGGACCAAGCTGCTACTGGGCTCTTTCAACGTATGTCGCATATAAGATTACAGACAGTATAGTGAATTGGAAGGGCGGTGTCAACTGGTTAACGACCTCGCCACCCGAAACCCGAAATCATCAATGCGAAACGTCGGATGACTGCGGCGGCGGCACGTCGCTCCGCAGCCCCGGGCTTCCTCCGCCCAGCTCCCGCCGCGAAAAATCCGGTAGGAGCCGTACACGTCGGCATCGTACACATCCGAGCACCATTCCCACACATTGCCCAGCATGTCGTAAAGCCCCCAGGCATTCGGCTATTTGGCTCTGCTCAACTTTTCTATCGCTTCCTGCTCCGTCGGCACAAAAAAGAAATCGCTGCCGTTGTTCGACTCGTAGATGAAGTCCCGCAAGCTTTTGCTGGTGTACGCCGAAAAATCGCCGACGATCGCCATTTTCATCCTGTAGTTGCTAAACTTTTGCAAAATCTCGCCTGCCAGCCGCGTTTTCAGATCGAAAAAGCTTTCCGCAAACATGGACTTGCGCAAAATGATGCGGTCGCAATCGACTTCATAGCGCACAGTCGCCATCAGGTCGAGCGCAGCTTGAACATCGGCAACCACCACTTCCTCGCTTGTGACGACAGCTAGATCGACTCCGTTAACGGTCTGCTTTGCAATTTTCATCGTCTATCCTCCTGTGGGAGCATTCGCTTTTTGTGAGTGAAAAAGCCTTTGCACATACTGCTCGCCAATGTACCGATTGTCTTCGCCCCGGGGCGGCGCAATGCCTGCCACCCGGAAAAAGCTCAGTCCCACGACCATCGCCATCAGTCCGTAGGCTGCGCTTTGAGCGTCTTCCTCCATCGTCTGCCCTGTCTTGCTTCCATAGGCAAAAATTTTGGCAATGCCCTGGAGGTCGGCCTGATAGCTTTTCGCTGCGACCTCTTGCAGCTTTGGATCGAGCGCTGCCCTGGAAAAAAACTGCACGAACAGCCTGCCCTGATCGCTGTACGGAATATGCATCGGCCCTGTTCCAGCCACCTGCGAAACGTTGATTTTTTGTTCCCCGTCTTCCTGACAGGGCGGCAAGTAGCGCTCGGCACCCCGCACAAGGCAAACAGCCGGGCAAGAAAATCCGAAACCATCGTCAAGCAGCCGTAGCCGGTATCCCCGCAGTAGCCCACTTCGCTGCATTGCGTTGCCTCGCCATGCGCCACACTCGAGCCTGCCCGCATTGTCCGGGTGTTACCTGCACCGATTTTTTGGCCCACAAAAAAACAGCATGACAACCGCAAACCATGCCTCTTTCCCTCGTTTGCCGCGAAAAACAAAACCAGCCGTTGCCACGCGAAGGAGCATGCTCGCATGACAACGGCCCCGCCAGGTTCATCCCCGGCACCGCACGCTATGAGTGGATTCCCAAATGTTCGCGCAAAGTGGTTCCGGTATATTCGCGCTTGAACAAGCCTTTTTCCACCAGCTTCGGCATCAACTGTTCAAAAAAGATTTCCATCGACTTGTGCGAACCGCCAGGCAAGGCGATAAACCCGTCGATCGCTCCCGCTTCGTAGCGCGCGATAATATCGGCCAGCACGTCGTCGACGGTCCCGACGGACACCCAATGAGCCGATCCGACCACTTCCGGGCGCACCAGCACCTCTTCCAATGTCGGCTCGTACTTCGTAATATAGCGGCGCAGCAGCTCCGCATGTGTCCGGCTGCGCACGGGCATGTCCGGATCAGGCAGCATGTCAGCCGTGATCCGCTGATCCAGCGCCAGATGGCTTGCGTCCATCCCAAGCACGGACTTGAGCGAAGTCAGTCTGCGCTCTGTGCTCAAATTGGCGTGTGCGGCCTTATGCAGCTCCTGCGCTTCCTCGCGCGTCTCGGCCAGGAAGAAATACAAGCCGGGCAAAACCTTCACCGCATCGGGATTGCGCCCGTGCTCCTCTGCCCGTCTGCGCAAGTCGTTGCGCAGCTCTACCCCTGATTCGATATCCGGCATGGCCGCAAAAATGGCATCGGCCAATGACGAGGCAAAATCCCGCCCGATGTCCGACGCTCCCGCCTGAAAGAACGGAATCGAGCCGGACGGATGGGCAGGGAGGATAAGCGGTCCTTTGACGCTGAAAAACTCACCCGAATGGTTAATCGGCGTAATCTTGTCCCTGTCCGTAAAAATGCCGGACTCCTTGTCCATGACGATCGCATCGCGCGGGAAGCTGTCCCACAGCTTGCGGACGACTTCCGTAAACTCGCGCGCTTTCCGGTATCGTTCTTCCGGCGAAGGCATCGGAGCATCCCCGAAGTTTTCCGCCCCTTCGATGGACGTGACAATATTCCAGCCAGCGCGTCCATTGCTCAGCCAGTGCAGCGACTGAAGCTGTCTCGCCACCACAAACGGCGGGTTAAACGTCGTCGAGATCGTCGTAACCAGCCCGATCCGCTCGGTTTCGCGGGCGATGACGGCGAACATCATCGTCGGGTCCGGGCTGCCGAAGTTCGCGGAATCCCCCATCATCTGCGGGTTGATGAACAAGTAATCTGCCCGGAACAAAAAGTCGAGCTTGGCCCGCTCCGCCATTTTGGCCAAGTCAATATAGTAGTCAATCGTGCCCATCTTCTCCACGCCACTGTCTGGACGCCGCCAGCCGTCGCCTTTCATCCAGGTCGCATTGATCGCCAATCCTATACACAATTGTCTATTTTCAGTCATGCGTACCAACCTTTCCCTGCTTTAAAAGCCGTTTTGCGAGTCGAAAACGTTCCGAGCAGAGACATGCGCAAATCGGCCTCTAAAACTAGCAATGATAATCATTATCGACAATTAGTGTAGCAAGGACCAGGCGAAAAGCAAATGCACAAATCATAAAAGCGGCATGCATCATTTCCTAATCCGACGCTGCCTGTTTTGTTGCCATGTCTTTATAGGCGGTAGGCGACATGCCGAATTTCTTTTTAAACACGCGGCTGAAGTAGAACGGATTGGCATATCCGACGCTGACGGCAATGTCGCTGATCGGGTAGTCCCCTGCTTTCAGCAATTCGCTCGCTCTCTCCATCCGATAATGGATCACATAGTCGATGGGGCGGAGCCCCGTATATTTATGGAAAAAGTAGGAAAAGCGCTTCGGGCTCATGGCATGCAGCTCGGCCAGCTCGTCGAGTGTCAGCGGGTTCATGTAATGCCCATGAATGTAGGCAACCGCTTCGTCGATCACCCTCTGGCTCGGTGAGCTGCCTCTCTCGCGATGCTTGCAGCTCACCAGCACCTGATACATGATGCTTAAAAAAAGCTCTTTCAGGCGCAGCTTCCCGATGCCCCCCTGTGCCTGCGCATTCTGTTGCAGCATGATAAGCAGCTCCAGCAAACGCGGATTCACTCCGGGCTCAAGCATGAAATGGACGTTGCATGCCTCCGCGTCGCTTTTGCCCCCTGACTCGTCCCAGCGGTAAAATACCCGGTAGTACTCCAGCTCGGACTCGCCTATGACGCGCGAGTTCATCATCATGCCGGGAGCCGCATGCAAGACCGTTCCCGGCTGCAAATCGTAAGCGGTACCATTTACATGCATGTTCGCTTCGCCGCGAACGGTAAACAGAAACCCGTAGGCCACGGTCTTGAAATCACGCAACACACTTTTCGGCTGGATGACTAGGCGCTGCACACTCGCGATCTCGTAGGAGCTTTTGGCGAATCGTTCTGCTAGTTTGTCCGCATCGATCATGAAAATTGTACCTGCTTTCTATCCATCTCGTTTCCCCTTGGGCCGCTCTCCTTCGTGCGAAGCGACCGACCGTTTCCCGCACACGCCGCCAGGCTATCCGCAGGATGCACCGTTACGCCACAAGGCCGTTTTCATGCTTTATTTTATCATAACAACCTCGGACAAAAATCGCTCTGTTGCAAGCTTCGCCAGGACGCCGCAAGCAACTTCCGTGCCCGCTGATAACTCTGCCCAAATAAATCGCGGGAAGCATATTTATTTCGTCTCTGTTTGCGGGTATGATAATAGAAAAAAAAAGAAAGAGGCTGTTATATGGATTCAACCTATTCATCCAGATCTACATCCAAAACGAAAATGCTCGTGATTCATGCTCTTTTTATCGCTTTTACCCTTGCAGCCACCATGTTCATCAACATCCGCCTCCCGATCATGGGCAACGGCGGCCTGATCCACCTCGGTAACGTGCCTCTTTTCATTGCCGCTTTCGTGTACGGCAGAAAAACAGGGGCGATTGCAGGTGCCTTCGGGATGGGCCTGTTCGACCTGATCTCCGGCTGGACCGCCTGGGCACCGTTTACGTTTGTCATCGTCGGTGCCATGGGCTATGTCGCCGGCCTGATCGCGGAAAAAATGCCTGGCAAACGCGTCCTCGCCTACTCTGTAGCGATCGCTGTCGCCCTGCTTATTAAAATCGTCGGCTACTACTTCGTGGAAGTGATCCTGTACGGCAACTGGATTCAGCCGTTTGGCTCGATTCCGGGGAACTTCCTCCAGGTTATCGTGGCCGGAATCATCGTGCTGCCGCTGGTAGGACGCCTGAAAAAAATTGTCGGACAAGGCTAACGCGCAGCTTGCAAAGGAAACGTTGCACGCGACGCCCTCAGGCGAGCCGTAACGAGTAGAAAACTTGGCTACGCCAAGCCATTGGCGCAGCCTTAGTTGCGCTTATACCGGATAAGAATCTTATCCATTTTTCTCTGTATAAAAAATCGCTCAGGAGATGCTGACTCCTGGGCGATTTTGTTTTGCTCTCTTTTCCGTATTTTCGCATGCTACAATAAAAAAACGGAACGAAAGCGATGAGAAAAATGAACGAAACGCGTGATTCCCTGTTGCTGTCCAAGCTGCAAATTCCGTTGCCGCTGTCAGCCACTGTGCCTCGTCCCGGCTTGATTGGCTGGCTGAACGAAGGCTTGTCCCGAAAAGCAACGCTGGTTACAGCACCAGCCGGATACGGCAAGACGACGCTTGTCAGCGATTGGGTCCGGCAGTTGACGATTCCCGCAGGCTGGGTAACGGGCTTGAAGCTGCTCTCCCTGTCCGGCGCATGCAACCAATCAAGCGGTGTCGTGGAGCTCCAGCGCCCCCGACGTGGCAACGGTTGATGAGGACGGCACGGTTACACCGAAGTCTCCGGGCACAGCCGTCATTACCGTGACGACAGCAGACGGCAACAAGACCGCTTCGGCCGCTGTCATCGTCAAAAAGAAAAAAGCGGCTTTCCAACTGGAAACGTCCGTCAAGAAAATTCTCTTGCGCCCGAACGGCTCTGCCAGCTTCCGCGTTTTTGCCGTGGATTCGGAGGGCAAGCGCAAATCCGTCACGCTCTCCCCCGATACCGCCTACAGCAGCCACTCCCCGCTCCTCCATGTAAAACGGGGCAGCGTGAAGGCTGGCAAGGACGCAGGCGAAGCTACCTTCACCGTCCACCATTTGGGCGAGGAACGCGACATCCAGGTCGTGATTACAAAAGCAAGACTGACTAGCCTCAAGGCGTCGGCAAAAGAGCTGGTCTTGAAGCCGGGTGAGACGATGCAGCTTGAGCTGATCGCCACATGGTCAGATGAAACAGAGCGGGATGTCGGAAAACAGGCGGTATGGACGTCGAGAAACAAGTCGGTTGTGGAGGTAACTGACACAGGGGAACTAACGGCAATCCAAGCGGGCGCGAGCACGATTCGGGCAGACTACGGCGATAGAGTCGTGCTCGTGCGCGTAACTGTGCGGCCAGATGAGGATGCGCTGGAGAAGCAGACGACGCAATTCGCAAATCGTTTATTCCTGACATAGCCAGGTGATCTTTCCATGAACCAGGGTGGCCTTCATTCGCGCCAAAATCCCATCCATCTCGAAAAGCTTTACAAAGACATTGACGAACAATCCTCCAAGTTTTTTCAACATTACCACCAACACTATTTGGATACAAACGCATTTCCCGAGGACGCATGCTCCCATCCTCCCGATGTCGATCTGTCCACAGCTACTATTTTGCTGGGAGAACTCAAATGGGACTGGACGGAGATCGAATTGTTGTCCCGCTTGAGTCTGTTAGGCGCTGAAGTCGGGATCAACCGCCCTATCCCCATTTTGGATTTCTTGACACTGCTTGAGGGGAAATCTATCGTCTGGTCCACATATTGCGAGAGCTATATCGCAAACTTTGCCTCGCTGATTCGCTGCTTACAACGATTTATCCCTGCTGAAGACGAACCAGGCTCATAATTTTCAAACCAGCCCTCTGTTCGCACTAGACCAGAAAGGCGGCACTGTCGACCATGCCGCCTTCTTCGTCATTCGTCCGATCCGAAAAGCGTGGAATTGCTCTCGCCCGCAAAACGAGCCTGCGATCCTAGCCATACCAATCTCACAAGCTGGCACCAGCCACGGCTTGCTGCCATCCCCCGCGCCCGTAATAATCGCCAAAGGCGCCGAGCGATTTCATGTCTCCCCCTAAAATCGTTACCTTCTTGTCACCCACGATTTCTTGCACAGCCGGCTTGTATTTGGCAATTTTGCCCTCCCAGTTTGCAATCCACGCCTCTGCTTCCTTTTCCTTTCCAAACACTTTGCCAAACGCCCGAAGCTGCTCGCGCAAATCCTTTTCGCCGTATTTGATCGCGATGGTCGGCGCGATTTTTTTGATGTTCTCGATGTTTTTCGCGTTGTCGAGCATGACAATGACATCGGGTTTCAGCTCCAACAGCTTTTCCAGCGAGTTGCTGTCGTCGCCGTAGCCCCCGATATTTTCAACCCCGTCCACTTTTCCCGCATAAAACGGATGGTTCAAGGCAAACTCCGACAGTCCTACCGGCTTGATTCCCAAAGCAAGAAAATAGCCTACGTAGCTGTCTGCCAGCACAATGACCCGTTTCGGGTTTTTCGGAATCTCCACTTCTCCGCTTGTCGTCTGGACGTAATCGTCTCTGCTTTTGCTACTGTATTTGCGTCGCCCTGCGGCTGGACTGCTGTCCCCTGATTCGTGCTCGTCGTACCGGAGCAAGCACTCAGCAGCAGCATGATGCACAACAAGGCCGTCGCCGCCAGTGACGCTCGTGAACTTCTGCTCATCGGAAAATCCCCTTTTTTTGCTTATTGATAATAATTATCACTATCAATACACCGATTCAGCATCCGTTCCACAATAGAATATGTAGGGACATTTACAGGACTATCTGCAACTTCACTCCTCTGCGCGCCTCTTCTCCGATATTCGGCTGGCGACACCCCCAGCTTTTTCTTGAACAGCCGACTGAAATAGTACACATCCTTGTACCCGACACTGGCGGAGATTTCCCGCAGCGAAGCAACGGTTTCTGTCAAAAGGCTCGCCGCTTTTTCCAGGCGGATGCGGATCAAGTAGTCAATCGGGCTGTAGCCTGTACTCTGCTTGAACGTCGCTGACAAATGGTAGGCGCTGTAGCTGAACATTTCAGCCAAAGACTCCAGCGTGATCGCCTCTGCGTAATTTTCCTGAATGAACTGCATGATCTGGATGAAATGCGGCACTTGCTGGAACAGTTCAGCCATTTTTTGCGGAGCAAATTCAAGTTTCAAAATATGGACGATCTTGTTTCGATTGAAGATGAGCTGAGTCTGGTCCGCTCCTATCTCTACATTGAACAAGTCCGCTTTACGGACAGGCTGCAAGTCATGTGGGAGATCGCTGACTGCCACGGAGTAAAGGTGCCTTTTCTCACCATCCAGCCTTTGGTGGAAAATGCGATCAGACACGGGATCATGAAGCGCACGCGTGGCGGAACGATTTTCATCCGGATTGCCGTCCATGAAACGCACGCAGAAATCACCGTAGAAGACGACGGAATCGGCATGGACGACAAGCAATTGCAACGAATATTGGAACGAACAGCAGAAGGCAAGTCGGGAGTCGGGCTGATAAATACCGATCGGCGGTTAATCCGGCACTTCGGGACTGGACTGGAGATTGAAAGTAGGCCGGACAAAGGGACAAAAGTTACTTTTCGTGTGCGTAAATAGGTTTGCACACAGCGGGAGGCTTTCTTCTGTTCCATAAAAACGCCCGGCTCGAACCCCCATTAGAAAACTTGACTGCGCCAAGCCATTGGCGCAGTCTTAGTTGCCCTTATACTGGATAAGAAGCTTATCCATTCTTATCTGTACAAAAAACAAAAACGCTTAGTGACCCAAGCGTTTTTCCAACTTTTTCGGATGGAGTAGTGCTGGAGCGCAAGCTGACCACGATTGGGCCAGCCTAGCTCCCTCCCCTGAGGGGTGATGCCCTGCTCCAGCTACTTTTTCAACACCAGTGAAAATTTATGTGCGGCGCATATAGGCACGGACCGTCAGCGGCGCGAAGATGGCGACAATGACGGCAGCGCTCACGAGCGAAAGCACGAACTCTGTGCCAATCGTGCCGCTATTGGCCAGCTCGCGGACGGCGCTGACCAAATGCGAGATCGGGTTGATGTTGACGAACCACTGGAGCCAATTCGGCATCGTATCAACCGGAACAAATGCGTTGGAGAGAAAGGTGAGCGGAAACAGCACGATCATCGAAATCCCCTGCACGCTTGATGCTGTACGCGCAATGACGCCAAAGAAGGCAAAAATCCAACTGACCGCCCACGAGCAGGCGATGACAAGCAGCCCCGCAATCGCGACGAATCCCACGCCGCCGCCAGGCTGGTAGCCCATGAGATACCCCATGACAAACGTGAGCACTGTCGCAATCGTATAACGCACGGTGTCGGCTAGCAACGCTCCGGCCAACGGCGCGATGCGCGCAATCGGCAATGACTTGAATCGGTCGAACACGCCTTTGTCCATGTCCTCGCGAAGCTGGACCCCCGTGACGATTGAAGTGGCAATGACGGTCTGCACCAAAATACCGGGAATAATGATCGGCAAGTAGTTCTGGACGTTTCCTGAAATCGCACCGCCAAAAATATACGTAAACATCAGCGTAAAAAGAATAGGCTGCAGCGTCACGTCAAACAGTTGCTCCGGCGTGCGCCGAATTTTCAACAGCCCGCGATAGGCCATCGTCAGCGAGTGGCGCAACGATTGACCAAAACTTGCCCGTTTTCTTAACGGACGCTCCATGTCCTTCCCCCAGGATGCGCTAGTCATACTCTGGCTCCCTCCATTCTGTTCGACTGCACGGAAGCTTGCGGCGCGTTTTCGCTCGCCCCGTTCCCCGTGATCGTCAAAAATACTTCGTCCAAGGTCGGCTTCTGCACGCTAATCTCGGCAAGCGGAATGCCGCGCGTCCGCAGCGCAATAAGCAAATCCGTCACTTGATCGGCGTCCGCTATTGGCGCCGTAACCTTGCCCGCTTCTGCCGTTACGCTGGAACGAACTTTGAGCACCTGCTCCACCATTTCCCGGGCATCTGCAATATCCCGCACATGCTGGACGCGCAGGTGCAGCGCCGAAGTCCCGACCGATGCTTTCAGCTCATCCACCGTCCCTTCTGCCACGACCCGCCCGCGGTCAATCACCGCGATCCGGTCGGCGAGCTGGTCTGCTTCATCCAAATATTGCGTAGTGAGCAACACGGTCGATCCTGTATCAACCAGCCGCCGAATCGTATCCCACATCTGCGACCGCGTGCGCGGGTCAAGCCCTGTCGTCGGTTCGTCGAGAAAAATGAGCGGAGGCTGGGCAATCAAACTCGCAGCCAAATCCAGCCTGCGGCGCATCCCGCCAGAAAAATGCTTCAGCGGACGCTTCGCCGCTTCCGTCAGCCCAAACTCCTCCAGCAGCTCCGCAGCCTTGCGCCGTGCCTCGGCACGCCCCAGCCCAAGCAGCCGGGAGAAAATAATAAGGTTCTCCGTGGCGCTAAGCGACTCATCCACCGAGGCGTACTGCCCCGTCACGCCAATCAACTGCCGGACGATATGCGATTCTTTTGCCACATCATACCCAAAAATTCGCGCCTCCCCGGCATCCGGCCTAAGCAAAGTCGCCAACATGCGAATCGTCGTCGTCTTGCCCGCCCCATTCGGCCCAAGCACGCCGTAAATCGACCCGGCGCGCACCTTCAAATCCACGCCATCTACAGCGCGATTGTCCCCGAACGTTTTGACAAGCCCCCGCGCTTCGACTGCCCATTCCGTGTTGTGCTGATCGTTCATTTTGGCATCTCCTTCTCCTCTTGTTTATGTGTTGTGATAGGTACACAATAACGTGCGGATTTAAACTGAATGTAAATTGGTCGGTAAGTTTATATTGTAGGAGGTTAAAGGGGCTTGTTACACCTGCATGGGGAGGAGGTCGGGGTCGGGGTCGGGATGGATATTTCCGGAAATAGTCATAACCACCGGCTTAGCCGGTGGCTTCCATTAGCCCTATAAGGGCATGTTACAAGCAAGCGCCTTAAAGGCGCACTGAAAGTCTGCCAACCGCGTGTTGCCTCGGGCTGCCCCTAAAAAGGGGCTTTTTATCTGCCCTTTTTGACCGACTCACCCGTAAACGGGTCGACCAGCTCTTTCATCGTTAATTGCTCGTAATTTTTGTCCTCCACTAACTGATTGCGAATGTACTCTTCAATTGCCTTTCTGTTTCTCCCCACTGTATCCACATAGTACCCTCTACACCAGAATTGTCGGTTCCCATATCGGTATTTCATGTTCGCAAACTTATCAAAAATCATCAGGGAGCTTTTCCCTTTTAAGTCGCCCATGAACTCGGATACGCTTAATTTCGGTGGGATGCTCACCAGCATATGAATATGATCCACGCAGGCTTCTGCTTCGATAATCTCCACCCCTTTTCGTTCGCATAACTCCCGCAATATCTTTCCAATTTCTCTTCTTAATTTTCCGTATATCACTTGTCTGCGATATTTCGGCGCAAATACAATATGGTATTTGCAGTTCCATTTGGTATGTGCTAGACTGCTTTTGTCCATCCTTTGTCCTCCTGTGATTCGTGTGAGCGGTTGGCAGACCGGCTCTCATCTTATCACCGAGTTCAAAGGATGGCTACTCATAGCTATAAGCTTTCCTGAACCCCCAGTCGAACTGGGGGTTTTCGTTATACAAAAAAACGGCTTACGGGCCGTTTTGGTTGGCTGCTTATGGTGGAGGGGGCATTGTGGGGCGGAGTGACTACTCCTTTCTTAACGGGCAAGCTGTAGGTTAATTCCAAGCTTCTTTCCCTTGTGCGGCATGTTTCATTAGATGAAAGCTCGGAAAAGCGTATCTATTTGTTCCTTGCTGGCAAACGACTCATCCAGCGATAAAAAAGCTAGTAGCCCGATAGCTTTTTTCGCTTCCGCTGCCGCAAACATTTTGTGATGACCATCCAATAAAAAATGGCTATAAATCCATACCTCTTCCTTTTTGTCATGTAACGGGCGTTTTATATCCAGGAAAGAAATGCCCAAGGCTGTTGGTGTTTCGTTTGAATCGATTCTTTTCATGTAGTCAATTATCTATATTGGACTGTCAACACCAAACTAGACGGATTTCTTAAGTGCCTTCTGTTTGTAAACGAGTGGACTCAGATACCCCAATGTCGAGTGAATTCTTGTTTCGTTAAACCACTTGACGTATTTTTCTAATTCTAGCTTCAACTGTGTCAACGACTCAAACTGCCGATTCTTTACGAACTCTGCTTTGATTAGCTTAAAGGTAGCTTCAGCAACTGCATTGTCATAGGGACAGCCTTTCATGCTCAGGGAACGTTTGATTTCGAACGTGTGGATGACTTCATCAATCGTCTGATTTTTAAATTCACTACCACGATCCGTATGAAAGAGCTGGATCTGACGCAAGTCTCCCTTTACGCTTGCAAAAGCCTGGTAGACGAGAGCAGCATCTTTGTATTTTCCACAGCTATAGCCAATGATCTCGCCGGTTAAACAAGTCTACGAGCAAGCAAATATAGTGCCATTTGTTTGTCACTCGAACATAAGTCAAGTCACTCACAACGGCCTCCAACGGTTCGTTTTTCGTAAACTCCCGATTCAATTCATTCTGTATAGGTGAATCATTACAGGATGACTTATGCGGTTTATACTGAGCAACCGTATACACCGATACAAGACCGTTTTTCTTCATCAAACGTCCAATGCGCCGTCTGGAAACAGTCCTTCCTTCTTTTTGCAGGGTTGCCTTGATCTTTCTTGCTCCATAAACGCGCTGATTCTCTTTAAAAATACGGATGATCGCCTGTTCCACCTCATCATCGCTAGATGACTGCTGGTTACTTTCGTAGTAGTAGGTACTCCGATTCACCTGGAGGATGGTACACATGGCAGACACAGAGTACTTATGTGCATTTTGCCGGATCACTGTTATTTTCGTCCGAAGATCAGCGCTGCTTGCTTTAAAATATCGTTCTCCATTTTGATGCTAGACTTTACATTGGACACGGAGAATCGAGAGTGCGACAATAAAAGCGTTCATAATCGAGGTGTCCAACATGACGAAAAAGTACGACAGGGAATTCAAACTTCAAACCGTACGACTCATCCAAGAAGAAGGGAAATCGGTGGCGCAGGTAGCCCGGGAAATGGGGCTTCATGAAAATACCATCTATCGGTGGGTCGCTGAATTCAAGCAAGACGGCAATCAAGCCTTTCCAGGCAGTGGACAACTGAAGCCGGAAGACAAAGCCCTACGCGACCTTCAAAAGCGAATTCGTGATCTGGAAGAGGAGAACGAAATCTTAAAAAAGGCGATGCACTACTTCGCAAAAGACCGGCGCTGATCTACCCTTTCATCCACGATCACCGCTCCAAGCTCCGAGTCGCGAAGATGTGCGAGGTGTTTCAAGTTTCTCGAAGCGGTTATTACGATTGGACCCGGCGTAAGAAGAACGATCGGGCGAAGCGTCGAGAAAAGCTGGAGCAACAAATCCGGCGGGTCTTCCTGGATTCGAGACGTTTGTACGGCAGTAAGAAGGTCTTGGAAGCACTGAAATAAGGAAGGGGTTCAGGTTTCCGAGAAAACCGTCGCTCGTACGATGAAAAGGCTCGGGCTGAAATCCCGTACGGTGAAGAAATACAAGGCGACAACGAATTCGAAGCACCATTTGCCTGTGGCCGAAAACGTGCTAAACCAAACGTTCACCGCAAACGCGCCGGGGAAGGCCTGGATGACGGATATCACTTATATCCCGACAGACGAAGGCTGGTTGTATTTAGCCAGTGTGATGGACTTGTATACGCGTAAGATCGTAGGCTTTCACATGGGGGAGCGGATGACAAAAGAACTCGTGATCGCCGCGCTAGATCAAGCCTACAACCGCCAGCGACCAGCTCCGGGGCTGTTACACCACTCTGATCGCGGCAGCCAGTATGCCTCGACTGAGTACCAGAAGCGTCTGGAGAAATACCAGATGATCGGAAGCATGAGCCGCAAAGGAAACTGTTACGATAACGCCTGCATCGAGTCTTTCCACAGCGTACTGAAGAAAGAACTCGTTTATCTAGAAAAATTCAAAACGAGAGAACAAGCGAAAAGAGCGATATTTGAGTATATCACTTGCTTTTATAATGGAAAACGCATCCATTCATCCATTGGGTACTTCACGCCCAATCAATACGAACATATGTACCGATGTGTGGTGTAATTCTCTCGATTTTATGTGTCCAATCTATTGACAGTGGTTCATTTTCAATCGTTGAATTTCCTTACGTAGCGCAAGGAGTTCATTCTGTTCCTCTGTCCGGTTGTCCTTTTCTTTGAAAGAACCTGTTGTTCTACTCTGTTTGACCCAACGGTCAAACGCAGATGCACTCAGATCATATTCTCTCAAAATATCTGCCCGCGGTTTCCCATTCTCGTAAAGTTGAACCATCTGCTGCTTGAACTCGTCTGTAAATGACCGACGCTCACGTTTCTGCATGACATTCTCTCCGTTCCTTGTCGATTTGATTTCAATCTACTAGACCTTAAGAGAATTGTCCAATTCAGTGTAGCCGATCCACCCAACATAGGCTGTACCAAAATCAACCTGTGCCTCGCCGCCGGGGTGTTCGAGTCGTTCATAGCTTTCGGCACGTTCCAGCTTGAGTTCTTTTCGGCGTTTGGCTACATATTCTTCAACAGTGCGTCGTCCGCCCTCAAACCTGTATTCATCACGCAGACGATCAAAGATTCGCTTCGCGGTATAACGCTGTTTGCGGGGCAACGCCTGCTCCTCCGTTAACCAAGTATCAATGATGTCAAGATACGGACCGAGAACGGGATATCGTCTCTTGCGCCGACAAACGGGTTCATTCCAATCGTCCTTTGTGGCGTATTTCTTGGCTGTCCTCCAATTGACTCCCATGGCTCTCGCAATCTCCGAGATTGAATAATCCTCATTCTCGTACAAAAATTTGATATACTGTTGCTGTGGCACTTTCAACATTCCTCTCACATCTCCCTGGTTCTTCTGGACAAAGACCAAGGTAGACTTAATAGAGTGATGTTGGCAAGTGCCTATTTATTTTTCCGCCTTGTAAAACGCAGGCTAGCTCTGCATTTTTACGCTGCGATTTTCTGTACTTTTATTATGCGATATACACGTATTCGAGCGCATCACAGTAAGGCGGTCAAAGCTTGGTTAGAATCCAAATGCTGAGTGGATTGAAGTTTCTTATCTGCCTTCTTACTCGCCAGAAATGAATCCAGACGAATACCTTAATGGTGACTTGAAACGACATGTTCATTCAGGAACACCTGCAAGGGATAAAAAAGTTCTTGAATCAAAAGACTGCAGTTACTTGATGAAGATTCGCCGCAAAAAATCACACATCACAGGGTACTTTAGAAATCGACATGTCTAACGCTGCATATTTTTAGATATTTAGACACTGGATTAATAAGGTCCAAATGAATGCAAATTATGATAAAATCAGGAATAATAGTACGAAAGTCGGAGATGATAAAATGCCTGACCAATATTTTTTAAGCTTTATTGAGCATATCAGTGATGTGGCAGCGCATACTGCAAAGAAAATGGAAGAGCTGATCTATGAAGACCCGAGTAGTGCAATCATAAAAGCAAGGCTTTTTGCAGAAGAGATCGTAAATGAGGTTTTCAAACAAGAAAACTTAGATGTACCATATGCTTCCACCTTTTATGACAAAATTTCCTTTCTGTCAAAGGAGGGTTTTATTAGACGGGAGATTCAATCGGCGTTTGATACCATACGAATCACTGGTAATAAAGCAGCTCACAATGGAGCCTTCAATGATATAACAGAAACATTTAAACTGCATAAAACGATGTACAACATCGCTGTTTGGTTTTATGAAGTTTACTCGAAGGAACAACTACGTATTCCTTTGTACGAACACCCGAAACCCGCTAAAAGTGCCCTCATTGACATCGATGAAATTAAAAAACAGATCATGAATGATTTAGTAAATAGAGAAGAGTTAGCAAAAGGGAAATCGAATGAAGGTCAAGCTGTTACAAACAACCTATTAGAGCTTCCACAGGACCTCGCTCCTGGCGAAAGTTATTTAGCAAGACAGCTCAGGAGACTGCAAGATTCTTCGAAAGAAGCGATCGAAAATGCGAATACATTTAGTGATTTTAAAAAGTATTTGCACGTAGAAAGAAAAATTCAGCTGGATTTTGAGTGGATATTACAAAAAAACAAAGGGCTTTCAAAACCGAATTTAATCTTACTCTGCGGAAGTGTAGGGGACGGAAAATCGCATTTACTTGCATATTTAAAAGAGCACAAACCTGAATTGTTAGAGGGTTATCAAATTTTTAATGATGCAACGGAGAGTTTTTCTCCAAGTAAAAATGCAATGGAGACATTGGCAGAAGTCCTCCATGACTTCTCAGATCAGGGAATCGGACAAACCCCCAAAAAAGTCATTCTCGCGATTAACATGGGTGTCTTACATAATTTCATTACAACCGAGCATCAGAATGTCACTTTTGAAGCGTTTCGTAAGTTTATTGATGACAGCGAGCTCTTTAGCCAAAACGTAACTATCTCATTTAGTTCCGAGTATTTTGATCTCATCAGTTTTGGGGACTACCATGAATACGAACTTACGAATGAAGGGGCTACGTCCCAATTTTACTTATCCCTATTGAAAAAAATTTTTGGGAAAACGGAAGATAATCCGTTCTATCTTTCCTACACAAAGGATCTTGCACGCAACAACCGTACCATGGCGCACGATAATTACGAATTTATGCAAGCGGAGTTTGTACAAGAACAAATCGTCAATCTGATCATCCAAGCCATTGTCAAGGCGAAAAATGTAATTTCCACAAGAGCGTTCCTGAATTTTATCGCAGATATTGTAATGCCCGATCAGAATAGTAAAAGTGCTGAACTTACAGACATGGAACGGATCCAATGTTCGGTGCCTAGTCTCCTTTTTACAAAGAAGGAACGGTCTCCGATTCTAAAATCGATATTCGATTTGGATCCCATTCACATTCGGTCCCAATACATCGACAATATTATTATTTATTTAAACACGACGAATGAAGGATTTAGAAACATTGATGAATATGTATCCTCTCCAAAAGGAAAAGAATGGATCGCGCCATTTCTTCAAGAGGATAGATTATCTGATTATACGGTTACCCAATTATCGATGAGCATCATTCGGCTCGCATTTTTAACAAATCCCGTCTTCGCTAGCTATCTAGAAGATGATTCCTATACGACATTTATGAAACATTTGTATGGCTTCAATACAGGAAACAAAAGTTCCATTCGAGAGGTCTATGACAATGTAAAGGAAGCTGTTTTTAAATGGAGAGGCAGCCCAAAACGTGACTATGTTTACCTCAATAAACCAAATGAGACGTACCGATTGGCCCAAAAGCTAAATATAAGGCCTGTTATCGATCACCTGAAACCAATCCAGAAGGATATTCTCCAATCATTTAAATCAACGCTTCTGGTCTGCTATACCAAGGGTGATGGGGAGAGCAAAGCCTATTTAGATATTGACTATCCATTGTATCAACTATTGGAACGGGTGCGACAAGGGTACTGTCCAAATAAAAAGGACGAAGAAGATGCGACCAAGTTTGTTGAATTTATTGACAAAATGATGCATTTTGGTGACAAAAACAATGAATTGTTGATCCATTTCCCGTCCGATGCTCGTTTTTATCACTTACGACGAGATGATTTTGCTTCTTTTGTTTTTGAAAGGGAGAATTCATAATGCGTACAATTTTGCAGATCGACAAACTAATCACTACCTTAGGCAAGGGAAAACATGATACAGGAGAAGTAATAGCAATTTTGCCATTTTCATCGAAATCCGCAAAAGAAGTTCGAGACCATTTTTTTGAAGTATTGGGCGAGTTAGTTAGGAATATTTGTGAACTCGAGTTAAAACGGAAGAAAAGAAAGCCCGAGGATGAACTTTCTTACACTTCGAATCCGGTTATCGAACAAATACTCCGAGAAATTGAATATTCAGCGGATGATGAATATGATTTAGAGAGATTTTTAAATCAACATTTGTTCGGGCAGGATAATCGTATCAAAATAACGCATCCATATTTGTATAATTTAATTCCCGTTCCGGAGAAGGATGTTTTTAAGAAGTTTGGTCACTTTATTCACAATGTCTTAATTCAAGAAAATGAAGAGATTATAGCTTTGTTTAAAGCTAAAGAAACAAACGATATCTTAACGGAACTCATTCTGAATAAATTAGAGCTACCCAAAAGAGAAGGGATTCAAAAAAAGGAATATCAACCGTTGTTAGATGGGTTCACGAAACTGTACCAAGAAGACCTTTTGTATATAAGTAAACATAAAGAGTATTTCATATCGAATTTTCCGTTACTCACCCATTTTTATATTTTTATAGCTCTTCACCATTAAACGTGCTTGATCTTCCTCTAGCGTAGTTTTTCACTTTTTTATATGGCTGGTTTACACTCCAGCCGAATTCGAATCTTGAACCGCTCGATGTTGCGATACCCATAGGCTCGTCGCTTGATGACTTTCACTTTGTTGTGTGTCCCTTCAATCGGAGCATTTGTAACTCGAAACGAAAAATAATTCTGAACCGACTGTCGCCATTGAACGATTGTTTTTGCAATCGAACGGACGGCAGAGGTGGGAGATGTGAGGTGCTCGGTTATCCATTGTTGGAGTGCTTCTTTTCCCGACTCTTCTGTCTGAGCTGCATATACCGTTCTCATGTGCTGAAGAGCGTTGTAAAGGCGTTCCAAATGGGGATCTTGAGCGAACCAGGCTTTCAATTCCTCCTGTTCCTCAGGTTTCAGTTTATCAGGAGGTGTGTGGAGCAGACGTTGTTCATGTCTACCCCGGCGATGAGTTCCCCGCGAACGGGTACGTTTACGAGCAGCTTCTAACGATTTGGAGAAGAGCTGAATGACGTGGAACTTGTCCGCTACTACCGTGGCATCCTTCCAAACACCGCGAACCGTCTCAGCCATTCCAGGAGCCAAGTCTGTCACAACAACCTGTGGAGGCGTAGCAAAGGGCCAGTTCATGAGAGCCTGACGAACCTGCTCACGTGAACGCCCTTCTGTAACCTGCCAGATATGCCCGCTTTGTGCATCCATGAGGTTGACACCGTACTTGTGTCCTTTTTGGAGAGCAAACTCGTCCAGACAGACCATAGTAGGCGTAAGATGATCTTGGGGCTTAGCGAGAAGCTGAGGAGCCAGTTGGTAATACCACCGTTCCAATGTCGTATAGCAGATTCCGAGTTGTTTGGAAACGCTAAGCAAATCCCTCTTCTGACACAACTCAACGGCCATTTGACGAAACGCAAAAGTAGCCGTTCCTCGATAGGGAATTCCATCCCATTCGAGAGTCCAGGTGATCTGGCAATCGTGGCAACGTTGTCGATATACAGGAACACGTACCCAGACAGTACCCCATGAAGGAATAAAGCGGTGACGAAGAAGACGGTACCCTGGGCGAGCATGATTGGTGCTCTCTTTCAGGCAGAGAGGACACAGATGAGAGGCTGGATTGGGAGTGAGAGTCACTACCCAATCGGTTTCAGTCGTTTTGTCCCAATGGGAAAGTTGAAACGATGGAAGGCCGATTAAGTCTGTGGTAAACTGGTTAGACAACGTAGATTTCCTCCTATCTTGTGATGGTCAGGACAACTTTCACGATAGAGGAACATCTACGTTTTTTCAATGTCTAGCACGGGTTATGGTGATGAATCATTTTTATGTATGTTTGCCAGTTACTAGCGAAATTCGATGCGTTTGAAAAAGCAAATTATCAAACAGCGTCTCCATTTTACTTTGCTCTTGAATGGGAATCGATGAGCAAAAGAAGAAAAGCAGCGGAAGACTTTAATTCGTTTCGATGGATCAAAGAAAATGCAAGTGACCTATTTGTCCATGTCCATACCATGTCGCAATTAAGCCATATTGCTGATGGACAAAACAAAAACCTTAGATTTCATACCTACCACGATTTATTGGTGTTATTAAAAAAGCAGGGCGAAGAAAGCGAACAACAGTATCTGAGTGAATTAAAGCAGTGGATTGAGAAATATCGAGATCTATTTTCGAAAAAAGTTACTCCAAAAGAGGAACCCGCTACTTTGTCTGAAGCCATTAAAACGTTATTTAATAGCCTAAAAGAGGGGATGAACTCAGATACATGCGAAAAGTATGGGAAAAACATTGAGGATTTGGGCGGACATACTTTTCTGAAAGTACGTGGGAATTTGGGAACGGTTTTCAATATGAATCACGATCTACTTCTCTTGCTTACAGCAGTCTGTGTAAAAGATAAAAGAATCCCATTAAATAAGCTATTTGATGAAATGGCTGCACGGGGTGTTGCTTTCGACCGCCATTCTAAAAAAGCGATTATTGAACTATTTGACACGTTAAACATCTTGGATAAAAAAAGTGATAGTGGTGATGCACAGTATGTCAAACCAATTCTATGATTATATTACGGAATCGTTACTGTCTTTTTTCAAAGAAACGCAAATTAAGCCGGGAGATCGATATTATCTGCAATTGGATAAACCAGAAGATGTTCAAAGCCTCGTTGAGTCCTTGCAAAACCAAGAAAATGTCAAACAGTTTGTTTACAAACATGAGTTTGGCGATCCCTATATCACGTTTACTATTGAGATCAACGATGTGCAGCTCATTATTGCGAATACCTCTGAAACCGTAAAACCAGACTTTCTGGTGACGCTTCGAAACCAAGTGGGGGAACAACAGAATGTTTGGCGAAATACGGCATTGTTTACTGTAGTTTCTGAACAACTGGATTCGATCCAAGGTGGAAGTAGCGACTTGCAAAAAGATGGGATGCCTCTCCATCCTCATTCCATCGTTAAGAAATTAAAACAAGAAATTGAAGACAGTGCGTTGGATAAAGTCGATCAGATTATCCTTCTCGACAACATGCAAATGATTCTGCAAGAACAAATGTTTCAACAGATTACCTTTTTTGATTTTGAGGAAATATTTACGACGCTATCGCGAGGATATATTGAGGATAAAGACTTTAAGAAATTTGGTTTGTTTAAAGATCCTGATTTAGCGACATTTTCCGGGAGTAGCCTGAAGAAGCGGATGGAGTTAAATCGGGAGTTGTTTGACTATGTTCGGAAAGTCCATGATTTTGGCTATGAAGATGACGAGCTGGACAGAAAGTTTTCTTCCACGGGAACGTCAAAATTAAAAGGCGAAGATTGGTCGGATCTAAGCTTCTCTGAAGTCAATAAGTATTACGAAGAAAGACAGGAAATCAATAAAAAAACGTCCGTAGATGTCAAAGAACTTGTTATCAAGGGTGGGTTGAAATATTGGGATAAACCGCATAAAGAAACAGCGGCGGGGCACCGAAAACGACATCTAATTATTTTTAATCCAGACCACAAGAGTGAAATTGAATTGACGATTGCATTCATGTTTCAAGGTGGGATAAAAAGTTTATCGGACCAATACGTGACAGTACCCAATGCATGCAAAAAAGACGTGACCGTTGACGTCGGACGTATTAATCTCACGGCGAAAATTACAGCCAAAGCAAATGAAACGACCTTTGTGAAGTTTTTTTACAGACATGAAAAGAAATCGAGTCTCGGTGCGGAATTTCATATTGCGGTTGTGCCTATTGAGGAGCATGTTTTAGATTCCTATAAGACAAAGTATGTAGTTGAAGCGAGTGATCGCTATATCGGGTTCCAAACTGACCAAAATGAAATCACAATCGGATCCGCCTTGAACGAGAAAAGCATGGATGTAAGTGAGTACGGTCAGTTTGTTCGATTTAGTATGCATGAAAAAATCATTGCCAAACCTCAACCAGATGCCTTTAACGACGAGGAAGAGTTATTAATTAATTTTCAAGTTGAAGAGACGGAAGCCATCATCCCCGTTTTACTAAAAAACGAAATTCCGGAGTCTATTCCTATTACAAGTCAGAGGATCTGGAAATTAAAGAGAGAGAATGGCTTAGATTTTGAACGTGTACACAATCGACTGATTTTCGGTAATCGAGAGTTTTATATGAACGCCGAAGACAAACAGTTTTTTGATTGGGAGCATGTCTGGATTGAGAAAGGTATGAAGTGCGCTGAAGTCGAGTCGGAGATGTTAGTCCAGGTGGATCTTGATTTAAGTAGTGAGCTGAGGGATGCTTACAGTCGCTTTATGAATTACTTTCGTATAAAGCGAAATATTCCAAGTCTCTGTCATTACAATGAAGATTTGATGCAAAGAGCGAAGGATTACGTTATAACCTACATGAACGAGATCAAATCATTTGATGAAAATGAAGCAGCGGGAAAACGCGGCCGCGATCTCTTTAAGTTGGGCGTTGTCTCTGCCAATCAGACCATTTACTTTAGTCCCTTCCATCCGCTTCTTGTGGCATTTCAGATTCAGTTATATTCGCTTTTGTCAAATGAGGAGATCGATAATAATATCCTGAATCGCTTAAAACCGGATAGTTTAGTTCCGTTAATTAATCTAGGCAAGGAACAACTCTATAAACCCGACAATCAAAGTGCAGTAACAGAATGGTTGATTTTCAAGCCCGTCAATCAAGTAACCGTTTCGGATGCTAATCGATATTTGGCCAAACTCATTGAGGATAAAATTGCCCAGTTTGAAGAGCATTTTGGTTATTTGTTCAGTGAGCAATCCAAAGCTCCATTACAAATCAATTTAATTAACATTGAAAATGATTATGAAGTATTACGAGGAATCGTGAACTGGATTCTAAATAAAATCGAGAGCAAAGGCATTGATGCTGTAAAGACTGTGGAAATCACGCTGTATCGCGAACACAATTATGATAGTGCTTTTGATTTGTTTTCCAGAACCGATTCAATCGATGAATTCCAATCGAAGTTTAATATCAAATTGTCATCCAAATACTATGAACCGCAAGATCTGCTGAGAACGATTCGGGCCCGTCTTTCTTACTATAAACAACAGACACAAGATAATTATAAGTACGCCCACATTTCGTTTTATAAGATGCATGCTCAGGAACAATTTGCTGTACAACCGATGGCAGACATGGTTACGGGGATTTCCCTTGATGGACTATTCTCAAATGTCCCTTCTATGAAGGGAAAAGAGAATTACCGGAGTGGTTTTGGAATCAAAGCATATTCCCTGGATGAAAAAAATTTGTTGGTCCAGATGGCGTATTACTTTAACGAGTTGAGTGCAAACCTCCGGAATGAAGGGAATGATACGTACCGAAAAGGAGAAGCGATCTTCTCTCGAACAACAACGGCGGATGAAAAAGTACTGGAGTCCATTTTCTCCTCTTCATACTGGGTTACTTTCGTGGATCCTAGTATCGACCTTGAATTCTTTCATGAATACGGAAAGAATTTGGTTGTAATTCATTATAGTGATCAATATTCTTCCTCGAGTCGATACGATGCGATTACGGTCACCGATAAATCGCAACAATACTTCTCTGTCATTAAAGAGTTCCTCAAAGATAAAGAGGTCAGTTGTGACGAGGGAAAAGTCAAAAATACAATCAAAGCTTTTAACACCTTTAATGGGGAATGGTTGCTTCGCATTATTGGCAGCAAGGGACATTATTCGCGTGAGAAATTAAGTATCATTTCAGCCATTAAATTCAGTTTGGCTTATTTTGATCATCCAGAAATTTTGTGGGTACCGATTTCGTTAGAAGAGATTTTACGCGTAGCGGGGGCTGTTAGCTTAAATAAATCAGAGGGTGTGTTTACGGCCAAGAATCTTGGTGTAAAAGGAAGTCACAGTGATGACTTATTACTTATTGGTTTAGAGCAACGCGATCAACAATTATTTATGCATTTTTACCCCGTCGAAGTGAAAATCGGTTTTAATCGAAACGAAATATTGGATAAAGCAAAGAAACAAGTGAGTAGTACCAAAAAGTTAATCATGAATGCATTGGGAGATCCCAATGAAAAGGCCTTCACGAGAAGATTCTATCGGAATTTCTTTGCCCAGTTGTTTATTTCGAATGCGAATAAACTTAAGCAAAGTCAATTTTGGGAATCGAAAAATTATGAGCTCACAGAAGCCGTCTTCGAAAAGTTATTAAAAGATCAGTTTACTCTTGCTACCCATCTCCATCCATTTATCGGTGATGGTGCGGTTCTCTCTTTCCAAAGAGATGCTTTTCACCGCAGTTCTCATCTTGAGGATGGGGTTACTTATATGAATCTGACTGAATATGACGGTTATAGTGGCTTGATCCAGTCCATGGAGGACATGAGGGAGTGGATTCAGGAAAAAGAAGGCGATCTAGTAAAAGAACAACTACTCTCCAACATATACGATGCTAAGAATGTTATTCATCAGGAGCCGATGCTGGTACTGCTGGATAATCATGAGCAAGGATCCGAGGAAGAAATGGTCGCAGAAAACCTTATCGACACATCTGTAGAAAAAGAGGAAACCATTTCACTTGAAGATTCGGCTACTCAAATGGAACTTGATCAGCGAGCAGGGGACACTGATGAAGACAGGGAGCAGCATATACCTGAGGTGACGGAACTCGGTAATGATGGTGAAACGGATGTAATGGAGGAGAAAGAGGATGAGGTGGGAAGTCAGCCTTTAACGCCCCACCCTGTTACGCCCCCAGCAGAAGAGGGGGCGGGTATTCTCAAGGATACCAGAATATTGATTGGAAGAGCTGAGAATTCCAATAAGAATATCTACTGGGAGTATGGAAACAAAGGGATTGCGAATCGCCATTTATTGATTTCGGGTAGCTCTGGACAGGGGAAAACATACTTTATGCAATGCTTGCTCCTGGAAAAAGCGAAACAGGGCATATCTAGCATTGTGATCGACTACACGGAAGGCTTTTTACCGAATCAGTTAGAAGCAGAATTCGTACAAGCGCTAGGTCCCCAATTACAGCAACAGATTGTGTTTACCGAACAGTTACCGATTAATCCATTTTTGAAAAATGTTCGGGACATTGGAGGAATCACGCTTCCTGAATCCAATACAGACGTTGCAGAGAGAATTAAAAGTGTCTTTTCAGCTGTTTACAAGACGCTGGGAATTCAACAGCTTAATGCCATTTATGATGCGATTCTCACTGGTCTTGATCGTTATCAAGATGAAATGAGTCTCCCTCTGCTTCGTGAAATTCTCGAAGAAGACGCATCCACATACGCAAAAACGGCACTATCGCAAATTCGACCCTTGATCGATCGAAATCCGTTTAGTAACAAGGATCCCCTTAATTGGCAAGACATTGTTGAGGGTAAGGGGACAGTGTTTGTCATTCAGTTAACAGGATATCCTAGAGATGTGCAACTGATTATTACAGAATTCGTCTTATGGGATCTATGGAATTACGCGGTAAGGTTCGGAAACAAAAACAAACCGATTCCAATCATTATGGATGAGGCTCAGAACCTCGATCATTCGGAGAAATCGCCTTCCGCCAGGATTCTTACCGAAGGGCGAAAATTTGGATTGTCTGCTTGGTATGCAACGCAATTCCTTAAATCGCAATTATCAGCAGACGAACTCGCTCGTTTACAAAATGCATCCCAGAAAGTGTATTTTGCTCAGCCAGAACAGGAAGTCTCGTATGTTGCGGCTGGTTTATCCACTACTCCGGCAGATCGCAAACTATGGGAAAATAAACTTTCTTCCTTGAAAAAAGGTCAGTGCATTGTACATGGTCCGATTCGAAAAGACGATGGCGACCTGAGCAAACCTGTTGTCACCGTGGTTGATATTACATCCCTATCTGAACGAATCTAAAAAAGGTGTCCCATGGGGACACCTTTTTTATTGGAGGATGAGGAGCCGAAAATCTTCCATCGAAGTCTGTTCTTCTAATTGCTTCTTAATCATACGCAATCCAAATTCAATATACTCAAGCATATATTGGTGTAAGAGATCTTCATCGAGACCACTTTGCGCTTCGTTTACTATGAGCTGACGAAATAATAAAAACTCACGTTCTTTGATGAGATGATCGGGGATCGTCCACTTCGGTAAATGATCCTTAAAGTCTTCGTTAACGCGGCCGGAAGCTTTTGAAATGCCTTTCGCAAGCGCGATTTTTATGGCCGTTGGACGATCAATTTCCAATGCTTCTGTCAGTGTATCTAGAATTTCTTTGCCGGTTCCAGAGAGAGACATTCTTCTAGTCGCCATCGTTATTTCACACCTTTACGAAATCAAAGTAACCGTCACGAATAATCGTATATTTTCGATTTTGATCATAATCAAGTAGATACTGACGATGTGAGGTGTTTTTCATCAAATCAACGTAATCTTGGCTAATTTCTGTGTCAGTTGAGAGAATGATGACTTGCTCACTTAGTTCTTTATAGTAATAGTTAATTAAGTGATTCCGGTGATAGCTATCCAGTCGTCCAAGAGGTGTGTCAATTACCATGGGTAAAGAAAGGTCAGACGCTTTGGTTAATGCCCAAATAAGCGAAGAGGCAATCATCTGCATTTCACCAGCAGAACGTTCCTGGATACTGATTTCTTGCAACTTATCATTATAGAGCTTGATGCTATAGGTTTGTATGTCAAATTCGATGACGCCAAACTCATCTTGTTTTCGAAATAATTTATTCAGCATAGATGCAAACTCTTCTTTAATAAAGACGGCCTTTAAATGTGTCATCTCGCTTACGTATTGATTGATCGTTTTAATTAATCGATTGACATACTCTAATCGGTTCGTAAGATCTGCGTAATCATTATTTTGGTCAGAGACTCGTGTCAACTGGTTTAAAAGGTTCGTTTTTGTTTCTTTAGATCGATTTAATTTTGCTTGAATGTTTCGGAGTTTTAAATCGATTTCTCCTAATTTCTTCGTTAACGTATCAATTTTTTGGTTTTCTTCCGAGATATCGACAGACTCTGGCGCGGTACGCAGTTCTTGTTCGATGTCCGATAATTGTGTAGAAAGCTTTTCGATTTTATTGATGGAAGATACGATTCTGTGCCGATCGTGGACGGGGAGATTCATCAGATAAGTATACTCGGAATGTGTAATATCATGAATTTCCTCAATGTTACTAACTTCCAATGTAATATTGTTTTCCTTCGCCCAAATTTCTTCTCCCATACTTTTAATTTGCGATAATTGAACATCTGACAGTGGAGGAGAAATAGGGGTGTCAAACAATTGGTTAATAAAGTTTCGATAAGGAACTAAGGCAGAGTCTTGGATAATGCGTCTTTGTTTTGAATCATGTTCCGTTTTCAGGCGTTTTTTCAGGGCAACAATTTTCTCTGATAAGATAATCGATAAGGCATTTTCTTTAAATAATGTGGCGAACTCTTCAGTTTCGATCTGATATTGAGTAGAGAGCTGAGCCTGTTTCTTTATGATGACTTCTCTCGACTTAGAGTTATTTGCAATTTTCTCATTACGGCTTGTTTTCGCTTCGCGAATGAGAGCTTCTAGCTTATTCTTCTCTGCGATGGACTCTGATTTTCTCTTTTCAAGTGTCTCCATTTCTTGTTCCGTATTAGCCAGTTCTTCTTGAACGTTCTTCAACTTTTCTTGATTGACTGCTTTGGCTAGATTTTGTTCCAAGGAACTTTTCATAGAGCTTAAATCGCTAAGTAGTTGCTTGTAGGCTTCTAGCCCAGTAATTTTATGAATCGCTTCTTTCATTTCGCTGCTATCCTGTCGAATAATAATATCTTTGATCTCTTCACCATCAAAGATAAAAAAAGGAGCTGCGTGGAAAGGTATCATTTTATCAATGAATCGATTGAATGCCTCTATGTTTTCAATATGAGCCTGTTTAGGAATTTTTACACCAGGTTTTCGAATCGCTATTTCCCGATTTTCATTAATGCATCGTTTATTGTGATCAAAGTTCCATTGCGTTTTTAGTTCCCAATCTTCACCACTATCAGTTTCTAAAATGAGTGTAACGGAACAACTTCTACCGCCCTCATCGAAGAATACATTGTTAATCACGTTGGAGAATAGCTTTTTATGTTCTGCGTCGGAGATCCCTCTTTTGCCAAATAACGAATAATGGATGGCTTTGAGAATAGTTGTTTTTCCTGCCCCGTTTAATCCACCAAGCAGAATAATGTTTTTTCCTTGTTCTTCTCGTATTTGTTTTGGGATATAAAAGTCAATTTCTTGGCGGCCATAATAGGTTTTATAGTTATCAAAGAGCAACTTTTTTAATAACAATATTTATCACCCTAGTTTTTCTTGGAATAGAAATCGATTAAATCAAAGTACTCTTTTTTTCGTGCATTTGGAGAAAGGTTTTCATATGAAAATTTTACGGCCGATTTAATGATTTCATAGGCTAACTTTGTTGGTATCTTATTCTCACTACAAAGCGTAGAAAGAAGTTGTAACTCTTTCTCTTTAAACTTATTCATTGTCGGTTTAACCCCTTAAAATTTGAGTCTTTCTCCCTTATTCTCGCATTTTCATATGCTTCTTCCCTCCTTCAACCACCTAGGAGTCTAGGAAGGAAAACGCCTAGCGTCAAGGAGATCACTTGACCCCAGACGTTTTCCTTCCTGCTTGTCAGCTAGGTTGAAGTAGGGATCATTCTGCAATCCTTTGCCATACTACACTTTCACAACAAATGGTGTAATGAGTTGCAAGGCAAAGGCTTTACCAAATTCTACAGGTGATAAATCGTACAAGCTTCCATGAATCCGTCGCTGATTATAAAAGAGCAGATAGTTTGTCACGATTTCATAGGCTTCTTGATAGCTCTGAAATTCATTCCGCTGCAAACATTCTTTCTCCAAAACACTGTGAAATGACTCAATGTGAGCGTTTTTATTGGGTGTCTTTGGAGGAATTCGCTCATGCACCGTTTGGAAATGCTGACAGGCTTCTTCAAAGGCATGGCTAATAAACTGTGGACCGTTATCCGTACGGATAACAGGGCGATCATCACAATTGAATTGCTGCCGTTTCCACAAAGCACGTTGGAGAATCTGAGCAGCATGTTTTCCTTCGCAGGTCAGTCCGAAATGGTAGTCCACGATCGCTCGATCATAGACATCAATGAGACTCATCAGGAAAAAGAAACGCTGTTCTCCTACGATAAATCCGTATTTTACGTCTATCTCCCACAATTGATTCGGAGCGGTAATCTCTCGGTTGTTTGCCAACTTTCGAGGATGTTTCCTTTTCTTTTGTCGTTGTGGTTGCAGGAGTTCTTCTTCTTTCAGCAAGCGGTAAACCTTTTTCTTGTTGATGACCAGTTGGTGGTCTCGCCGTAGGCAGACGGTAAGCTTTCGATATCCATAAGCAGATTCTTCATCGGCAATCAGCTCGGATAGCCATTCTTTGATTTGTTCGTCACTGACAGGTTGTCCGTCTTTTGACAACGAATAACCGGGTATAGGTCTTCCTCTGTGATAAACGCGAGGTTTTTGGGAGGCTTTGTTTTTTCGGTAATAGTAGGTTGCTTCCAGGATGCCGACAATACGTAGCACTAGTTTGGCTGTGTACCCCAGCTGTATCCACTTGTCGGCTATCTCCATTTTGTCCGATAAGCTGGGTTCACCTTTTTTACAAGATCACGAAGGATCGCGATTTCCAAGTCCTTTTCTCCCAGTAATTTCTTCAGTTTATCATTCTCCGTTTCCAGTTCCCGAAACTCTCCTGGACTTGGTGTATAGCTTGTTACAGCTTTAGCTTCGGAAGACGTATTCTGCCAATCTGCGTGTTTGGAGTCACGTATCCATCGATACAGCATTTTAGGGTCTATCCCATGCCGTCTGGCTACTTGGCTAGCGTTTCCTACTTCGTGGGCTTCCTGGATCAATTGTTGTTTGAACTCGATTGAATAGCGTCTCCGTTGCATAAAAATATCCCCCTCTGTTCTTCTGATATCAGCTTAACAAGATAAGGGGGTATGTCTCAAATCCAATTTTGGGGCTTAAAAGTTGTGATCACCCCAAATCGTAAGTAGTCAGTTATAGAAAGGGAGGGAAGGGAGTCCCCCCTGAATGTATTACCGGGTCAATGTGTCAATAAAGAGATCGATTTCATCTCGCGTATTAAAACGAGATAGCGAGATCCGAACAGAAGAACGCACTTGATCCAGGGTTAAACCAATGCTTTGAAGAACATGAGATGGTTTACTTGAGCTGCAAGCAGATCCTGTCGATATGGCAAAGTGGTCAGCTAGTTTCTTCACAAGGAGTTCGTTGTTTACACCTTCGAAGCGAATATTTACGATTCCAGGTATTTTCGTAGCTGCCCGAGAATTCAAATGAAGGATTCCACTTAATTTTTCATGTAATTTTTGCAAGAGATATTGTTCGAGCTCGGCAAGGTGTTTCATCGTGCTGCGGAGATCGCGTTTCGCTATTTCAGCGGCTTTTCCAAACCCAACGATGTTATGAACATTTAATGTACCACTTCGATACCCAAATTCTTGTCCACCACCGTGCAATAGTGGTGTAAGTTTTGTTCGAATACCTAGTGCGTCTTTCTTAATAATACATGCTCCTATGCCTTTTGGACCATGTATTTTATGAGAAGAGAGCGATAAAAACGTAATGACTTGGGATGATAGGTCTATTTCTACTTTACCAGCTACTTGGGTAGCATCTGTATGTAGAGATACGCCATGCTTTGCACATATACTGCTAATGGTCGAGAGATCGTTTAACGTTCCAATCTCGTTATTTCCCCATACAACACTAACCAATGTTTTCAGGTGGTGATCAGATTCTAATAACGTATCTAACTGGTCTACATCACAAAAACCATAGGTATCTACATCAAGGTAATGGACTTTGACACCATGAGATTCGAGATATTGAGCAGTATCGAGAACGGAAGGGTGTTCCGTTTTCGTAGTTATTATACGTACCCCACTACGCGTATCCAGATACCCTTTTAGTACCATATTGTTACTTTCCGTTGCTCCGCTAGTGAAAACAACCTCATCCGGATCGCATTTAAGTAACTCGGCAATATGAAACCGTGCTTCTTCTACCGCTTTTTTTGCATTTTCTGCCAAAGTGTAATATTTACTAGAGGGATTTCCGTATTCTTCTTTAAAAAATGGAAGCATTGCATCGAATACTTCCGGATGAACAGGGGTGGTTGCACTATTGTCAAAATAGATCATTTAATCGCTGCCCCCTGGTATTTTATCAAGAAGGTTTGTAATCAGTTTCTGACTATTGCCAGCATAATTATATTCGTTTTCTAGGAGTTTACATCCACGCTCAAGATGTGCATTAAAAAGAACGGGAAAGTAGTCTTCATCTGATAGTTCCCTTTTTTCGCGTTGGCTAATCAAAGCTTTAAAAACAAAATCATAACTACCAGTCAATGTATTTCGATTGAATTCCAGTCCACTTACATCTTTCACGATGGGACTAACGGGTTGGGGCTCTTTCAGCGATAATGCGACGGCAATCCTAGCCAAGATATTCGGCGTTAAACCTGTAGCGTTCTGTAGATCTTTTAATCGGTCCGCTGTTGCTTTTGATGTTTTAAGACGAAATTGCATGGCTATTGTCCTCCAAAGGATTCGAGAAGGTAAAGAAATGCTTACCAACCTCAATGGTTGACTTTTGTGTGTTATATTCAATCGTATAGGTTGAAACAACTGCAGGTTGAATGAGTTTGTAATGCTCTTCATCAATTTCAGAGTCAGTTGAAAGAATAATGACCTGGTCGCCGCAACGAGGAATCAAATGCTCGATGATACTTTTCTTATGTGTTTGGTCAAGTCGACCGAGTAACGTATCAAAGACGAATGGAAGACGTCTTCTAGAACAATGGGCCATTGCCCAAATCGTCGATAAGAGAAGTAATTGTTTCTCACCCGCAGAGAGACTTTCTTTGTTAATTTCTTCATTGGTTGAGTTAAATAGCTTTAGCTGAAACGTTTCTGGATGAATAAATACCCGGACAACAAATAGTTCTTTGCGGAACAAGAGTTGCAACATACGTGCTGCCTCAATCTCCACATCCTGCAACTTTTTCTGCATCTGAAGGCGACGAAATTCTTTACTCACATCCAGAACACGTTTGGTGATGGCAAAGATATTTTCTGCTTTTCTGGAATGAATCAATTTCTCCTTTAACTTAAGATAAGTGTTCGTTACCTTTTGAATCTGTTCTTCCAGATCGGAGCGGCTTATGTTTAATTGTTCTTTTCTGTGAAGCAATGCGATGTTTCGATTCTTTGCTTCATTAATATTTTCCAGAAGGTCCCGAAGTTCGCTCGTCATATCATTCTCATTAATTTTCTGCCGAATCTCTTGTATCGTTTTGATCATTTTTGCATTTCTTTTGATATTGTCGGAAATTTCCTTCGGATCAAACTGATTGACCTGATTGCTAATGGATACAATTTCGGCTTTTTGTTGATAAGAAGCTCGATGAATGGGTTCAGATGACTCAATAGAAAGTAGTCCGAGGAACTCTGTGTAAAGTGCTTCGGATGCTGCAGCCGTTTCCTTCTGTGCCAGAATGACCCCTTTCCGAGTTAAATTCTGGAGGATGTGATCGAAATCGCTTTGTTGAGTCATTTGTTTAAGACCTTCGATAATCTCAAGCTTTGTTTCATTTTCCATTTGGCGATTGACATCGTGGAGTATATCTTTCACAAGAGCAAAGGGGAGAAGGGTTGAGATTAAGTCTCTATTTTTATCCATCATTGCTCTTCTTTCTTGCTCAATATCATTCATCTGATTAATTAAAGAATCTCGCTGCTCTTTTAGTAATCCGCCATGGATTTCAAATTGTTTTTCACTGTTTTCGAGTGAAGATTGATTTTCCTCGATTTTTGTCTCAATTTCTACTTGTTCCTGCATGATGAGCGCACGTTGTTTATTTAGCATTTGCAGGGTGTTTTCTAACTCTAAGATTTTTTGCTGATCGCTAGATAAGGTTTCTTGGATCGCGTCTTGTTTTAAATAGGTTTTTAAATCGGTCTCCAAGTTTTCAAAGAGATCAAGATTAAACATCACTTTCGCTGTTTCTTGTAGATAACTGGACAAAATTTCATCGGAAATGGCTTGTGCAACTTTTTCTCCATCAAACAAACAAAGTTCTAATAATTGAGGGGGAGTTTCCTCGCGTAATTTGGTTTGGAAAATGTCTTTTTCTTGACTGGAGAGGATCCTTTGGTTGCATATAATTTCCAGATCTTCTTTGATGGTGTCACGCTCTAGTTGCCAGCTTCTACGAAGAACGTAGACATTTCTTTGGAGATTTTCAACGAGTTCGAGATCAAGAATCACTTGAAATTTATTCTCGCGATTTTTAACTGCATATGAATTTAATTTCGATGAAATTTTATCGAAATAGGGAACACTTTCTGTCTTATATCCATAGGCCAAGGGGCCAAACAATGCGAGACGAATACTTTCAAGAATGGTTGTTTTTCCAGCACCGTTTTTTCCACCAAATAATACGACATTTTGATTTGCATTAAAGGTGCGCAAATCAAAATCAAAGTTGCCATAAAATGCTCCGATATTCGTTATACGCAAACGGTTAAACTTCATCTTTAAACCCTTCTACTTTCCCATAGTGTAGTTTATCTTGATTAAGCGTTTTATCGAAATCTTGCAGTAAACCACGTCGAACTTTATATCCAACATAGCTTTTTTCGATACCAATTAGTTTTTTGAGGAGATCGAAAGGTACATTGTTAGCTTCACATAGTAACTCTAAATCTGTGAGTTGTTCCCTTTCGAACAATGGCCGTTCATCCGATTCCCAGTCTAGGCCCTCACCCATAACCTCTTGATAGATCTGTTGAACACTATTATCCCAATCGCCGTCTTCAAACCAATATTTTTGAATCACTTTTAATTCCTCTTCTTGAATCAGTTTGTAGTCAGCATCGTATGGATTGTTGAGTCTTTTTTGGGTTTTTAATAGTTCTTTCAATATCTCTTTTCTTGCTTCTAACGTAAACGGGCCAAGGCCTAACTCTTTTTCTTCTCCTTCACCAACGAAATAAATGCTACCATTCATCCGGTGTTTTTCCCGATATTCTCGATTATCACGTATTTCAGAAAGCCAATTTCTATACTCTAAAAGGGGAGTTAGCCAACTCTCACCACTCTCGATAAACCCTTTTAGTGCCTTATCTTCTTTCACAACGGTGCAAACCCAGCATCCGAACCGACTGTTTCCGCAAGAACCTGCACTTTCTTTGATCTCTTTATCAACAATGAGGGGGCATTCCCCACCAGAAGAGTTTTGATAAAGCGCATGCAGCTCATAGTTGTCGGTATCCCAGGGTGTTTTCCCATCATTACTCAACAGAAAGTTCCATACATCATCCAACGTGAAGTCACGAATGGGTGCATACACATAGGCATTGGATAGACTGGAATGTCGCATCAAAATTTTCCCATCCACCGTATGGGATTCCATCACTTGTGCGCGTGTAGCACTTTCAGAGTCGCGAACGCCCAAAACCATAATCACTTCACCAAATTGAGAAACTTTATCCAGGATGAAGCTGTTCGCTGGATCAATTTTCATCCGGTCAGTGCACCAACGGAATTTTTGGCGGGGAGAAGGATACCCTTTTCCTATGAGAGAAGCCCAGAATGTTTTCTCCATGAGTGGTTTTACCTTATGCGTTTCAATAGGAAGATTCATCTCGACAGCCTTTTGCTGAATTTTTAAAAGGGTAGCGTTAATTGACGAGATTATTAGAGGAGTCTCCACAAGCGTATCAGAGGAGATGATAAAGACTTTTTTAATTCGTTTTTCCAGTGGAAGAGTCGCTAGCGCATGAAACACGAGCTGAACCACAACGGAAGAGTCTTTTCCACCACTAAAACCAACAACCCATGGGCGGTCATCCTGCAGATATATTTCTTGGATTTGTGCAATCTTATCTGAAATTCTGTCTTTACTATTGATTAGATCAAATAACATATATGATTCACCCTACTTTTAATTTGTCTTCGATGGCTAGTTCGTGCTCTCCAAGGGGGATGCCTACGTATTTTTTGATTAAATTTGCTGTCAATTGAATAGTATCGTTGTTTTTATTAATTCTTCCTGTTGGTCCAAAGGCGCGTCCCAACCAGGCAATATTGCTTCTGTTCCAATCGATGGAGGATAGCTTAGCAATATAGGCAGTCCAGTCAGTTGGGTGATTATTATAGAGATAATTGGCGACAATTCCGATTGCTTCTAAAAAGACACCGTGAGCGTTTATATAATTCGACCGAAGTTCAGCAGGAGAAAGCTGTTTTTTTAATACTTGCTGCCATTCGACCATGGAGTTACACAGTTCAGACCAGAATTCCTCTAAAAACTGTTTCTCCGCATTTGAGATAAATTCGCCTTTCTTTTTATTAAGAATGCGGCTGTTGGTCTGAAAAATGTTACTCAGTGCAAATATTTTGGGAGAAAGCTTGGAGAGCGACTGCTTCTCTTTGTCGGTGTAACGCTCTAACAGAGGAATTTTTGCAATGATCTCCTTTGTTAAGTTGGCTAACTGATCACGATGTTCGTATAGGATTCCTAGTGAAGAAGTCGTGTTCACCGCGTGACGATTTAAATCAGCAAAAATTTGTTGGCTTTTCATTAAGCCTTCGTCTCGGTAAAACACTACTGAAATCGTTTCTTGACCTATTTCGGGCATAACTTTTAGAGCTTCCTCAATTGCTGCTCTTCTATGCTGTCCATCGTTAATGAGAAAGCGGGCATCTAGTGAAATTGAAAGTCTACCGATATCCTTAAATTGAGGATCATTAGAATAAGGTGAAAACAACATTTTACCGTCTACAGAAGCTGTTAGGGAAGAAAAAACATAATCATTGGGATTATTAAGTATGTAGTTGTAGATATCTGGCACTCTCGCTTTATTCAAAGAACGTTGAGCACGATGCTCAGGAGGAATTTCTTCTTCATCGAATAAGAAAATTCTTGGAATTAGTCGTAGAGGGCACATAACGACGTAATATTCATTACCAGCTTGGATTCCGCGTATAGCAGGAAAATTATAGCTAAAGGTAGCATCCATGGAAAACACCTCTATTACGTACGTAATTTTCTTTCTATATATTAGAATATAACAGTTCTGTTGACAAGTTTTATTGTAGTAATTTGCACTAATAAGCTATAAATTGATGACTTATCTCCATTTTCGGTTACCAGTGGAACCTAGTAAATAAAATGTTTGATCAAAGTCAAGACGAAAAAAATATCCGATATATGCTGTGGTGAATGCAGGTTAGAATAACCTTGACACGAGCGAATTTTCATTTACCCGTGGAAACATGCAGATATGGCTTGATGGATCTTGACAGGAGGGAAGTAAGGTTAAGGGTTTGGGGGGACGAATTGGGGACGAAAGCTGTCATTTCAATCAAGAAGGCATTCAAATAGAACTAAGTGAGACTGGAGAAAACTCTTATAAATCAAGGCCTTAGCTCAACACGTCAGATGGGAACCAAAAGGCCAATGTTCCCGCATGTAGAGCATATTTTGGTCACACCTTTCCGTTTTTTAGCTTCTCGGAAACCTCGAACGAAAATGAAACTAACTGTTTGAAAGCCTTGCCCCGCAAGGCTTTCTTCCGTTTTTTTCGTATCTCTCCTCTCCCCTCCCCCACACTGGCAGAGTAGAGGTCAGCGGTTCGATCCCGCTATGCTCCACCAAACATAAGGTCGTTGAAACCCTTGGGAAACCAGGGGTTTTCGTCATTTTCAGGAGTTGTAGAGCATTGGGCCCTATGCTGGGCTGTTGGGGACGGATTATTTTACTCCCTTTTTCACCCCGCTAAAAGCCACTGCTGTCCGTTTGTTCATTTCATCGAGGAAAGGTAAATGATGATGAGGTGACAAGATGAGCGAGGAGCGAGTGAAGGCAATAGCTGGGTTTCGTCAATATTTGGGCAATCAAAGCTGCCAACCAGATCATCTGACAGATGAACAGTTGCTTCATTCGGTCGGGAGGTCATTTGTCATAACAACAAGAGTTTTTACGACCATCCAGACTGTCATACGTTTACTTGTAAGACGGCCGCTCCGGTGATCGAAGGCGTCAGCGCCAATTGCTGTATCGTAAAAAGAAAAGCCAAGCAAAGCGCAAGGCTTAACTTACGCTCCATTATGTCAAACAGGGGAGGGGCAGAAGTGTACCGCTCGTCCTACGTAAGTCGTCCGCTCAAAGCTTTGGTTCCTCAGGTAAATCCCGAAAGGCGGGGGCGGTATCGACTCACTTCTGGCGGAGGCGGCGCAGCAAGCAGTGGCGTAAAGATGGAGGCCCGGGCTGCAGCTCCCGGGCACAAACCACACGATTGTATATCAAAAGAATTACAAATTCCCCAAAAGGGGAGTTACCATGAGCTACTTTGAATGCGATAAAGCAACATCAAAGGCATCGAGTATTTCAAGGAAGTGAGAGGCTTCCCGAAAGACGTGATCGGCAAGCAATGGAGGGATAATACTTTTGATGCGACAAGCTTCAATAAGTTCATACGCCGTTTTCTTAAAGTCGCGTAATTGCCGGACTGAAACACGGTTTTGGTCAACGAACTGATCGAGAAGAGGCCGAGTTTGGGATTGGGGGCGCATGGAGTCAAGATCTTGTGCCTGAAATAAAAGTTGGTCGAAGTCATGACTGAAATCTCTCGCTTGTTCCACCAACTTTCTTTCGGATGGATCAAGCAGGTGGTTTATAAATTTTGCATGATCGGCCATGATTTTCAGGAAAAAGACATTCTCATTAATAACAGCATCAGGCAGTGGATCAAGGTTTCCGGTATTCAGTTGTTCTAAACGATTTTTGAAATATGCAGCTTCTCTACTAACATGGTCAACCAACAAAGGGAAATTGTTTCCGCCGATCTTGCAACGAATGATTAACCCGAGAACGTGTCGTTTAAAAGTCCAAATATGAGAAACGGCATTGTGCACGATTTGGTTAAAATCGTAGATTCTTTGCGGATCTACATCCCGGGAAAAGGAGTGAGCGCGGTTTTCAATATCTTCAAAGATCCCGTAAAAGCGGTCTGCATCGCTAATTAACTTGGTGTCATCACAGTTGAAACCCAATTTCAAAAAGAGGGAATGTTCCTTCATTATGCGAGACCAAAAGCGAATTTCTTCTAATGACCGATCCACAAACTCATCTGCCATGTGGCACCTCCTGAGGTAGTAATTAAAAATCCCATGCAAGGATTGATACAGCAAGGAGTTCAATTCGTTACCTGAACACAATCTATACCTATGCTGTTGCCCATTATTACGAATGGGCGATTGCCTAGCATTACCTCAGGGAGTAAGCCCAATTCAATTGTGTAAGTCCCTTGTAATACAAAACATTACGTTTGTACCCGGGGGAGGGGGAATGAACCTGCGACAATTGAGGAGTGGAGAATACCACAAGAACGAGCAAAGGATCATTTAAGATTTAGATCTGGTTAAACTTTGGGTTACTTCAAACTGGTTTCCTTTTAATTCCATCACTTCAGTAGGCATTAATGTTTGTTCTGGACCACGAGCGCTATATTTATTGATATGGACAGGTTACACTTAGCTAGACAGGAAAATTAAGGTCAAGTAGACTACTACTAACATATCTGAGGAGAATCTACTATGACGAAAAAAGAAAGAAGGACATTTACGTCTGAATTTAAAGAACAGATGGTTCAGCTTTATAAGAATGGAAAGCCAAGAAAGGATATCATTCGTGAATATGAATTAACACCGTCTGCGCTTGACAAATGGGTCAAACAGAGTCAAACATCTGGTTCTTTCAAAGAGAAGGATAACCTTACCCCCGAGCAACAGGAACTTATCAAATTGCGGAAAGAAAATAAACAATTGCAAATGGAGAACGATATTTTAAAGCAAGCTGCGCTGATACTAGGACGAAAGTAAATGTGATTCGGAACAACCAGCACAAATACTCGATATCAGCAATGTGCAGAGTCCTCCAATTACCAAGAAGTACATACTACTACGAGGCACAGGAAAAACACTCCGAAGATGAACTGGTCGAAACGATTACGGGAATCTTCCGCATCAGCCGCCATAACTACGGCACGCGTAAAATTAAGACGGAGTTAAAAAAGAAGGGCTTGATCGTATCCCGGCGGAGAATTGGCAGAATCATGAAAGAAAACGGACTTGTGTCATCGTATACCGTGGCTCAGTTCAAGCTTCACGTAGCGTCTTGCAATGAATCAAACGTGACAAACGAGCTTGATCGACAATTTGATCAGAGAGAACAACTGGCAGTTGTAGTGAGTGATCTGACATACGTGAGAGTCGCGCAAAAATGGCAATACGTATGTCTATTAGTCGATCTCTTTAACCGAGAAATTATTGGGTATAGTGCGGGACCACGCAAAGATGCAAAGCTGGTTTACCAGGCGATTGCATCCATTCAGACCGATTTAAACAGGATTCAAATGTTTCATACCGATCGTGGAAATGAGTTTAAAAATAAGCTCATAGATGAAGCACTGACAGCTTTCCGTATCAAGCGTTCCCTTAGTATGAAAGGCTGTCCGTATGATAATGCAGTAGCCGAAGCAACATTCAAAATCTTTAAAACTGAGTTTGTTAAAGGTCGGCATTTTGAAAGTTTAGAAAAACTAGTGCTGGAGTTATCCGACTACGTGCATTGGTACAATCATATCAGAATCCATGGCTCACTCGGTTATCTAACTCCTGTCGAGTACAAACTTGAACACCTTAAAAAAGTTGTCTAGTTTAGTGTTGACAATCCAGTTTGTGCCCTTTCACAAAGACGGAGCTGAACTACTGTTTAACGTCATCTCCGAATGCTATGAGCAAAGGAGTGTGATTGTCACCTCTAACCTTGAGTTTGGCCAGTGGAACACGGTGTTTGGAGATGCCAGACTGACAGCAGCGCTCGTGGACCGACTCGTTCACCACGCACACGTCCTGGCTTTCACCGGCGAGAGCTACCGGCTACGAAATGCGCTATCCGGAGTGAGATCGTCATAATCTTCAGCGTTGGCCGTGCCTATGCACAAATCCGCAGCGATTCTCTGTATTTTTGACTTGCGAAAAACAGCCCACGATAATCCTCAAACGATTCTCCGCTCTGGTGCTTACGTACCCAACTGATGATCTGTGCATCACTTTTAATTCCCAGCTTTTCTCTTATCTCCTGATAGCTCCACTGCTCTTCCAAACGCAAGCGAACAGCCTCTTTCTTCGTATCCTCGCTATAACGAGTAAAGACCTGTCCCTTCTTTGGTGGCATGAAAAATCCCCTCCGGTCAACAGTAATGAGTCCATGATATCATGAACTCTTTTTTTACTGTCTACCTTGAGGGGATAATACCAGTTCTTTTTGTTCATCATTCTCTTTTGTTGAACTATGACTGATTTTCCTCACACTCCGTCAATGCTTAATATTTAATATCCTTCAGCTTCTCTTAAATATTGCTTATTGTTGCTAATGTTTTAGAAAAAACATTCCCAACATACTAAGATAATAGAAAGGCATACTCGCAAGCATTGACCGGATATGTAGGCTTTCACTGGTTTTCTATGGTTTTCACCGGCTATAGATACCAATATAGAGGATCTCACACCACAAAACATACGTTCTTTTGTAAATATATTACATTATGTTGAATACTTTATCTGTTGTTGGAATTATACCAATTTGATAATGGTTGTAAAAGGAGTATTTCTCTTTGAACAACCATAACCTTACCATTAAAAAATTATCGGTAAAACCGTGAAAGCCTTACGAATCAAGCAGGGATTAAGTCAGGAAGATTTAGCAGGACTATGTCAAGTGGATCGTTCGTACATATCTATGATTGAAGTCGGCAGGAATGAACCATCGGCCAGCAAAATTTTTGAACTCTGCGAAGGATTGAAAATCAAACCTTCTGATTTCTTCCGATTGCTGGAAGCTGAGTATGAAAATCTAAAGAAAAACGAGAGCAAGTAAGAATAATCTGTTTTCGTAGAATTTTATGATAATCCATCAGTCTCCCACTGATGGCTTCAGCGTGTAGACAAAGTATCGACAGATACAAGGTCTACACGCTGAAACCGCCAAAATTAGGCTGTTTTGACTTAAGAGCTGGTAGGTGAGAGAGTTTTATCACTTTGTAATAATCAGGGCTACAAAGTTCTGAGCATCCCATCCTACCTTTGCTCCAATGGTCTCACTAATAAAACGGAGTGGAACATACGTCGAACCTTCAGATGAAATAAACGGTGCTACAGATAACGTGATAGGTTTACCATTTACATAAGCTGTCCGATCGCCAATCGTCAATCTTATTGTAGTGTACCATTTCTCAATTTCTATGGAGTGAGTCTCCTTAAACCAAGTTACCTTTGCTTCAATTGCGTCAAAAACCCCTCGAAGGGGAATGAAAGTATTCCCATCACGGATAAATGCTGGTGGATTAACAGTGATTAGGTCTCCATTAATCCCAATACCAACATTGTCTTTCGTGAAAGGTTTTCTTGGTACGTATTTACCACTACTGTCATAATAACCTGATGGTAAGATGATTGGTGTAGGATCTGGTAAATAGTCAGGCTTAGCAAATCTTGGATCAGGCTTGGTTGTGAAAGACCATGTTTTCGAACCACTTGTTGGCTTCCAATTCCCCCAACCATCAGTGGTGTCATAACCATTGTATGTTACCGTTACTGTGTACTTCTCGTTGTAAGCAAGTTCGTCCTTGGGGAAAATATAAACTTCAGCAAAACCGTTTTGTACAAAGACTGGAACATCTTCACCCTTACTATTTGTTATTTTTACATTGTACACAGTATCCAATGAGAGAAGTTTTCCAGTTTGATACGTAATTGCATAACCTGTTTTACTGACACCAAATTGATTAAGCGGGTTTGGAAGTTCATCTCCATAAAAACCTATATCCACATTTGTTTGGCCATTATAAGGATATACAACGTCATTATGAGCAACTGAGTCACCATCTCCAAGATAATAGTTGCCTACAATAACACCATTAACGAAAGCAAAGCCCACCTCTTCTAAATCTGCAGAAATCAAAGAATCCCTATGATAAGGTCCATATATTAAATTATCGATCCCCTCTATTAATGACGATCGAAAAGCTATTCCCTCACCTAAAACCCCTGTTGAATATCCACCCACTGCCTTTATCCGCATGCTAGGATCATCGCCTGTGTAGCCCTTCTTGTTGCTTTCCTCATTATGAGCTAATAATGACCAATTATTCTCTGGGTTTATATTTAGGTATTTTGCGTGATTTTCTGCTGCTTTTGTTAGAAACGGATTCAATTTGACTGGGTGAACGCCGATTTTACTACGAATTTCATTAAGGTGATTGAGAGCATCTAGCTGTTCCTTTGTGTATATGTAATCTGATGATTCTGCCTTTACTGACGTTGAACTAAACAAGGTCGATATTCCACTAATGGCTAGTATGATCGCTAGCCAGAATGATCCGAGCTTATTCATTTTTATCCTCCGTTTCCGGTTTGGTATTCGGAAAATCCTTATGTGCAAAGATATGATTGGAATCTATTTCTTCTTAATTTTAACGAGATATTTCACACGATTCAACATTTTTCGACTAAAATGAAGTATGATTGTATATAGGCAAATAATAACTCAAGCATCATTTCAGCTTGAGTTTTTTCAATAGAGCTATCTAATTTTCTGTAAAATTGCTATCTAAGAACCCTGTTATCTCGTAATAAACACAGAGCAAACAAGGGGGGTAAATTCAAAATAAAAAAACGACATCTCTGCCGTTTTTATTAAATGTATTGGTGGACCCTATCGGGATCGAACCGACGACCTCTACACTGCCAGTGTAGCGCTCTCCCAGCTGAGCTAAGGGCCCGCGATATTATCATTATGACCATTATGTATGCTGTAGCGGATTACCGCCTCAGTGATCTCAGTATAGCACACCTCTCTATTACAGTGCAAGCGAAAAAAACGGAAAAAGTCAGGCTCGTCATGAAAAAAATCTCCCGAATAGCTCACTCACATTTCAATCACTCCCCCCACTCAACACCCAGTTCAAACTCCGAAAACAAAACCAAACCCAAAAACGCCCCTGTCTATCATCCTTCCTATGTACTCCACCGCCACCCAACACCTCCATCTGCCAGCTTCCCTTCCAGCACTTCCTCTATGAAATAAGGGCTGTCTGAAATAAGAGCTGTCTGAAACAAGGGCTGCCGAAGCCAACAGCCCATCACCGCCCCTTCCCCTCCTAAGCCTTCTTCTCCTCAACCTCTCCCTCCATAAACCGGACCAAATCCACCTCCGGCTGCGCCAAAAACTCCGCAAAGCTGCCCAGATCGGCATACTCCCCATGCTCTTCGTCGTAGCAACCAATCATGCCTTTCTTCTTCGGATTCCACACCAGATGCAGATGCGAATAGTTCTCGATATCCGCAGACAGACGCAGCAGCTTTTGCCGCCCGACTTTCAGCTCGATCGTATCTGCCAACGAAAAGAAATCAATATACCCCATCCCGTACTCGTTTTCCGCAAGCTCCACGCGCAGATTGTCACCAGTGAGAAAACGAACCAGCTCGGCAGACAGCTTGTACGTTTGCAGCTCATACTTCCTGTTCTCCACATCATGAAACTTTGCAGGCTCCAACGATTTCAAATAGGCGGCCAGTTCCTCGTGCTTGCTGCTGACAGCGATGGTGTAGGGGCGCTCGCCGCCTTTTTCCGCCAGGGTGACGTCGGCGCCGCGTTCGACCAGATGCTTGGCCATGGCGAGATTGCCCATGCGCGTTGCGACGGTTAGTGGAGTCGCCCGATACGGATAGACCATGTCCGGCTGGTTGTAGTTGATGTCGACTCCGTGATCGAGCAAGTAATCGACGGTTTTCCGGTCGTGGTCGGATACGGCCATGCGCAACACGTCGCCTCCATGCAGCCTGATATCGAGTCCCAGTTCGTGGATGAGCGGAATATTCTTTTTGTTGCCGTAGTACGCTTGGGCATACGCGCCGGAGCCGACCCGGTTTTTCATGTCCAGCCGCGCGCCTTGGGCGGCGAGGTAGCGGACGATGTCTTCCTTGCAATAGCGGACAGCGATGAGAAAAGCAGGTTCGTCCTTCGCATTCAGGTTGACGCCGTGCTCAACCAGGAGCTTGACCACCTCCAGCTTCTCCGCTACTAGCGCCAGCTCCAACGGGCTTACGGTCGTATATTGGCTCAGGACGATCTTTTCTTCTACATCCCAGCCTGCCGCAATCGCCGCCTGCAAAGCCGCGACGTTTCCCTCGTAAATGTGTGCTGCGATTTCCGGCAGCACCTCAAAACTCCCGATATCTTTCAGTTTGACCATCTGCCCTGACTCCTCCCCCGCCTCAAAACCTGCCTAATTTATAGTCAAAATCTATGTAGATGCAAAAGCTACGTAAAGTATAGACAAGCTGTTGGAAAAAAACAACAATCCGAAAGTCCGGTCCAGCCAAGCGCTTACGCAAATCTCCCTTCTCCCGGCTGGCCGTGTTAGCCATGAGACACCCTTTGGAGACGCTACCATTCCATGAAAAAAGAGGCGCCCCTTGATCGAACAATCGACCATGGAGACACCCCTTCTGGAATTAGAATTAGATGAATTTAAATCTGTTCCTGCTCTTACCTACCGCACCGTCACCACAATCGGCGTTTTCTTGCCGCCGTAGCTGACGTAGATCGTCGCTTTGCCCGAGCCTGTCGCCTTGATGACACCGTCTTTCACGTCTGCGACCAGCAGACGCGAAGTAGTCCACAAGGCTGGCTTCGTGACGTTTGCCTCAGAGCCGTCCGTGTAGGTGGCGATGGCGTTGACTTGCTTCGTTTCGCCCTTGTTCATGATGACCTGGACGACGTCTGTTTTCAAATATTTCAGCGTGTCTACATCGACAGGGACGGAGACGCTCTTGTCGTTGTATTTGGCTGTAATCGTGGACTTCCCGTAGGCGAGCCCTTTGACCAAGCCTTTGGAGACGTCTGCTACCTTGTAGTTGCTCGTCTTCCAGTCAGCAAGGCTGGTGACGTCCATGGTGCGTCCGTCTGACAAGGTGGCGGTCAGCTTGATTTGGACGCTGCTGCCATTCGATTTCAGGCTGACAAAGCGCTTGTCCGCCTCCAGCTTGGTGACGATTCCCACTTCCACCGGAAGGGTTACAGACTTGCCGCCGTACTTGAAGGTGATCGTGGCGCGGCCATTGGCAAGGCCGCGTACTTTGCCGTTTTCCACGTCGGCTACCTTCAGGTTGGACGAGGTCCATTCCGCGGTTTTGGAGACGTCAACGGTTGCGCCCGAGCTGTCTGTCGCCTTCAATTCAACTGCCGTGGAGTCATTGACGTTCATAATCACCAGGCGAGGGTTGATCGTCAAAGTTTGCGCTTGATCGACCTCTACGGCAACCGTCACGCTCTTGCCTTCAAACGTACCTGTGATCGTTGCTTTTCCGGAAGCAACGGCGGTAATTTTGCCCGCGTTCACTTCGGCTACCGCACCGGAGGAGGTAGTCCATGTCGCCTGGTCATTGATGTTGTCCTTGACTGTGCCGTCCGCGTAGGTGGCGGTCAGCTTGACTTCCTGGCTGTCGCCTTTGCTCAGGACCAGCGACTTTTTGTCCACGGTCAGCGATTGCAGCACGCCGATGGATACCGGAATGTTGATCGAGCGTGTCCCATAAGTCGCCGTGATCGTCGCAGCCCCGGTGGATACACCTGTTACCAGTCCCTGGCGCACAGTGGCTACTGCTGGCGCGCTGGATGTCCAGGTCACTTTTTGGGTCACATCTGTGCTTGTTCCGTCAGGGAAAGCAGCAGTTACTGTTACCTGCTTGACATCTCCGACCTGGATCGCGACTTTGGCCGGGTTGGCGGTCAAGCTTTGCGGCACATCCACGTCCACGACCAGCGTAGCTGTCTTCCCGCCGTATTTGGCGGTCAAGGTCGCCGTCCCTGCTTTGTAGGCGGAAATGGTTTTCCCGCTGGCAAACACGATATCCGGGTGATCCGAGGACCATTCGAGCTTGTCGGTAATGTTCTCGCTCTGTCCGTCGGCAAAAAAGGCTTTCACAATGACGTTGTTGCCATTTGGCGCACTTCCGATTTCCACGGTTTTGCCGCTTGCCATCGTCAGGTAGGACGGGATGATGTCCAGCGAGCGCGGCACTTCTACATCCACCAAGATTTGTACCGTTTTGTTGCTGTATTTGGCGGTGATGATGGCTTCGCCTGAAGCGACAGCATAAATTTTTCCGTTGCTGTAGTACGCAACATCTTCACGGTCCGAAGACCACTCTGCCTTGTCATTGACGTCTACAGGCGTAGACGAGTTGGCATAGGTGGCTTCCAGCTTCACCGGCTTGTTTTCTCCCACCTTCAAAAATACGTTCTGGGGAGTCGCCACCAGCCGTTGCGTATTGTCGACGTCAACCTTGATCGTTGCGGTCTTGGTGCCGTATTTGGCTGTGATGGTAGCCGAGCCCGGACCGTATGCCGTGATCGTCCCTTTCAGCGCGTCGGCTACTGCCGGGTTGTCCGAAGACCATTCGGCTTTCGCTGCTACATCGTTATCTTCCGGAGTGTCGTCAGGGAAGATCGCGAGCAGTTTGATTGTTTCCGAGCTTGTGCCAGGGTTGCCCAAAAGCAGGGACACTTGTGTTTTGCTCGGAATGAGGCGGTGAGCGATTTCCACGCTGACCTGTACGCTCGTCGTCTGGCTGCCGTACTTGGCCGTAACGGTTGCCGTACCGGAGCTCAAGCCTCTGATCTTGCCGTTAATGACGGTCGCAACTGCCGGCTTGTCGATTGACCAGTCGGCTTTTTCCGTTACGTTTTCAGGTTCGCCTTCGCTGTAGTAAGCCGTCAATTCAACCGTTTTCTCTTCCCCGATCCGGGTGTTGACGGACTGCTGATTCAGCGACAGCGCCTTTACTTTTTTCGTGACGTTTACATTGACGATAGCTGTCTTGCCCATATATTCCGCAGTGACTACGGCGTTTCCGACAGCCTTGGCTGTGATTTGTCCCGAGTAGACGTTAATCACCTTGCCCTGGTCCGGGCTTTGCCAATTCGTCTTCACTGTAACCTCTTCCGTTTTCCCGCTCTCATAGATGGCCGTCGCCCCTACGGAAACGGTGTCACCCAACTCTAGCGTTACCTCGTTTTTGGTCAGTACAAGGCGGTTGATGACTTCCGCAGCCAATCCGATCCCTGCACTTCCGGTTCCCACAAATAGCAGGACGGCCAGAAACAAGAGCATCGTTTTTTTCCAGAACATTGCCAACCTCCCTCGCAAGTAAGAAATTTGCTGTTTTTCGAAACCATCTCACCATTACTATATCGGCATTTGCGAGAAATAATTTACCAGTTATTTATGTCGGCTATGTGTCGAAGCGTGTAACTAGATAGTAGTTGCAACGTCTAAATAAAGAGAATGATCGAGCATTTGCACGAAAAAGAGAGATGCGAGGGAGCAACGATAGCATGAAAAAACTGCGAAAACGAATACGAGATTTTTTTCCGCGCAGAGCGCTGCGGGCGCTCACCGTCGTCGTTCTGCTCGGCGGAATGTGGGTCGGCTATCATTGGCAACGGATTGAAGAAACGGCCGAGCAGGCTGTCCCCCGACACGCCGATGTCGGCATCGTGCTGGGGGCTGCTGTGTGGGGAGAAGGCCCAAGTCCCGGACTGCGCGAGCGGTTGGAGCAAGCCGTCCAGTTGTACCGGGATGGCTACGTGTCTGCCTTGCTCGTCACAGGCGGACTGGGCGAGGGAAAAACGAAAACAGAAGCAGAGGTCAGCCGGGACTATCTGGTCGCCCACGGCATCCCGGCAGAGCACATTCTCATGGAGAACCAGTCCACCAGTACATACGAAAACCTGCTGTACGGCCAGCAGGCTTTCGACGACTATCGTATGCACCATGTGTTGATAATTAGCCACGACTACCATTTGGCCCGCGCAATGACCATGGCCGAATCGCTTGGGTGGAACGCCTCTCCGGTCGCCGTGCACTCGCATGTCTTGTTCGGGCCGTACCATCGGGGCAGAGAGGTGCTTGCCATCTCGTACTGGGAAGCCTCCCGCCTCTTCGCGTTAGCTGCCCGCTCGATGGTTTTGGCGGCGGATTTCGTAAACGTCCACGAAGTGACGAATCCGCTCCATGATCCGCGCCGCCTTTGTCTGCTCAATCCGGTTGCCATTTGAGATAGACAAATGCTCCTGCAGCTCCTCCAGCGAGTAGTTCGAGGTAAACAGCGTCGGCAAATGGTTGTTCGCCCGCTGGTTCAAAATGACGCCCAAAATCTCGTCCCGCACCCACGGCGTCAAGTTTTCCGCCCCGATGTCGTCGAGGATGAGCACAGGCACTTCCTTGAGCAGCTCCAGCTTCCCAGCGTACGACTGGTCCGAGATCGAATCTTTCATCTCGCGGATAAAGTCGGGCACGTACACGAGCAGGGAAGCGACATTGCGCTCGGACAGCTCGCGGCCGATCGCGCCCATGATGTAGCTTTTTCCAACGCCAAACGGGCCGTGAAAATACAGGCCCTTGACCCGCTCGCCCGTACCTACCTTTTCACAAAACTGGATCGCCGCTTCCACCGAGGCCAAATTGTCGGCGTCGATGACCATTGACTCGAAGCTCGCGTTCATCGTCTCTTCGGACACGTAGTAGCTGCGCATGAGGCGACGGCGGCGCACCTCTTCCTCGTGCGCAAGCTGCTTGGAACAGGGCCTGATCGAGCTGACGATGTTGCCGTGGGCCACCTCAAGCTGGGTGCTGTGACCCCTGACCAGATTCGGGCACTCGCCAAGCCCCGGACAACGCTCGCACCAATACTGCTCCTTGACTGCTGTATAAATGCTGGAGAGCGAGCGAAGGTAATCGTCTCGGGTCAATGCCGGGTGCTCCGCCTGAAAAGCTTTCAAATACGCAGACGAACGGAACATTTTATCCAATTGCTGATCGGGTGTCAGCAGTTGACGCGGCGTTCGCTTGGCAAGCTCCTGCATGAACTCGCTGATAGATTCCATATTCCCTCACTCCCCTTACTTCCGTTTTCGCAGCGTTTCCAGCCTCTTTTGCAATTCCGGAAAATCCTGAATGGACTGCCCTTTGGAAGCGTCCGGCGCTGCCTTTTCCTGCGACAACTGCCATTCCACCGAAGCTGGCAGCTTGTCTTGCAAAATCGCCCGGCCGTTTCGTCTGACCGGAGTTTGTTCCTTCTTCGCTGTTTTTGCTTTTTCGCCGGACTGCGCCCGTTGCTCGGAGCGCTCCACGATTTGCTTCACCGCTTCATCGACAGTGGCAATCCGCTTCGCCTTCCAACTGTCGCGAATCGTCTCCATGTACGCTTTCGGCAGCTCCATCTGCATGCTGGCGAGCGTGTGCAAAAGCAGCGCGTTCACGACTTCCGGCGACATGCCATCTGCGAACACCAACGTCTCGGCGCGTTCCAGATACACCTTGCTCACGCGGCCGCCCACGACCTTTTCCAACAGCGCCAGCGGGGAAAGCAGCCGGCAGGCGCGCACAAACGCTTCGCTGCCCGGTTCAGGCAACTTGCCCGGCCCCCAGTCGTCATCTGGCGTAGCCAAAGCCGCATCGCTGCGATACAGCTTGCCTTCCGTGTAGCGCTGCATGAGCCGCTTGCGAAGCACCTCTCCGTCCAGGCTCCGGTCCGCCTTGTACAGCGTCCAGTCGCGCAGCTCCTGCCCCATGCCCCAGCTATCCAACTGATAAAAATGGCAGAGCGAAAACAACAGCTCCATGCTTTTGCCTTCCAGCACTTTGGCGGCATCGGCGTTGTCCGGCAAGTACAGCCGCAAAGACGACACGCTCAGCGAATGGTTCACCTGTGCTTCGAAGCCGGACTTCATCTCGGCCTGCGGGAAGTTTGTCTCCATCTCGGTCAAAAAGCGCTCGCGCTCCGAGCCTTTTTTCACTTCCAGCTCCGACGGTTTCAACGATTGGAAAACTTCGTGAAAATCTTTGGTGATATTTTCTACCTGCGAATATTCCTCTGCCAGCTTGCTGCCCAAGGCATCGGCATACTGCTGCCGCAACTGGGAGTAGCGGACGTTTTCGATTTTGTTGAGCAGCATCAATGAAAGCACGTAGTCCGCGAAAAACTCTCCGGGCGCAAGCGGCGGTTTCAGCAAATATTCGTAGTAATAATCGCGCTGCTGGTTTTCCCGGCGGCGCACTTCGACAAGTCCGATGGCCTCCAGGCGTTCACGCGCATCCAGCAAACGATCCAGGGACAGCGAAGAGGCGAGCATGAGACTGCGATGGGTTCCCTCCGCAGAGGCCCCGCTCGCTTCCTGCACACTGTGGACAAGCATTTGGTAGAGGGCGTACGATTCGACGCCAATGATCGGCAAGTACAACTGCGTGACAAACCCCATTTCCGAAAAGCTGAGAGGTCTTGCCAGCCGCACCAGGTAACGATCTTTTGGCAACAATTCGTTCCAGACTAAACGGCGCATCAGATCTTTCCTTCCTGACAAAATTCGATTCTATTATTATAGCATGGCAAACGGATGTGCGTAGAAAAATAACTGGAAAGCAAAATAGCCCCGGCGAAATTCGCAAGAGCGTGAGGAGAGTCCTATCGGTTATCTATCTCTTAATCATTCGGCAACGAAGACTGGCTGCCTCTCGCCTGCGCCAGAAGCTCCTCCAGCTCTTTCATGAATACATTGATATCTTTGAATTGGCGATAAACAGAGGCAAAACGGACGTAAGCGACTTCATCGACGTGGTACAAACGCTCCATGACCTTTTCCCCGACATCGTTGCTCGGGATTTCCGCCTGGCCGCAGCTACGCAGCTCTTTTTCAATGTCGTTCACCACATTTTCCAGCACTTCCAACGGAACAGGTCGCTTCTCGCAGGCGCGCACCAGACCGCGCAACACCTTTTCGCGGCTGAACTCCTCGCGGGTGCCATCCTTTTTCACGATCAAGAGCGGCGTTTCCTCGACCATTTCAAATGTAGTAAAACGACGTTCGCACGATTCGCATTCCCGGCGGCGACGGATTGATTTATTATGATTAAAGGGGCGCGAATCCAGGACTTTAGTGCCATTGTATTCACAAAATGGACAACGCATATCAGAATCAACTCCAATACTGACAATACATGTCTACAGTGTCCCTCATATTCCAGTCAGAAGTCAAGTCAATCCTTGTACCTATTTAAAGCATAAGTCGAATGGAGTACAATATGGGTACTGTTGGAGGGATTGGAATGCGTTTAGTTTCTTTAAGACAAGCCCAGCCGGGAATGAAGCTCGGCCGTACCGTTTTCACCGAAGATGGAAAAGTGCTGCTTGGCGTCGGTATGCAGTTGACAGAGCGCTTGATATCCGGACTTCAACGATCCGGTGTCGACTCCGTTTACATTGATGATCCACGCACGGAAGACATCGTAGTGGAGGACGTCATTCGTCCGCAGACCAGACAAGTTGCCGTGGAAGTCATTGAAAAAACGATCAAGCAGATCACCAACTCGAACAAGCTGGCCCGCAAAATCTCCCTGAAAGAAATGGGCCTGCATTTTCAACGGGCTTTCAGCTCCATTCTGGACGACCTGATGCAAAACAAGCAGATGGTCGGTCACCTGACCACGATCTCTTCCCATTCTCCATCCCTGTACCATCATTCGGTCAACGTGGCAGTGCTCGCGACGGCAGTCGGCATGTCGCTCGGCTACAACCGGACCCAACTGATGAACCTGGGCATCGGAGCCATGCTGCACGATATCGGCAAGGTCAGTTTGCCGGAGGAGCTTTTGCAGAAAAAAGAGCGCTGGAATGCAGAAGAACAGGAGCTGGCGAAGCAGCATGCGACGCTCGGCTTTGACCTGCTTCGCAAGCAGCACGACATTTCCTTGTTGTCTGCCCACGTCTGTTTGCAGCACCACGAACGGCTGAACGGGAGCGGCTATCCCCAGGGCCTGGTCGGGAAGCAGATTCATGAATTCGCCCAGATCGTCGGTCTTTGCGATATTTATGACTCATTGACCTCTCCGCGTCCCTGGCGCAAGCGCTACATGCCCCAGGATGCTGTCGAATACTTGCTCGGCTCTGGCGGTCATCTTTTCGAGCATCATCTGGTGAACGCCTTTATCAAGCACATCGCGATTTTCCCGATCGGAAGCAGCGTCGTCCTCAATACGGGCGAGACAGGGGTAGTCAGTCGCGTTGACCCGGACTATTCCCATCGGCCGACGATCCGCGTCTTGAAAGACGGGCGCGGCAACGATGTCATCGCTCCCTATGATCTCGACCTGAAAGAAAACATCAAGCTGTTTATCGTCGGCTTCGAAGACGATCAATTGTTTAACATCAGCGGCTTGTCTGAATCTTCTTCTTCGTGAATGGAAATGATAGCGAAAACAATTTGGCTTCGCCCTTTTGACGGCGTAGCCTTTTTTTTGCGGGGAGGGGCAAGCATGACAAAAAGCCCTTTGCCGCTTCGTTTGAAACGGGCAAAGGGCTTGCTCAGTCGAGCTTAGTTGACACCAGCCGCCGCTGCTTCTTTGGCAGTTGCCTGGTTGTGCATTTCCGATACGTGGCGCACGAGGTCTACGACGCGGCAGGAGTAGCCCCACTCGTTGTCGTACCAAGCGATTACTTTTACCTGGTTGGTTCCCATGACCATCGTGGACAGACCGTCGACGATCGAGGAGTTGTCGTTGCCGTTGAAGTCGCTGGATACGAGCGGCTCGTCGCAAAACTCGAGGTAGCCTTTCATGCTGCCTTCGCTTGCTTCGCGCAGCACGCGGTTCACTTCTTCTACGGTTACAGGCTTTTTCGTGTTGATTACCAGGTCCACAACCGATACATTCGGGGTAGGGACACGCAGCGCAAAGCCGTTCAGCTTGCCATTCAGCTCAGGCAATACTTTGCCTACCGCGCGAGCAGCGCCCGTAGTAGTCGGGATGATGGACTCGCCAGCCGCGCGCGCACGGCGCAGGTCTTTGTGCGGGTTGTCGATGTTCACCTGATCGTTTGTGATCGAGTGAATGGTTGTCATCAAGCCTTGCTCGATGCCGAACGCATCGTTGAGCACTTTTGCCACCGGAGCCAGGCAGTTGGTGGTGCAGGAAGCGTTGGACACGATATGGTGATTCGCATGGTCGTAGATGGAATCGTTTACGCCCATGACGATCGTTGCGTCTTCTTCCTTGGCTGGAGCCGTGATGACCACTTTTTTCGCTCCGCTTTGCAGGTGCTTGCCAGCGCCTTCGCGATCCTTGAATTTTCCAGTCGCTTCCACGACGATTTCCACACCCAGTTCGCCCCAAGGCAGCTTGAGCGGGTCGCGGTCGGAAAGGACAACTGTCGCTTTGCCATCTACAATGATTTTGTTGTCTTGTACTTCCACTTTATTTTGCAGGCGTCCATGAATCGTGTCGTATTTCAGCAAGTGTGCAAGCGTCTCCGCAGGATAGCTGGCGTTGATCGCTACGATTTCAATGTTGGGGTCCTGGATAGCGCGGCGGAATACCATGCGCCCAATACGGCCGAAACCATTAATACCAATTTTGATTGTCATAAATAGAAACCCCTTTCGCAATTAAGTTACACTGATCCGTTACTTTCATTATAATAAGTATAACACAATTATCAATGTGTTTTACTGAAAAATAAATATTTGGACGATTTTCCCCTCCTATTTTTTGTACCCACGCAAAGATAAAAGCCGCTCTCCTGCAAGAGAAACGGCTTTTACCTCAACTGGAAGTCATATATGCGCTTGTAACGGTCATGATAATAGAGGACTCGCTGCACATATTGGCGCGTCTCTCCGAACGGAATGTCTTCAATCGTTTCGCGGTGCCCGCTCCACTGTTGGCTTTCCAGCCAGCCGTTCACTTTTCCCGGTCCGGCATTGTAGGCCGCGATGACCTTGATGAGATCGCCCTCGTAGCGGTTCAGCAAAAAGTTCAGGTACCACGTCCCGATCTCGATGTTCATGACGGGATCGTACAAGTACTGCTCGTCTTGCGGACGGAATTTGGCCTGGCTGACGATCCACTCCGCCGTATCCGGCATGATCTGCATCAGGCCGACCGCTCCTTTTTTCGAGACGCGGTCTGTTTTGAAGCCGCTCTCGGAACGGATGACGGCCAAAATCAGATAAGGGTCTACATTGTATTTGATCGCTGCTGTCACGATTTCCTGCTGATACTTGATGGGGTACATCCATTTCCAAACCAAAGGCGTACCTTGCAGCAAAAAAACGCTCATCAGAACGAGCAGAATGAATGCTGCGCGTTTGCCTGGTCTCATGAGCGCTGCTCCGACCTGATTGCGGCGAGAAGCGCTTCCACCTGTCGCTCAGTCTCTTCGCGGGAAAAGGAGTTGTCGATCAAAAAGTCGGCTTCCAGCTTCTTCTGCTCAATCGGAAACTGGGCGCGCAACCGCTTTTTCGCCTGCTCTTCTTCCAGTTCGTCCCGCTCGATCATCCGCGCAAGCTGCATGTCGTACGGCGCGTAAACCACGACAATTTTCTCGACCATATGCTGCAGCTTGCTTTCAAACAACAGCGGAATGTCCATGAACACGATGTCAGCCCCGTTTGCCTCGGCTGCTTCCGCCTCTTCCCGCATCACTCGCCGTACCTCGGGATGGACGATGGCGTTCAGCTTTTGACGCTCGGACTCGTCTGAAAACACGATCTCCCCAAGCCCTTTTCGGTCAATTTGACCGTCTTCCAACAGGATGTCTCTTCCGAAATGACGCACAATCGCTTCATACGCCGGCTTGCCCGGCTCCACGACCTCTCTGGCGATCTGGTCCGCGTCAATGACCGGAATCCCGCGCTCTCTCAGCATGCCGGTCACTGTGCTCTTGCCAGTGGCAATCCCGCCCGTCAATCCTAAGATCATGCCCATCCTCCTCCCTCGGCAAAAAGTTTACTTTTTCTGGCACACTGGGCAAATGTGGGTTCCTCTGCCCCCCACCACAAAGCGGACAATCTCGGCTCCGCAGCGGACACAAGGCTCATTTTTTCGCCCGTAGACCATGAGCGATTGCTGGAACATCCCCATTTCGCCCTGCCCGTTCACGTAGGACTTGATGGAGCTGCCCCCTTGCTCGACTGCTTCGGACAAGGTAGCGACGATGCTTTCATGCAGTCGGTCGACCTCTTTGCGAGTCAATTTGCCTGCCGGCTTCTCGGGGTGAATCCCTGCCTTAAACAGTGACTCGTCCACATAAATATTCCCCAGTCCTACAATACATTCCTGGTTCAACAGGAGCGGTTTAATTTTTGTTGGCCTGCCTGCGAGCAGCTTGCGCAGGACGTCGGGAGTAAAGCTTTCCTCCAGCGGCTCTACCCCCAGCTTGGCCAGCGGTCCTGTAGCCGTCTCCTGGCCTTTTGGAAAAAGGTCCATCGTCCCGAACTGGCGCACGTCCCGGTAGCGCAGCTCGGTCTGGTCCGTGAAGTGAAACACGACGTGCGTATGCTTCTCCACAGGCTCGTCTGCCTGGTACAGCCCGTATCTTCCTTCCATCCGCAGATGGGAAATGAGCACGTCCTGATCCATGAAAAATTGAATGAACTTGGCCCGCCGCGCGATCTCCTGGATCGTCTGGCCCGCAAGCTGGGCCTTGAACGCTTCCACGTCATCCGGCTGGCGAACGATCCGGGGCAGATGGACACTGACCCGTTCAATCGTTTTTCCCAGCACCAGACTGCGCAATGTGCGGACGACGGTTTCTACCTCTGGCAACTCCGGCATATGCCTCCTCCTCTCGCTGACTGCATTCTCTCTTTTTTGGTTTGGCGGCCTGCCTACTTGGCGTCGTACCAGCTTCGCCCGTCGCTCACGTCCACTTTGAGCGGAACGTCGAGCGCAAGCGCCCCTTCCATGACTTCCGGCACGAGCTTGCGCATGATCGCAAGTTCGTTTTCCGGCACTTCAAACACGAGCTCATCGTGCACCTGCAAAAGCATCCGGCTGGACAGCCCTTTTTGCTCTAGGCTCTCCTGCATGCGAATCATCGCCAGCTTGATGACGTCGGCAGCCGTCCCTTGAATCGGCGTGTTCATCGCTGTGCGCTCCGCGAAGGAACGCAGGTTGAAGTTGCTGCTGCGAATGTCGGGCAAGTAGCGGCGACGGTGCAACAACGTCGTCACGTAGCCGTCCTGCTTGGCCTGCTGGACAATCTCGTCCATCCAGCGCTTCACACCGGAGAAGACGGCGAAGTAGCGCTCGATGAACTCGGCGGCTTCCTTGCGGGTGATGTTCAAGTTTTGCGACAAGCCGTAGTCGCTGATGCCGTAGACGATGCCGAAGTTGACCGCTTTGGCCTGGCGGCGCATCAAGGAAGTCACTTCGCCCTCGCTCACACCGAATACGTCCATCGCAGTGCGCGTATGAATGTCCATCCCTTTCCGGAACGCGTCGATCAAATTTTCGTCGCCGGAAATGTGGGCCAAAATCCGCAGCTCGATCTGCGAGTAGTCCGCTGCCAGCATGTACCAGCCGTCCTCGGACGGGATGAACGCCTCGCGAATTTTGCGGCCTTCCTCCATGCGAATCGGGATGTTCTGCAAGTTTGGTTCCGTGCTGGACAGACGTCCTGTAGCCGTGGTCGCCTGGTTGTACAAGGTGTGCACCTTGCTCGTCTTCGTATGAATTTCTTTTGTCAGCCCTTCAATGTACGTCGAGCGCAACTTGCCGAGCTGACGGAAGTTCAGGATCGCGTCGATGATCGGATGGTACGGAGCCAGCTTCTCCAGCACGTCTGCACTGGTCGAAGGGCCAGTCTTCGTCTTTTTGATGACAGGCAAGGCCAGCTTGTCGAACAAAATTTCGCCCAGTTGTTTAGGCGAGTTGATGTTGAACGGCCCGCCAGCCAGGTCGTAAATCTGTGTGGTTAAATCGGCCAGCTTTTTGTCCAGCTCCTCGCCCATTTGCACGAGACGCTCGCTGTTGACCTTGACCCCTTGTTTTTCCATGCGCGCCAGCACCATGCTGAGCGGCGCTTCCAGATCGCGGAGCAGCTCCACCATTTCGTTTTCCGCCAACTGCTCGCGAAGTACCGGCACGCTCTGCCAAATCGCCGCAGCCTTGTGCGCCACATGTTCGCAGAGCACGTCCATTTCCGGCACGAGGCGCTTGGCCCCTTTTCCGTACACCTCTTCGTCAGACAGCACCCGCACCTGGGCGTACTGGGAAGCGATGCTGTCGAGCGTCGGATTGCTCTCCGAGGCGTTGAGCAGGTAGGAAGCGAGGTAGACGTCAAAGCTGATCCCGTTTGCCTCCAGCCCATGCCATGCCAGCCCTACCGTGTCGCGTTTTCCGTCAAACGCCCACTTTTCCTTGGCAGGGTCGGCCAGCCACGCACAGAACGCCTTCCACTCCCGCGCTACATCCCACGGTACGAAAAGCACCGTTCCTTCCGCTGCCAGT